>CAZIVV010000028.1:0-4570 GCA_964542775.1 uncultured Desulfomonile sp.
AACCGGGCTCTTCGTGTTTGCCGGATTCCTTTTTGCGATTTTCCTTAGCGTGGGCCTGATATTCATCGCCAACTTCTTTGACTTCACCTTCGAGAACCCGCATGACCTCGAAGCTGTCACAGGTTACAAGGTGCTGGCCACATTTGGAAATGTCGATAAAAAGTCTTGAGCCATCAGGGGCAGGCCGTCATGAAAGTTTCGTCAATAATAGTATCCATGACTTTAATCCTGTCCCTGGCCTTGACGACCTCACAGTCGTTGGCCACTCCTTATATGCCTAGAAGCGATAACGGTTTCATCGAAGCTATGCTGGACGAAAAGATCGTAGTTCAGGGATACCTTGGAACCCATGTCCTGGAACTGATTGGTGTATGCACGTGGTGTGAAGTGGGCATGCAGGTAGCAGTAAGATTCATCTCTGTCACGCGTGCCGAACTAGTGCAGACGGACACTGGTATAGCCAAGCCCCCTGTAAATGTTCTCATACTGATCGATGGCAGAGACCAGCCGTAGAGTCCGGCTAGTCCTGCATCACGCTCGAAGCAGATTTGGCCATGTGATCGGCTATTGCCCTCGCTATTATCCGGTAAGCAAATTCATTCGGATGCGAATCTATCATCGATACGTGGAAGCTTGAAGGGTTATGTCCCCTGAAGTGTGGGAGGACATCCAGAAAATCTATCCCCTTTTCTTTACAGAAGCTCTCCAGAAGCCTGTTGATTTTCTCGAACGGGTATCTCTCAAAATCCATCATCGATGGTATCATCACTACAGTAAAACGGATGTTCTTCTCATCACTCAGAAGTTTCATGGATTCAATTGCTTTGGACGCGGCAATCCATGGAGACTCAGTTCCCTCGTATAAACGAACTGTGGCTTCGATGTATGAGGACCCATGATAATCCGGCTTGAACATTCTGATCATCTGACCAAGCCGGTTTCGGGCGAGGTATATCACCAGCGATTCGTCCAGCTGACGGGATATCCATGAAGCCTGGCCCTGAGGTTTTTCTCCGCCGATAATTCTCAAGGCCCCTTCATTGACGGGTTCAACATCATTCACGATAAAGGCAAGAAATATCCAGTAAGGTTTTTGAGGCAGAACAAGGGAATTGAACACTTCGTATTCCTGTTGGGTATTATAACCGGGAACACCAAGATTCCACACTCTGTATTCACGTTTTTTGGTCGATGAGTTCAAAAGTGTCTCAAGGACAGCAGGAAAAGTTTTTTCCTGAGGAACACCTTGTCCGAAAGTTATGGAATCTCCTATGATTGCAACAAGTTTCTGGTACTCCGGCCTTTGTCGTTCAAATTCGGAGTCCCTGTAACCATCAGAGTTGACGCTGACCTTTACCCCTTCAAGCACACCCTGGTAATTCGGAATGATTCGGTAATACAAAGGGGCCGGAGCCAGTTCATTCATGCCCTTGTGGTCCGTATCCGGAATGTAAAGCCTCAAAAACCATTCTGCCCCAACAAACGAAACAACTAACAGCACTATCACCAGACTCAAGTTTACTGATATAATCTTTAGTGAAGAATTTTTTTCAGCCATCATGAATCTCCTGAAAAACCGGCCTCACTCGCACAAATTAGTGTGAATGGTTCAGCAACCTCTCATATATACCGGAATATTTTCGTGCAAGAATGTCCCAGTCCAGATTTTCCCGAACCCATTCTCGAGAACGCTTTCCCAGGTCTACCTTGGACACCTCGTTGGACAGCAGCGCTTTCAGTTTCGAAACAAAATCCGAATTGTCATCAGCTCGGAACAACATTCCGTTGACGCCGTCGATCACTGTTTCCGTATGTCCTCCCACATCACTTGCCAGAAGTGGTTTCTCCATCGCCATTATTTCAACTGGTTTCAGCGGAGTGACAATGTCGGTCAGCCTGGACTTTATTCTCGGCAGACAGCAGATGTCCGCCAAACGGTAATACTTCTGTACTTCACCATGGGAAACCCGCCCCACAAATATTACCTGGTCTTTAACACCCAATTCACGGCTCAGTTGACGAAGCTCGTTTTCAGCTTCTCCACTGCCTACAAGGAGGACAGCCACATTCTCAAAATCCGGCCTCAATTCTGAGACAGCCCTGATTAACATGTCGAGTCCTTCATAATAGAAGAATGATCCGATGTACCCGAGAACCAGTTTCCCGTTCAGACCAAGCCTGTCAAGAAGTTCCCCGGAAGCCGGGCCTGGCACAAAATGGTCGAGATTCACCCCGTTAGGGACAATTTCAACCTGATCCGGACTGAAACCTCTGCTCACTATATCCGCTTTGAGCGCTCGAGAAATAGCTATCCTCATCTTGGCGCCTTTCATGGCAAGTGTTTCAAGGTTCTTCATGAGGACGTACGTCGGCGATTTCTCGGTCAGTCTGTTTCTGCTGAGGTGTGAGTCCTCCCACGAAGCCCGTGTTTCATAAACGGTTGGAATTCCCAGAGCGGCGCCCACGACATCTCCGGTCAATCCGCATGTGAAAGGTGAGTGGGCATGTATTACATCCGGTTTATATTTACGCCCCAACGACACGCACATCGAGACCAGACGCAGGTTTTGGGCCACCCTGAGCGCCGATCGGAAGTTGCTCGGGTCATAAACCTCTGCGCTTGCGGACAGCCATTTGCCACAGCTTCTGAAATATCTCACACCATCAATTATTTCCGATTTTTCATTATCCAGATTTCCCAACGGCGCCTGGGACGGCGATGTGACCACCATTGGCCTGAGGCCATGAGACAACTGCCTGTTAACTATTTCCCTGCTGCGTATTGCGTATCCGCTGGTTCCCGGGACGGATCTGTGCATAATGTGTAAAACTTTCATGGCCATCACTTCCCAAACTTTGAATATTATTCTGTTCTTTTTGCCTTGGCCGGCGTTTTAAACATGCCGTAGCGTTTCACCAGCCCTCTGGAATCGCCCTCAGCAAGCATTCTTCTAAACCACGAGATGGTCTTGTCCTCAATGTTACCTTTGACTACCAATCTACACTTCTCAAGGCCGGATATGTCCATCATATCCCCAAAGTTTTTTGCGATTATAATGGCTGAACGATTGGCTTGCGTCACCTCAGCCTCAGTCTTCAACTGAAATGTAGCTTCGCGTTGACCGTAAAGCCGTGAGAACCATCCGCCAGGCTCATCCTCACTACCGTAAAGCAGGGCAATCGATCTCTCAGGCCATCCCAACAACATCAAGCCTGCGATGAAGCCCTCTTCCTCAATGTTGTCTTTACTCCGTTCCACTATTCTGATTGATGGATCAAAAACAAGATTCAGGTTGAGAATGCCATCTTTGGTTCCTCTCAGCTCATCAAGTATGACAACAGTTCCTGTGCCGACATTTAGAATGGACCTAGTCCATAAAGCGTCGTTTAGCCGCAGGGTCCCCGACAGGCAAAAATGATGCTGAGTGGCTGCTACGCTCACATCTGATATCTCTGGCGAGTAAGCCCACCTGAAAGACCCAAGGGATCTGGACTGATCAGCTCCCCGGAATTGCAATATATTGTGGGCCGATGAGCCCTTGAAATATTTTCGCCACCTGGGATTCGCATTGTAGACGAAAGTTCCCGGGTCAATGAGCGCCGGTTGATCATCCAGCCACAACTGCGCCGACAGACCGTCCGAATGACCATGTTCGAAACCGGGAGATTTGCCAAGCGGCCCAACATCGAAGAGGACTTTGAAAGATTTGTATTCGGCCTTAATAAGTCCGCCTTCCGGAAAATGATGGACTGTGGGACTTTCTGATGAACTCCGGGGCCTGTTTCCAAAAGGCTCATTGACTAATGACTCATGCCACAGGAGTCCATCCTTGCCGCAAACAATGAAAGACTCAGGGGGGAAATGCCCCAAGCCTCTGTCCAGGTCTTGATCTCTGAACATATATGAGCCTGACGAAAACAGTGGCGCAAAGTCCCAATAGTCATCAAGATAAAGACCTAACGCAGAGCCTGAATCAGAATCACCAACCATTGGGACAGTTCCATCATGACTGGAAATTTCCCTGAGGAACTTCAGGCATTTTAGGACCAAAGCCATGCAGTAGTCTGAAAGACCTGAACGCTCCCGTAATTCCGGAGCGCACAAGGGAAGGAGAAACTCGAGGACGAATTTTGCGTACGACACACTTTGCTCGGCATAGACTCCGTCCGACAGAATCAAATCGGGTATTTGAGAATTGAGTATCCTGTTAGCCTTCTCTATTCGTCTGGATGATGCTTTCAGGAAAGGACACAGCAATGAAACCTGCAACAGGGACGCTGTTTCCCCGAGTAAATGATTGCCCCGGGTGTGATGCACGGTGAGTTCGTTCTCGAGATGGTCCAAGTGGAGTTCCACCGAAGCCATTACCTTCAGAAGGAATTCCTCGTCCCAAACCTCACTATCGGCAAAAAATTGGCACAATCGGACGATGGACAAAACTCTAAGCCCCACCTCAAGATTCGAGGCCCACTGAGGCCCAAACGGGTAAGCAACTGAATCGAGCCAACTTTCAAGAAAAGATCTCGCCTTGAGGGCATAGCTATTTGCGCCGGATATTCGGAAACACAT
>CAZIVV010000029.1:0-3949 GCA_964542775.1 uncultured Desulfomonile sp.
GAACCTTGTTCATCCTGGCAAACAGCCATGCGGTGCCTGCTACAAGATCGGCTTTCGATTGCATAATCTCCGCATTGCTTGTCACATCATGTATAAAGCGCCCGTTGAACTGCGTGGCCGGGTCATCGGTGGACTTCTTGAGGCCCTGGCATCGGATATTCTTCGCTATGGCCGTCTTCTCTACCGCCGCAAGCAGGTTGTTGATGGCTTTGTGACTGTTCGACGATACCCCGACTCGAAAGCCTCTGCTTATGAGTTCGACGATGATGTGCGATCCGGTGTATGTCTTGCCCGTTCCCGGCGGTCCCTGTATGAAAAGACTGCTGTTGTTCAGGTTCGCCACGGCCTCAATCATTGTTTGAAGGTTATCCGAAACCCCTCCCGCAATGGGTTGGCCCGGCTGGTTAGAACTGATCTTTGGAACGGATCGCCTGAGAATTGATTCCACTGCGGAGTACTCGTTTTGCCTCTGGATAACGGAATCCGCAAAACCGTAGATCGCATTTGTCAGCGTCTATGCGGAAATCGCATTCCCCACCGCTATCGACATCTTTTGTGGCGGCTTCTCTCCACGTCGGTAACTCACTTCAACAAGCCGTTTATCATCGTCTACCGATAATATCCGGAGGTTCTCCGTAACCTGGTCAGGTCTTATTTCAACGGCCCCATCACCAGCCTTTAATTTGAATTCTTGCTCGGGATACCCGTAAACTATCCCTCCATTGGCCCCGATGGACGACTGTGCCGACGAAATTACCCTTGTCATGGCGCCGATGCACTCCGGATCCTCTATCAACTGGTCGTCAGTCAGCGTCTGGCGATTAAATGCCGCCCACCATGATGGCTTCTGCTCACGTCGGTGAAAATCAAGCAGATGAAAAACTAGCTCACGAAATTCACGATCCTTCTCGTTCAGTGATGGATCATCAAGAAGGGCTTTTCGATATGAATCAAGACCGTTCTCAATTCTGATGGTTTTGTCGGACTTTGGCTTCTTTTTCTTTCCCGTATCGTCAGCTTTCTCCCGCTTCCACTCAACATCAGCAGGTTTCAGGGTTAATAGCCATTCACGCAACTGCCATGTAGACCGGCAATCCACCATGTTGTATTCCTGGATATCATCCAGAAGTTTCTGCTCCTGTGTCTCCACCCATTTTTCATAGTAGACTACACTGGCCAATGCATTGCTGACTTCCTCCTGGCGCTTGTCAGCATAAAACGCTTCGATATTCTTGATGGAATATGACGGCTCCGAAACCCGTATTCCTTCCCTCACGACCTTGTAGAGATCCACCATCTTATGGCCCCTCAGCAGATCATCCACCTGGGATTCCCTCACACCGTGGCTGGTCATAAGCCTCTTGAGCGCTGATTCCTCATAACTGGCGTAATGATATATGTGGGCGTCGGGATACTTCTTCAGCCTGTCCACCGTAAAATCCATGAACTGCTCAAAAGCCAGTTTCTCCTCATCCCGTGTATGAGCCCAGAATGGCCTGAATTCATGCTTTCCATTTTCAAAAAAATAAACTCCGAACAAATATTCAAGCCCACCAACAATCAGCGGATCCCCCTCCATGTCGAAGAAAATATCTCCCGAATTAGGTTTCGGCAGTCGATAAAAACCTCTCACTCCGTCAGGATCCAGTGGAAGAATTTCATGGACGTTTTCACCGGTCTGTCTTTTCGTGAGCTGCAGTCTCGCCTGTCCCCGAATTCTGGAAAGCGTTTCATCAGAAATCTTGCTGATCCGGGTCTTGTCATCGAGTAGCGCAAGTTGTTCAAGTGTATTTATTCCAGCTGGACGCAGCTTCCTGATCTGAATTTTCGTGATTCCCGCAACCTGGTTTAGATGATCTTCTGCTAACCATTGTTCCTCACAGATGGCTTTCCACTTGCACATGGGGCAGTGAGCGCATTTCTCGGGCTCGGTCGATATCGTGCCGTAAGAATCCATGCGAAGTCGAAAACGATCCTGAAGAGTGATGAAGTATTGTCTGAAACTGTCAAAGCGGAAACTGGCTTCAGTTCTGTCACCAAGGACAATATGCATCATCCTGGGCGCCAACCCCTGTTCCAGAGTGAGCAACTCCGAATAAAAACAGAGCTGGATCACAAAATAGGCTTTCGGAGATCTGGCCAGCTTGGTGTCAATCACCTCATAACTGTAGGAGCCCAGAAGGGAAGGGGAGTTAACCTTTCTCAGAAAATCCGGATGACCATATAAATTATCTTTCACAAAAGTGGCCTGGTAAATTATGTCATAACCCTTTTTCATGGCCTCGATTGTGGCTTGAGCCTTCTCCATAACACTGGCGCCTGCTTCAGACAGGTCAGCCACTGAAAGCCCATCCTTTTTGAGACTTTCAAAATAGGATTGCTCGTGAACACTACCCTTGGCTTGCAGTAACTCAAACTGTGGGTCCACCGCCTGTTCCGGAAAAGGCTCATCCAGGTTGATCCTGTCCAGAGTCGATATGTGATCGCATTCCAGGAAATATACTATGTCAGACGCTGAATATATGATCCTATTCGCCGATTTGCGCATCGATCCACCCCTTACTGAATGAGCGAAGTTTTGTGAGTACAAGGCTGGAATTAAAAAATTGTATCATACCAGCCCTTACTTTATTGCTCATTATTCAAAAAAATCACCATCAAAAAAGTCCGAATCATCAATCTCGTGAAATCCCTCATCATAACCGTCGTCGTAGCCGCTATCATACCCCTCGTCATATCCCTGCTGAAAATCCTGAGCGGACTGCTCCTCAGAGCCTCCATGTGAACTGCCGGGCCACAGAGCGCGTCCAATTACCATTGCTATCAGAGCTTTTAACCAGAATCCCCCCATCTGAACCTCCTTTTCGTGTTCGAGAATAAGGTTTTCTCAAAAAATATATTCATTAGCGACCGTGCTTCATATCACCAAAGCCTTATCTAAAGCCATTTTCCGCGTTTGTTACCCATTATAGAACACACGTGTGCCAACGACGGACAGTCAAAAAATAAAAAAATGATGTTATTGAATTTTTCTTGGAATTAGATTTGTGAATCTCAAACTGAGGCGTTTAGAAGCCGTTAAAGCGATGTGGTTTTTTACAATTGGGGTGGGTTGTCATCCCCGACTTGATCGGGGATCCACTCTTCCCATGGGGAATTTTAGCTCAAAAGCCGTAGCTCTGGTCTTCAGTGGCGTTTTGGTGTAATTATTGATTTGTAGAAATAAAGTGTCTGGAATCAACACAAGTCTACCGGCGGTGGTTTAAAGTTTTTGCAGGGTCTCAGGGGTTGTACATGGATTTCGACAACTTAATAATGGCAAGAAAAGAAGAGATTCTGCAAATTGCTCGCAAACATGGCGCCAGGAATATTCGCCTGTTTGGGTCAGTCGCCCGTGGCCAGGCAAGTCAATCAAGTGATATCGACATACTTGTCGATGTGGGCGAGAATCCGTCCCCCTGGTTTCCAGGAGGACTCATTGCCGATCTCGAGGAATTACTGGGAACACCGGTCCATGTAGTCACAGTTGGAGCATTGCATTCGTATATTCGGGACGTCGTGTTGCAGGAGGCGATTCCATTATGAAGGATGATCGGCTTTATCTGTTACACATCCTGGATTTCCTGCGGCGTTATCAAAAACATCGCATAGCTCATTGACGAGTTTTGGCTTATCCCCGAGTATGCGGCGAATCTCGCTCTTCAGTTCCTCTCTGGCTGTCTCCAGCAGTTGCATTCTGTCTGAACCGGCCCTGAGCTTCTCCTGTTCGATCTTCTCCAGTGTTTGATGCGCCGCGGCGATTTTCCCGATTGTGGAAGCCATTGTGTGCAACTGTTGCATTGCCGATCTGCAGTCAGACCTGATCAGTCTGATGGCAGTCAGGGACTTCCTCCATAAAAGCTCCAGCGCCTGCCTTTCAGGGGACATGTTGAGCAGACCTTCCACATCC
>CAZIVV010000030.1:0-1759 GCA_964542775.1 uncultured Desulfomonile sp.
AGACGCACCGGACGGCAGGAAGATAAAGGGAACGCTCCACTGGGCGTGGGCCGGGGAGGCCGTAAAAGCCAAGGTAAACCTCTACGGACACCTCTTTACACTAAAGAACATGAGCGACATGGAAGAAGGCAAAGACTACAAAGATTATCTTGATCCCAATTCTCTTGTCGTTCTTGAGGATGCTCTTGTAGAACCGATACTTGCTGAAGCCAAACCAATGGACAAGTTCCAGTTTATGCGCCATGGCTACTTCTGCGCCGATTACGACAGCACGCCGGAAAAGCCCGTATTCAACCTTACGGTGTCCTTAAAGGATTCCTGGGGGAAACAGAATAGGTAATAACTATGCTGAGCAATGGCTGAGCAGTCGCTAAGCAGTTGTAGGGGCAGCCGTAGGGACGGGCAAGCGGTTGGCAAGCAATAGGCAAGCGATTGTTAGAACCTTAAAACACGAACTAAAATCACCACCGTTCCCGAGTGCATAAATCGGGAGAGCACTGCCTGTCTAAAAATATCGTCTCCCCGGTATGAACTTGAGCCGGGGTCCACTGGTTTATCCTTACTTAGATATTTAAGACAAAATTAAAAACCTGGATCCCGGCTCAATCCCATACCGGGATGACGGGAGTAAAAGATTTTTAAGGTTTCACGACTGCTTGCCAATTGCTTGCCCACGCTTGCCGATCGCTTGCCAGTCTTTACAAACGCTTAGCCGCATTTAATAAAAACTACCGGAGGTTTTCAGAATGTCCAGCAATGTCAGAGTCAGATTCGCACCAAGCCCCACGGGGTCACTGCACATCGGGGGAGCTCACACAGCTCTCTTTAACTGGCTGTACGCACGCCACAACGGAGGAACATTTGTTCTCCGCATAGAAGATACAGATAAGGAACGTTCTACTGCTGAATATGAGCAGTCGATAATGGACGGGATGAGATGGATGGGGCTTGACTGGGATGAAGGTCCCGACAAGCCGGGGGAGTTTGGCCCTTATCGGCAGTCAGAACGCATGGATTCCTACACCAGGTATGCGGAACAGCTCCTTGATGCCGGACTTGCCTATAAAGATGATGGAGCGGTCCTTTTTAAAGTGCCGACGGGAAAACTTGTTACTTTTGATGATGAGGTCTACGGACACATTGAAGTGCTGAGTGAGAATGCATCCGTAAACCAGGATGGTAGCATAAAGGACATTGTTATTCTCAAAAGGGATGGAATGCCGACTTATAACTACGCTGTAGTCATTGACGATTTCACGATGAACATAAACATGGTCATTCGCGGAGAGGACCACATTATCAACACGCCAAAACAGCTGTTGATCTATCAGGCCCTTGGATTCGAGGCACCAAAGTTTGCACACCTTCCGATGATCCTCGGCAAGGACAAGAAAAAACTTTCCAAGCGCCAGGGCGCGACTAGCGTATTCGAATACAACGACCTCGGATATCTTCCGGACGGAGTCTTCAACTTCCTTGCTCTTCTTGGATGGTCGCCGAAGAGCGGACAGGAAGTCTTCACGCGCGAAGAGGCCATAAAGCTCTTTGACATATCCTCGGTAACAAAAAAACCTGCTGTACTTGATATGGACAAACTGAACCACATCAACCAGGAACAGATGAAGATAATGGACCCCTTCAAGCTTCTCGAGATAATCAAGCCCTTCTGGAAAGACCTTGGGTTCGATGTAAGCAGCTATTCTGACGAATACCTGGCATCATCGCTGCAGGCAATGGGCGGCAGGGGACAGACGACACT
>CAZIVV010000031.1:0-11863 GCA_964542775.1 uncultured Desulfomonile sp.
CCAGTATTTCAACGGAGAGGATTCATTCAAGTATGTGGTGGTGGACAGCGCGGGAACAGAGGGCACGCTGGAAGCAGGAGCTGGCACGGTAACGCTGAAGGTAGCCGCAGTCAATACTGCGCCTGAGAATTCGATTTCAGGCGAGACGGTGTTCTCGAACCTGGCGCAAAATACTGAAGAAGATACTAATCTGGTTTTCAATGAGGCGAACGGTAACCGGATCCTGATTTCGGATGTGGACAACCCAACTACGGACGTCCAGGTAACCCTCACTTCTGTTAACGGTAAACTTACGCTTGGTAGCTCAGCCAACCTCAAGTCAGTGACTGGCGATAACTCGGCCAAGCTTGTGGTGAAGGGCACCCTTGAAAACATCAACAATGCCCTGGAAGGTCTGACCTTTGCGCCTACCGCCAATTACTTTGGATCGGGCAGCGTGAAAATAGCGACGTCTGACCTTGGAGGTTCGGGAAGCGGCGGCGCCAAGACTGATACAGACACATTGGCTATAACGGTGAATCCAGTGAATGACGCTCCTGTAAATATCCTTCAGAAGGACGTGTTGACCACTGGAATAAACAAGAGCATAGTGTTCAGTTCGACCAACAGCAACCTCATCAAGGTCTCCGATGTTGACGCCGCTTCAAATCTTGTTCAGGTTGACCTCGAGGCGCTTAATGGAAAGCTGAATCTCGGAAGCAAGACAGGGTTGACCATGCTTGACCAAGATGGTGACACATTCACGAGCTTCAAAGGCACGCTGACGAATATCAATAAGGCCTTGAATCTTCTGAAATTTACTCCCGACACCGATTATCAGGGTTCGGCTCTTTTGCAGATAATGACCAATGACCTTGCCTGGACAGGAGAAGGAGGATCGCTGACTGACACTGACCAGGTTCGAATTGGAGTAGGAATTGCTTTGGAGGAAATAAGCTTTCTTGAGCTGACCTGACAATCATGGACAGTGTGAGGTTCGAAAAGAGTGGATCTGAGCAGCGTTGTTCAAAGAGTAGTGAAACACCACAGACCTCTAGTTCAGATTCCGTGATGGAATAACCGAGGTAGTAGTCATCGAACAAAACGATGTTGAGCTTAGATTATAGGCGCCAGGTGAAAGTACAATCCGTCACTGCCATCTGGCGCTTGATGATGTTAGAAAGTATTATTATTCTGATCAGGATATTGTTTGTCTCCTCTTTAAATGCAACCTCCCGCGTTTTTGTTTGACGCTCTGTTTGATAATGTCCTTGTGAAATTCTATAATGTTTGATTAAAGCATTGGCATGGTCGGTCAGTCTTGCTGACACTTCGATACATACCTTTTTGGCCCGGACTTGAGTAACCACGTCGGGAGGAATACAATTGCCAGAAATCAACCCCGAGCATGTATCTGCTGTTATTGCCGCCATAAACGGTTGTCCGTTTTTTAGACACATGTCGATAGAAGTTACCGAGATTGGTGTTGGATATTCTGTTGTTAAGTCAGAAATCTTCAAAAACCACATGAATCCGTTTGGGGGGCTTCATGGCGGTGTATACGCATCCGTCATAGATACCGCGGCGTACTGGTCTGCCTATTGCGATCTCCCGGAAATGACCGGACTGGTGACCATTGACCTCAAAGTCGATTTCCTTGCTCCAGTGATTGATGGCCAGATAATGGTCAGGGGTCGCAGAATCAAATCGGGAAAAACGATTTGTCTGACCGAAGCTGAAGCGTTTGACATGAACGGGAGGTTACTGGCGCATGGGACCTCAAAGCTCATGACAACCCTTGGCAAGCAATCAATAAACGATGTTGTCGAATACACCTGTACAGGCAAATTGCCCCAAAAATTCTTCAGCCCTTATTAAAAGTGACATTACCGGAAGCTCGACTGTGGCTCCACCAGTCGTGATACGGATGTCATTCAAGCGAAATCCTGATTGACATCAACTATGAATCCCCCCAGTTCTCGAAACACTGAATGCGAAACCGGTGTTTAATATGGACTTCGGTCCAAAAGACTCTCCTGAAAAGATCTCACTGGCTGTCGAATCAAAGGTGCCGGAGAATGCATGCGGCGTATGTGAAATATTCAGAAAAAATAGTGGGGGTTTCCCAATTCCTTGTTAAGTTTAAAGCCTACTAGTGGATGATTCAGGATAAGGAACTGGTTTGCGAAAAAAAATTCCGCATCGGCAAGCTTGCAAAGTTTTTGAGCTCAAAGAGTTGAATAAGTCAGGAAAAAGCGACTTTTCTGTCAGATGACCATTTGGTTCGGCCGAGGCCATGATTGCTACTCCTGAAAGTAGCTTTCCACTGAACGCGCCAGGCTCTATATATGTTAGCATAGAGATCGCATGTGGGGTTTAAACTAGCGACCGATTCTAGGGAGGTCTCATGTACGATATACGATGCTTTCTATTTTGGACCCTGCTCCCATTTGTTGTTCCACAGGGCTTAAAGCTTAAAATGAACGCCCCCAGATTGTCGGCGCCTCCAGGGCCGGTGTCCGGTCAAATAGGTTCCGGTAAGACAGTCAGGCTTCTGGCGATAGGCGATTCAGTTATTGCAGGAGTTGGAGCGCCATCCGTGGGCGAAGCCTTACCAGGCCAAATTGCGTTTGATCTGGCCAAAAGACTCGATTGCAAGGCGCATTGGGAAGCGGTTGGTCGCATAGGGGCCACCTGCGATACAATACGGAGTAGACTGTTGCCATCACTGGATTCAGATCCATTCGATTTTATAGCGCTTTCCGTGGGAGTCAACGACATAACCTCTTTGAGGACAGTGAAACAATGGTCCAATGAGCTGGATCTGCTCCTGGAAGAATTGAAAACCCATTCTCCGAATGCATCCATTGCCTTTGTTGGCCTTCCGCCCCTTTCAGCTTTTCCTTTGCTTCCGCAGCCACTGAGAGCTGTCATGGGAATAAGGAGTCGCATATTTGACGATGTCGCACAAGGTTTGATCAAGCGACATGATACAGTGGTTCATGTTCCGCTTCATTTTGATGGAAAGCCGGATGAATTTTCGCCTGACGGATATCATCCATCAACGTCAAGCCATTCACTACTGGGAGGGATCGTATCGGCAGCTTTGTGTTCGACAGTCTCCGGCAACAAATTCATTTAGGTCATTTGGCAGCCACTGCTTGTCTTGATCATGGCTCGTGGCTGCTCAGCTTTGTGAAATGAAACGCAGAGGATATCTTCTAAAACAAATCTCCAGAATTTGGATAACTTTTCCTCTCGATTTATAAAAATTTTGTTAGCGTCGGCCTTAGACCGATGTTATTTTCAATTTCTAAACTACCAACGAGGGTATTGTTCGTGAAATCCGTCACTGATCAGCAACCTTTCCATGATTTGAATGGAAATCGAAATACCAAATCGATAAAGACATTTGTCACATGGTTCATTTGCCTGTGCGCTTTGCCGGTAACTCTGCTGGCCATCTATCTGGCATTCGACCATGTTAGAACGATTAAAACCATTAGAGACCAGGAAGCAAACAAGGATGTAGGAAACATAGCTGCGACAATAGACCGTCAGATCGGGGCCAGCATCGGAGCCCTGAAAATGCTGGCGAAGTCGCGGATAGCTACCGATCCGAGTAAGTTGAACGAATTCTACAACGAGGCGGTGTCTTTCCAGGAAACTTTTGGAGGCAACGTGGCCTTGGTAGATGATTCATTTCGGATCATTTTCCACACGTTGTTTCCGTTTGGCGTTCAATTACCAGCGCTTCCGGATCCAAAATCCCGATTTGCTGCGGGGATGGTCCTGGAAAGTGGCAAGCCCAGTGTTAGCAACGTTGTTACCGGTCCTATAGCCAAAGAGGCGCTGGTCGCCATCGGTGTTCCCATTGAACGCGATGACAGGATTGTCCTCGTTTTGGTCAATACCATAGACACTGCGCAATTTCAGGAGACACTTGACCAGTTATCCATACCTACTGGAGTCATCCTGACGATCTTTGACCGGGCTGACAGGATCATAGCGCAGAAATCTTCATTGAGCCCAAATTCGGGCCTGGAGGAACTTGCCTCTTCAAGACGCTTCACAACTGCGTCCACCGTTGGACCCTGGTCGTTCGTGCTTGAGATACCTGAAAATGTTTACAGTTCCCACTTCTTGATTGTCTCGGCTATCCTCGTGGTGACATTGTTGCTGTCTCTTGCAGGGATAGCGATGGGAGGACACAAAGTTGCCCTCAAGCTTGCCAACTCAGTCATGGATCTGGTCAAATCACCTCAAAAACCCTCATCTAATCCTGTGTTCACAGAGGTGGAAGAGGCCCGGACCAAATTGATGGAAGCTCTGGACGCCAAAGACGAGGCCCTGTCAAGACTGCAGGAAAGTCAGGAAATTCTTCAGTTGTTCATAAAGCATGCGCCATCGGCCCTGGCCATGTTTGACACAGACATGAGATACCTTGCGGTGAGTCGGCGTTACATAAGAGATTTCAATCTGGGAAATGTGGAGCTTATCGGGCGTTGTCATTACGACGTCTTCACCAGCATCCCTGAACGTTGGAAGCATGAGCATCAAAGGGTTTTTTCAGGTGAGGTTGTAGAGGTAAGTGATGATTTATACGAACCCCTGGTTGGCTCCGTCCAGTGGCTAAGAAGGGAATTGAGACCCTGGTTTGCCTCGGACGGCTCAGTAGGCGGTTTGGTGATGCTGATTGAGGACATTACTGAGCGCAAACTGCTTGATGATGAGTTGAAAAAGAGCGCCCAGCGATTTGATTTAGCTCAGGAAGCTGCCAAGGCTGGGGCCTATGAGTGGGATCTGGGGACAAACAGGACTATATGGTCTGAACAACTGTGGGCCATATTGGGGCTCAAGCCTCATTCCTGCGAGCAGAATTATGACAACTGGCTGCAGTCCATTCATCCGGAAGATCGGCAAAAGGCGCATCAAGCGGTCCAGGAAGGGGTATCCCGAAGGGCCGATCTGAGAGCCGAGTGGCGTATTCAGGATCCTGATGGCCATATTCGTTGGGTTGTTTCCAGGGCTAGGCCAGTATTTGACACCAACGGGAATCCCACTTCCTACGTAGGTATAGTTTCAGACATCACCGACCTGAAACAGGCTCAGGAGAATCTGGCCAGTAGCCAACAACGCCTTCATTTGGCGCTGGAATCCTCCAGCGCCGGCATGTGGGAATGGAAGATTGAGTCCGACGAAGTCTATTGGTCTGATGAACTGTGGAGACTTATGGGCATGGAGCCCAACAGTTTCGGGATGTCTCACGATTTCTGGCAGCAGTCCATTCACCCGGATGACAGGCATGAAGTTAGAGACATTGTGCGTAAGGCTCTGGCAAGCAAATCCAGCTTCGAGCTGGAAGGTCGTGTCCAGACTTCGAATGGAGAAACCCTGTGGCTAATGTCCAGAGGTAGGCCTGTTCTTGGTAGTGAAGGACAGGTTGTCTCTTTTATTGGAATCGTTGTGGATGTTACGGAGCGCAAGAAAGCCGAGCAGGCATTACGCCTCAGCGAGACGATGCTGAGGTCGGTGCTGGAAAACATACCTTCCGGTGTGGTCGTCAGAAATGCAGCCGATGGCTCTTTACTCCTCTCTAACAGTCGGGAAAAAGAGTTATTAGGTCCTCCAGTTTCAATACTGGACCAGTTTCCGTTCCATCGAGCCTTTCATTACGACGGACGTCCTTACACCCTTCAGGAATGGCCTCTCTATCGATCCTTGGTCGATGGCGATGTAGTACGAGCCGAGGAACTTGCATTTGAGCGGGATGACGGAAGCCGGGTGTTCCTGAGCATAAGTTCAGCTCCGGTAAAGAGTCCGGCAGGTCTCGTAGAAAAAGCTGTAGGTGTATACCATGATATTACTGAAGCGGTATCAGCCAGGGAGGCTTTACGCCAACATAGCGAAACTCTCGAAAGCGTATTGGCGGAGCGGACTGCAGAAGTCATCGAGAGCCAGAGGCTGCTCAAAACCATAGTTGAGAACCTCCCCGTGGCGATAGCATACATTGATTCAAATCAAGGACTGGTCTTTAGTAACAGAACTTACCAGGCCTGGATGAAAAAATCTGAAGATGAAATCAGGGCCGTACGGCTTCAGGAGTTGCTGGGATCCGAGTTCGATCAGGCTGAATCACTTGTTTTGTCGTGTCTTGGAGGCCAGGTAGTCAACAGAGACATCACTGCAACATTTGGTGATCGAATAAAACGGGACCTGCGGGTCCGTCTTGTTCCCCATGTCGATTCCGGAGCTAAAGTACGAGGCGTAGTCGCACTGATGATTAACATCAGCGACCTCAGAAAGGTAGAACGTGAACTACGCAAGAGTGAAAAGAAGTTCAGGGAACTTACGGAAATGCTTCCGCAGCCTGTCTGGGAAATAAATCTAGAGGGAAAGTATACTTTTGGAAATTCGGCGTTGCTTGAGTTGCTAAGTGTCACCAGGGAGGGCCTTTTGAGCAATCTGGGCCCCAGTGATGTGGTCTTATCAGGAGAGAGATTAGAAGTTGCTCAAAGTATTGAGCAGGATATTAAGACAAAACAAAAGAACGTACATTATTGTACTATTGTGCGAAAAGACGGTTCTCTAGTCCCGTGTATTGTCTATTCAGCTCCAATTTTAGAAGACGGCGAAGTGACAGGACTAAGAGGAGTTACCATCGATATTAGTGATCTGAGGAACCTGGAGAACGAACTTCGGCAGAGTGAGAAAAAATACAGGGATCTAACCGAGATGCTTCCTCAGCCCGTTTGGGAGATGAGCCTCAACGGCAAATTCACTTACGGGAATCCGGCAATGTTAGAACTTCTCGGAGTTAACATGGAGGACTATCTGAATACCATGGGTCTACTGATGACCTTGGTTGAGGAGGATAGAGATGAATCTGAATGTAATTTGACGCAGTTGGCCAGGAGTGAGCAAAGAGTGACCTGCCAATGCAAAGTGCTACGGGCTGACGGCTCGACTGTACCATGCATGGTTTATTCGAGCGCCATTGTCAAGGACGGCGAAGTTATTGGATTCCGAGGCGTCACCATCGATATTGGCCCACTAAAAAAGGCAGAAGAGGAGCGAGAACTCCTGAAACAGCAGCTATTTGAGTCGAAGAAACTGATGTCTCTGGGAAACCTTGTCGGGGGTTTAGCTCATGATTTCAATAATATCCTGCAGATCATAACAGGGTTTAGCGAACTATTGATGGATCAGGCCCGCCAAGGCAGCAAGCAGTATATGAACCTGCAAAATATAGTTGACGCTTCAATGCAGGGTGCTGAGATCATTACCAAATTACTGGCCTTTGGGCAGCAGTCACAGGTAATTCCAAAGCCACTGGACCTTAATCGTGAAATATCGGAACTTCTGTCGTTCATTCAAAATTCTCTTCCTGGTAATGTGGAGATTGACTTGAAACTGGTGGAGGAGCCGACTTGGACAAAAGCCGACCAAAAACAGATCAGCCAGATCATTTTGAGTCTCGTGTCGAACTCTTCCGAGGCGATGCCAGAAGGAGGTCGGGTTAGCATTTCCACCAGTAAGGTTGAACTGGATGAAGATTACTGCAAGTCCAACAGGTGGGCAAAACCCGGTGAATATGTCCTGCTTACCGTAGAAGATACAGGTTGTGGCATGAGTGAGGAGACGCTCTCACAGATATTTGATCCCTTCTTTACAACTAAACAGAGGGGCGCACAAAGGGGGACTGGTCTCGGTTTGCCGGTTGTAAGAGGGATGGTTCTACAGCATGGCGGACTCATAGACTGTTCCAGCAAGCTGGGCAAAGGTTCTGAGTTCAGGCTGTACTTCCCGGCCATCGAGCAACCTGAGGTAGAGATTCCGGCCAAAGCCCCAGAAAAGGCGAAGACGGCCACTGGAACCATTTTGATCGTGGAGGACGTTTCTTATGTGGCTGATCTGGAAAGGATCGTTTTTGAAAGAGCCGGCTATAGGGTGATCGTCGCATCAAACGGTGGCGAAGCCATCAGTATTTACAAAAAGCGCAAAAAGAAAATCTCCCTCGTTGTTTTGGATCTTTTGATGCCGGTAATGTCCGGAGAGGATTGTGTGAATGAATTGATAAAGATCAACCCGGAAGTCAAAATTCTCATACTCAGCGGATATTCTCCCGAAGATGTTCTTGCTCAAAAGGTAGTACCAATTGTCAAAGGATTCGTTCAGAAACCTTGCAAGAAAGACGCTCTGCTGGCTGAGGTTCGAAGGGCCATTGACAGTTAGGTCTGAATACCGGTAATTGAGGCCTGATTGGGTGACCCACCCAATAGGCGCCGGGGTAATTTAGTCAGGACTCCTTTGGTCAGTTGAAGCGCACCAGTGAATCCATGTGCCGGTTTAAATTTGTCATCAGGTTCTTCATGGGATTGTGCGCTTGAATTTGAGGAATGCCTGCCGTAGGACCGGAAAAGACATGTGACAGGTTACCCCTTCAATTGTCACGGTGATTGAAGCCCATGTTCCAAAGTCAACAGCAACAGGATGCTGGCTGAGTCAAGCGGCGTTCTGATCAATCTGCACGCAATAGCGTTCCAGGTTCCAGACCTGTTGACTGCGCCATATTTTTGCTAGAGCGTGTCTCATCGGATTATGATATTTACAATTAATATTTGAGCATTTGTCAAAATCGCGCCCGCAATTGGATTCGCACGTGAACAAATAATCTCGCTCCACAATTGATAAACGATCATTCATGATTCCTACCTTGTGTGATTACAGGATGCCCCGGCATTTGGAGCCAGGAACTCTGAACGGTAAACCTCCATCCAGTTTTTCTACAACCAAGTGTTCACTAAAATTGTTTAGAAAATGTGAGAATTGTGTGTGAAATAGGTCATACAGTTTTTTTCAACAATTTCATGACATGTAGAAATCCACGGGGTCACTAAATTTGACCTGAAAACATGCATGGACTGCTATCTTTCTATCGCCGTTTTGCCCACTGTTACCAGTGTGATCAGGGATTCGGCCTGCAGTCTTAGGCTAATCCTCATTGACAAAATTCCATTGTTGGCTCATACATGCCAAGTGTTTTTGAATGATCCACTTCTCACGATGAGTCCCTGGAGTCGCAGTTGAAGGCTTTTTCTGCAGAAGTTGGAGCGCAAAGCTGTGCAAGGTATAACTTGTATTTAAAGGTTATGCTATGATAGAATGCTTTCCAAGTTTTTGGTTTAGGTTTCTGTGCGACTGTTTGTGGCATGGGAGATAGTAAAATGTTATATGCGTGCATTGAATGTCGTAAAATATGGAGCACGGTTGAAGACTTGGAGCAGTTAGACCTTTCCAGGGTGGACCTTGATAACTGTCCGGATATCAGCCATGGAATATGTCCGGAATGTTTTCAGCGCCACGAGGCCAAAGTTCACAAACACCAGAAAAACAGTGGGTATACTGAATGTTACAACAGGCATGACAACTGCCCCAATTATGAATGCCTCTTCAGACCAGCTTGCGGAGATTCAGCCATCAATACCTGGAAATCCAGCATAGTGGTGTTAAACGGCGGTAAATAGCTTTTAAACGAATTTTTTACGGTCCCACCTTTTTGAAGTCTTCATCCCATTGGTCCGAATCTTCACTCTCGTGAAGAATTCTTCGGGGTCTGTCTGCTGACGCGTAAAAGGGCGGCTTAGGGTGCGCACAGTTCAGTTGGATCTCTGGAAAAGCCCGACAGCCATTTGCAACAGATTGTTCAGAGTCTGGTCCGGATTTTCCTGTCGCTAGCAAAGATGCCAGAAAAGGACAGCCGGTATTGCCAATGCGCAAACAACAACTGTAAGGCATCCTGCTCCGTCGTCACTTTCAAAGACATAATTTTCATTTACTATATAGATCGATTCATCCGGCCCATCGTTTTCTTCCTCTTTATTCTCATCGTCATTGTCCTTAACAATTTCAGGTTCATTGTCTACGATTTCCATGAACAAAGGCCTTTCCTGTATTTAGTTCTCTTCCCAGGATGCTCCCCACCGGTATTCTCAGCATTAAAGCAATATCTCCAACCACACGGATTGTCATGAGAAAGGAATTATGTGGTCACCATCCAGCTTGATGCTACATTCTGCATATCGACCAATCAGTGTTTTGTCAACAGACTCGACCTGTATTGGACCAAAAGTATATACCTACAGATAGGTTATGGTGTAAATCTCGAAAAATGGCGCGCTACTCCTGATGTTTTGTCCCGCAGCCAGGCAGCTAGCTACATATGGTCTCCAAGGCTCGACGGCACACCAAACGGGTATTGCGAACCATCTTCCACTATGGAAATCAGGTTGACCTGGAAGCCCGATGTCGTGTCGGACTACAGAAATGGATTACGTGAGTCACGTGGCTTGACAGTGAGTACAGGGCACTTAGCCATTCTCACTACATTCTGGGCGCATGATCCCATGACAAGATGCTTTAGCCCAGTCCTTCCATGGGTACCCATAACAATCAGGTCTATCGAAAGATCTTTCACAAAATTCATGATTTCTGTCACTGGAACACCCCGTCTTTGATAGGTTGAGACGTCTTCATAGTCCTCAACCATCTTGACCCTTATTTTTTCCAGGTTTCTCTTGATATCCGCCTCTATATTGGAGAGCAAGTCTCTTTGAACATCGAAGGCCGCATCTCCAGGAAGGGCAGGTTGCATGTCTTGCGGCGCCTTCAAAACATGAAGAACAAGCAGACCGGAATTGAAGATTTTTGCAAAATCCAGGGCGTATTGGCCTGCAAGGACAGAGTTTTCAGAGAAATCGGTGCAAAACAGTATCCTTCTGGGACGCATGTTTTTATCTCCTTTCATTCAAGAACCATGGAACACGGGCGCTTAAAAATATAGAAACCATTTCCTGAACGTCCCTGTTGATAACTCCACAGCACATGATGCGCTGAAACCTTGTTTCATGCCAACATGTTAGAGTTGTTGGCTACTCCTTTGATGTTGAAGCGTGATTGTTTTGCCTGTAATAACAGTTAGTAGAGGATCCGAAATAACTTCACGGAATTTATTCGGTGAGTGACGGCCTTGCATCAGAATTTATCAACAGGAGTTGATAAGTTGAAGTCGATACATGAAAAATATTTCCGGTAATTCGAATAACAGGGTTAGTCGCTGTCAGTCCCGGTATCATTCCTGTAAGCCAGGAATCCTTGAATAACGTTAAGTTACCACATAGATCATCAAAACGGATGAGAATCATCGAGGCCGGTTTTTGGCACAATTCAAGTATCATAAAAATAAGCCTGAAATCTGTTGAACTTTTCATGATTTTTAGGCATGCCACTCGAGCCGGCTCAAACTCATACCTCAAATATTGACTCCAGGCTTATGGCTTCCCCTATTTTTCAGGAGTTTCCAGAGGCGACCCCGAATCAGCGGCATTTTTAGAAGAACTGTTCAAACACCCCGGGCGGTTTCACTGTGAGAACCGGGCAATTTGCCATCCTTACCACATTTTCAGCAGTTGATCCCATGATCAGGTGTTTCAGGCCAGTCCATCCATGTGTGCCCAGCACAATCAGATCAATTGAAAGCTCCTTTGAAAAATTGACAATCTCGCTTGATGGAACTCCCTCCCTCAAATGAATCGATATCCTGTCGATTTTTGGGGCTAGTTCGCGTTTTTCCTTTTCAAGTCCCTTGTTAGCATCCTCCAGAAGCTGTTTTTTGAGACCTTCAAGCGTTTCCGCCGGCACTTCAAACTTGTAGGCCGCTGAACCGGCTTTGGAAGAGTCCAAAACATAAAGTACAAGAAGTTCGGCATTGAAGGCTCCTGCAAAGTCCAGGGCGCATTCACGAGCGGGGACTGAATTGTCGGAGAAATCAGTGCAGAAAACTATACGTCTGGGTATCATTTCCTAATCTCCTTCTCCTTTTGAA
>CAZIVV010000032.1:0-7509 GCA_964542775.1 uncultured Desulfomonile sp.
TTCTAACTATGTCTCCATTATACTGAGAAATTTGAACCTGCTAGAACCCATACACCATGGTTACTTCGCCGCCCATTACCGGGTCTATATTCCTGTCAGCGCGAGTTCCTGAGAGGTTGTTGTTATTCCAGCCAGGTACAGAGCGATCCACGCATGCGTATTTAAACCACTCGCCAGGAGCCCAGTATCCAACCAGAGCCCCAAAATCCCAACCCTCAAGAAGCTTCCATGTAAATCCCACATTTACTTCAAAACCGAGATCACGAGCCGTGATGTTTGGAATCTGCGAAGCCGTGACCCAGTTACCATTTGTAAATGCGGCATAATTCAACGGGCCTGGTGTAACCCGCCTGAAATCAACGTTTCCATCGGTAATGTTGTCAGGAGCCTCCTGAGGGTCAGCGGCCGTTTTTCCCACCAGGGTTGGCCTGAGAACACCCCATGGATATCCATTAGAAGTTCTTTGAGCCCACATAAATGTGCCGTAAAGGTTGAGGTTGGCCGCTACCGCATAGTCAAGGCGTCCGCCAAGCAAAAAGGCGTCTCTCATGAAGCCATCACCGGAGAGATTGTAGGCGTTTAGACCTGAACCGTAGTCGTACAGGAAGATGTGGCTGTAGGGAACGAAGAGGCTGTAGTTACTGAGAAAGTGGTTTTCAAAGCCCGAGTGATAAACAAAGCCGGCAGACTGACGATCAATATAAAGTCCGTTTCGTCTGTCTGGACCAGGAGAATAACCAGCTATCGCGCTGATCTTGGCCGGTCCGGCAACTAACCCCATCTCTAGGGCGTATCTCCACTGTTCTACGTAGCGGGTGTAAGGAACATTTACTCCATCGCTCTCACCGAGACGCTGGTCCACAATTCCCTGATACTTGTCATTCCAGTAAAGCCATGCGGCCTCCGAATTCATGAAAAATCGACCGTTATTGAATTGAAAATACACGCTACCGTGATTGAAATTCGAATCTAGGGAAAAGGGAATTGACCCGGTTCGTTTGTCGTAATTTAGCAATGCTTCGGGTCCGATATGATAAGCTCCAAAAGCTGCCAAAGCGCCAGCCTTCAGGGGCCCACTGGAATAGGTCACGAATCCGAGAAAGTCCGTACTAAACTGGCCGCTCCTGTCAGCGGAACTGTAATAACCCCTTTTATTGTCAATATCCGGGTAGTAAGGAGTGTCATACGGGTCACCGTACGCCTCCGCCACACCGGTTCTGCCGCCTATCACGTAAATGCTCGAATCACCGGCGAATCTGTATGGATAAAAAGCCAGACCGATGTCAAAAGGTCCAAATGGCGCCACCCAAGACAAAGATTCTGTAGTGGTGGCGTCCGAACCGTCATATTGCAGAGCTGTTCCGAAAGTCCATGGTCTCTTTCCTACACTGAAAACACCCCACGGTGTGTTTGCCGTAACCCAGAATAATGACCATTGGCCTTCGCTGAATGCGTTGGCTGTTCCGGGGGCGTCCTGGGTGTGATAGTCCGATGCGGCAGGATCACCAAAAGTTCCGAGTCTGTAAAGGCCACGGAACTTGATAGCCTCATTGATTTTTATTTCCGGTTCAAATTCAACATTGAAGTAAGACCACGCGGCGTTTGATCCTGACACAAAGCTTGTATCAAACTGACCACCTGTCCAGAAGTTCAGGTTGGCTACTCTGGTGTTGGTCCCGTTGTCGACATTGTATTTTCCGAAAAACCCGTTGGCGCCCATCTGGTTGTACCATTCATGGTACCAGTTGAACGAGCCCTTCATGGAAAATTCCCATGCGTGAGCAGGCCCTGACAAGGCTACTATCATTAGGGTCGAAACGCCTATATAAAAGTGTCCCCATTTCTTAGGCATTTAATAATCCTCCAAAATCCTGATAAATAAAAGCTAACAAATAAAAATCAAGTGGAAAGGTAGCACACAATATACAGTCGTGCTACTATAAATCTTATTATTGGGTATTACATATTAATACTCGGTTTTTTTTCAGGCTCAAGCGTTTTTTTGTCCGGGTCCTATATACGCCAGAGCCTGCAATGTGACGACAGTCGGTCAGACGCCTCACATTCTTGTTTATCTGATGAGCGAAGTCTACTTCATATCCACCGTCTGGACCCAGATAACGGCGTCAACAGACAGTTCCTTGCCCTCATATTTCTGCTGTCCACCTGCTCCTATAGCGGCAAAACCCCACCATCCGGCCTTAGGCATGGCATAGGTGAAAACGCCATTGGAGTCAGCGAAGATTGTTTGAGTTACGAACGCGTCCTGGGGGGCTTTCGCGTATTCTTTCTTCCCGAAAGCCTTTCCTTCTATAGGATGATTAAGGAACTCAACTTCTATTTCAGCGTTTGGCACAGGCTTGCCATCTTTAAGGACTACACCTCTGAAAACATTTCCAGTCCATAGCGCATAAGGTTTGTCCAATGGAACTATTTCAACGGGCAGTCCAATCGGATCGTGCCATATGGTCGGCGCTCCACCGCGGTTGACAATAACTTTTGTGATCTGCTGGAGATATGAGTCTTCGCTTTTTTCGAAATATGGACCTGGGTCAAGATAGAAAATAAAATCGCCCATTCCCTTGATATCGAAGTCTTTTAGTTCATATGCCGTTCCCTTGTTTGTAAGACCGGCGAATTCAAAAGGCTTTATCTTGTCCAGCAGGTTGATATCCTTGTCCTTTGTTTTAACTCCGAATTTCTTTGGAGGATGACTTTTCCCCGAGGCGTCCATGCCCATGTTCATGGTGTGGCCGGCTTCGAAGGGATGAGTGAAGACAAGCAGGAAATTGATCTTGCCCGGGTCCTCGGGTGTTAGAGCGGACTTGGGTGTATACATCATCTGAAAGTGCGCCGTAGCCAGGTCTGAATACATTAACAAGGCAAAGACGCTAAGTACCGCCAGAAAAAATTTGCGCATGACTGTCATACTGTGATCCTCTTTTCTGTTAAAAAGTGATTGATGTTCTTCCTCCAGCGGATTACCTTCTGAAAAGGCAAGGCCATGCAGTCGCAGGCCAAGCCTTTTCTGGCTGATGCGCCCGTTTCCATGGTCATCCACTTTTCTTGGAGGTGAGCGCCCTGATCGGAGACATGTCACCGGTAATGAGGTATCTCTGATCTGAGCGGGGTTGACCTATGATATGTGGCGCATCAACTATCCTGACACCACGAACATCCACGAGCCTCCTTTCCGTAAGTGTTGGTCATTGACCTTGAACCCATTCTGTATCCTATGAAATAAACGGCGAGTGAAAGCAGCAATACGGATGCTGCCGCCGTCACAATCATTGTAACCAGTAGCATCTCAAACGCCATGTTCGCCCCTGCCACAAGGTCCCATGGATACTGTTGGGGAATAGGCGCTCCAATATGCCCGCCGGTAATGGGGGTTACGCCGGGGTATATGTTTCCCGGGGCAGTTTCGCCGGTTCCGGCCTGTTGATTTTGGGTAGCCGATGGCGCTGGAGCGCTTTCAGTTTTTGCTGGAGCTTCAGCGACCTGATTTGAGGGAATGGCGCCTTCAGTAGATGGTGGTGGTCCGACCTGAGTGACAAGATGGCCCTCTCCGGCGTCAAGAGTGACAGTGAAATTGACTGCCGGTTTCTTTAGGTCCAGAGTCCCATCCTCGCCAACCTTTGTTTCTCGAAGGATTTCCCCGGTTTCCTTGTTTCTGAGTATTATCTTATGCCCGGCGGCTGAAGATCCGTCTGAAAATCCACCCTCTATAGACATTGTTCCATCGTTGTTGTCCGATACGGAGAGCAAAGGCTTATGGGCCCATGTTGGCCCAGGCGACAGACCGAATGCCATAATGGCCACGGCTAATATTAGAACTTTCTTGAACATGTCCGCTCCTTAGATCAGTAAAACTTTATCTATACAAACTGGCCTATCTGAAACACGCAGACTGCCAGCGTAAAACCGAGCGCTATCGGGTAAACGGTCGCAAAAGCGGTCCAGGCGTTGCTGCCGGTCTCGTTACGAATCACGATAAGTGTCGCCAGGCAAGGCGGAAACATTGCGACGAAAACAAGTATCGCCAGCGCATGCCATATAGTCCAGCCACCCTGTTCGGCGATTGAGGCTGAGAGATCTTTTTCATCCTTGCCGCCCTGTGCGCTAAAAATTGTCCCGAGTGTTCCTACAAGACTTTCCTTTGCGGCAAATGAACTGATAATCGCAATATTCATCTGCCAGCCAAATCCGGCGAGTTGGCTTACCGGTTCAAGAAATCTCCCGAATCGACCGGCCCAACTGTTTTCTATGGTTTCCTTTTTGCGTTCCCTACTGATTTTCCTGACGGATTTCTCAAAAGCCTGAAGGGCCCGGGATACTCCAGCAGCGTTAGAATCTTTTACTCCATCGACCCCGATTCCTCTGTTTGCTATAAGGAAGAACTCGGGGTTTTCAGAACTGAATGTTTTGATGAGTTCCGTTTTCTGTGACTCATCGGTAATTTGCTGGCTGGCTTTCTTATATCTGTCCTGAAAGCTGATCAGGTTCTGAAGCGATCCAGGAGCGAGATACCTTGCGTACGGATTTTCAGAGCCAGCTGTTTGAAGCATTTCATTGTATTGCTCCAGGGTCGTGGTGTCGTAATGGAGTTCCTTCTGGACTCCAATTCCCGGGAACGTAATGAAAAACCACACAGCCACCATAATGGGAGCGACAATCACCACGATCTTCTTCACAAAAAGCCATGTCCTCTCGATTGTTCGGGTCATGACCCCCTTGAACGTTGGCATGTGGTACGCCGGAAGTTCCATAACAAAGGGAGTGGTTTCCCCAAATATCATGTAGTGATGGAGGGCCTTAGCCACTATCATGGCTACAGCGAATCCAAAAATGGAAAGAGCCAGCAGAACCAACCCCTGGTAGGCGGCAAAGAAAAGGCCAACTATAAGAATATGGAAAGGTGTCTTTGCCATACAATTCATGAGTGGCATTATCAGAACGGTGATGAGCTTTGCCTTCTCATCCCGAATAGCCCTGGTCGCCATGGTCGCAGGAACGGCGCATCCGCCGATTACAGCGCCTCCAAGAAGCAAGGGAAGTGTGGACTGGCCATGGAGGCCAAAATACCTCAATATCCGGTCCATTATGAACGCTATCCTAGTCATGTATCCCGTGTCTTCAAGGACGGCGAGCATGGCAAACAGCACAAGGAACAGCGGCAC
Organism: uncultured Desulfomonile sp.; assembly: GCA_964542775.1. GTDB lineage: Bacteria > Desulfobacterota > Desulfomonilia > Desulfomonilales > Desulfomonilaceae > CAITZA01. Next base: position 5,181 of record CAZIVV010000032.1, read on the forward strand.
ATAATAGAGTATGGAAATCACTCCGCCCAGGAGTCCATTGACAATCATGGACTTGAACAGCCCCTCCCGTATGAGATCGGTACCCTTCGGCATCATGCTTTCTACAAAGGTATGGATGTATTGCCAATACGGGAAGGTGTGATCCGCTATGATTGTCCCAAGGACCATGACTGTCTGATACATGATGAACAACACGAAAATCAGGAATATTGCACCCCAGACAGGATGCAAGACCACTGAATCAATCTTGTCCGTCAGGGTGGAGTCATTTTCAGTTTCCCGGGTAATGGCTTTCTCTGCAATTTTCGCGGCTGCAGCGTACCGGGCTGCCGCTACGGTTTTTTCAGGAGATTTCAGGGTTTTTGTCGCGTAATTGTCCCTGACCTCCGAAATGTACGAAAAAAGAGACTGTGCGTCAGGCCTGTCATCATCATGCTCTGTGACAATTTTCATGGCCTGCGGGTCATTTTCGAGTATCTTGATCGACAGCCATCGCAATGAATAGGCTCTTTTGATGGATTCGTACAGCGCTAATTTTTCCTGGAGCCTGGTGATGGCGTCTTCCATGACCGGGCCGTAATCGACCTGAAAAGGAACTGAGCCGGTGTTATTCCGGCAAACCAGGTCCACTACAAGCTCCTTGAGTTCTTCTTTTCCGATTCCCTTTGAAGCTATTGTGGATATAACGGGGATTCCCAGCTCAGAAGAAAGTTTGTCGATATCTATTATTACCCCTCGACGAACCGCTACATCCATCATGTTCAGGCAGAGAGCCATGGGCCTGTTCATTTCCATTAACTGGAATATGAAGAACAGACTTCTGTTGATGTTGGAAGCGTCAGCCACAGCCACAACGAGATCCGGATTTTCCTGAAGCAGGAAATCCCGGGCTACCCGTTCCTCCTGGGTGTACGAAGTCATACTGTAGGCGCCGGGCAAATCCACAATCTCAATCTCAAGATTGTTTCGTTTCATGCACCCACATTTCTTCTCAACAGTGACTCCGGGGAAATTTGCCACCGTTTGCCTGGCCCCGGTAAGCATGTTGAAAATTGATGACTTGCCGCAATTCGGCTGTCCGGCCAAGGCCACGAGCATCTTGCCTGATTTGAGCTTCATTAAACCCTGACCTCCACGCCACTTGCCTCACGTCGCCTCAAAGCAATGAGATGGCCCCTGATCTGAACATCCATCGGGTCTTTCAGGGGCGCATTTCTGACAACCTTGACCTTTGTCCCTTCAATGAAGCCCATGTCAAGCAGCCTCTGGAGATCCGCCCCACTTAGCGTGACATCCAGTATTTCAGCTTCCTGACCAGGAAGAACCTTATCCAAAGTGGTTAAATCGGTATTGGTCACAGTAAACCTCCCCCCTGTTACGCGTCGCTGTCTTCCACCACCAGGATCCTTGTGGTCATGCCTCTACCTAAAGCAAGCCTGGAGTGGCCTGAAGCGATAAGAGTTGGGCCTGCAGAGTTTCCATTACTTACAATGCGGATTTCTGATCCGATGATTAATCCCATGCTGACGAGTCTCTGCCGAAACTCGTTTCCCCCGGCCAATGCGACAACTCTGGCCGATCGACCAGGCTGAAGCATACTCAATGGTTTAACATCAAGGTTTTCCATGGATTCCCCTTGTTTCGAAAGCGCTATCTATGTAAGCGGTTGATCGCGCTCTGCTAACTGAGACTTGTCTATTTTCAGTAACTGGTAAAAAATCTGACGCCCCGGACCTTTGGAGGCCTGATTCCGAAGTTCCTCATGGATAGGCGTCAGAAAACCGGTTGAACCATTTCACAGGGCTACAGTAAATGCCGCCCCTGTATGAATGCCCTGTGATGATAGTTTGAAAGATTGCCAAAAAACTTCACCAGGTTGTAGTTGCTCTTAAGGCTAGTGAATCAGGCGGCTGTGACCCTTTGTACGCTGTCCTCAACGGTCCTTTTCAAGCTGGCCAGGCTCGCCGATTTCACGAAACAGCATGGAATGCCTTTGACTTTACAGATCTTCTTGGCGAATCGGGCCGCATTATGGCTGTTTACCTCTATTGGACAAACTACCAGGTTGGCCTGACTGATCACCTCTTCCAGAGAATCCTGCCCGCCCCGGCAATAACCGTCGTGGCGATGGAACCGACCGCCCATGGATTCGATCAATTGCCTGTAATGCTTTTCCAGGCTCTCGATTCCTCCAACCATCGCAACGCTCATGCCGTTGAGAAAGTTTGAGATTGGACAAGATGTTTGTGATTCCCCGCATTCCGACTGTTCGTGTTCACGGCTCAAATTGGCCAATTCTGACATCAACCCGTCAATCTCATTACGGAAA
>CAZIVV010000033.1:0-12376 GCA_964542775.1 uncultured Desulfomonile sp.
AGTTCACCTGTTGGCGCCAGCGCCTCTATGATGACTTCCAGTGGATAGCCGTAAACACGGTTCCACAAATCAAACAGAAGCACGCTGACCTCAGTATCCGTCATAAACTGAGGGACTATACCCCTTTGTCTGAGGTAATCACACACAGCGTGATAATTTGCGAAGTCCCCATTATGAACCAGGGCCTCATTCAGGCCAATGAATGGGTGAGCGCCTCCGGGATGCCAAACTCTACCCCTGGTAGGATATCTCTGATGCGCTATCCAGATATGCGCTGGAAAGTCATCAAGCTTGTAATATTTAACAACATTCTCCGCAAACCCGACTATCTTGAGGATCATCAGGTTTATGCCATGTGATAGAACGAAGGCCTGTTTTTCACCCAACGAGCTGTAAAAACGTCTGTTCAGCGCAATGGAATTTCTGCTTATGAATTCATCCTCAGCCCATTTTTCTGTCATGCCTATGAGGCCGCGTCGCTGAATGAACGAATGGAGAACATCTGGTTTGACTCTCACAAAAGCTCTCCATACGTCGGGTGGTTTGACTTCGAGACCTTCAAGATCCCTGTAATCAGGGATGTGATCCATGGACTCCTCGTGAGCTATATCGAAATAGGGGGTCACGAAATCTTCTTTCAAGGCTGCAAGGCATGACGGCTCGAGAAGAGCTATATTCAAAATATAATGAGTATCAAGAACTTCCCTGGAAACCCCAAGACGGTCTGGATCAAAACCTACTGCGGCTATTCCTCCGCCCTTGCCGTTCCCACGGTTATGCATCCGTATCGATGGCTCAAAAATGTGACGACCCGCCAGTGGAACAGTTGAAGCGAATCCTGTTACTCCGCAACCACCTTCCTCTTCCCTTTTTTCATTTGGCTCGCAAACCGTGTTGGCGAGGTCATTCAGCCTCGACTCAATGATTCTGTCCGCAAAAAAACCTTTTGAATTCATCTCTATCCTCACTTGCCGGTAAATCTTATGTCGTCATCCCCAAGCCCTGAGGTGTAATCAAGGTGTCCCAATACTTCAGTTTTTCCGACAAGTTCTTTTATACTCGACATGCCGAGTTTGTATAAAATCATCCGGAGCTGGTCTCTCCAGCATGAGAGCAGGTTGATGATTCTCTGAGTCCCCCAGGCGAGGTCCATCAAGGCAACCAGCTCGAGATCGGTAGTTGCTATTCCTCTCGCACAGCCTCGTCCACTCTCACAGTTGTGGCAACGAATGCACTCCAGCGCAACCAAGTCCGGAGTCCCTGTAACTACGCCATCAGCTCCAAGAGCTATGGCTTTAGCTATGTCGTAAGCGGTTCTTATGCCACCTGAGGCTATCAGTGTTACATGATCCCGAACACCCTCGTTGACCAGAAAATTGTGAACCTTTGGTATTGCATACTCAATCGGCATGGCTATGTTTTTCTTTGCGACATCAGGAGCGGCTCCGGTTCCTCCATATGATCCATCCAGATGAACTATGTGGGCTCCGGCGTAATATGAACCGATAGCCACCATGTCAACATCAGAAGGCGTCGAAACCTTAACCGAAACCAGCGCCCTCGTGTTGATTGCCTTGATCCAGTCCACGTGCTTTTTGTGATCCTCGACTGAATAAACTGAGTGAAAAGGAAAGGGGCTGAAAAGGGAGGATCCTGGTACCGTTTCTCTTATTCTGGCCACAGCTTCTGTAACCTTGGAGCCTAGTAAATGCCCCCCGAGCCCAGGTTTCGCTCCCTGAGCGTACTTGAATTCCACAATCTTGACCCTTTGGATTGTCTCTTCTTTTACGCCAAAAAGTCCTGTGGCAACCTGGGTGATTATGTGATCATCAAAAGGATAGAGAGCCTCCGGATAACCACCTTCGCCTGTGCAGGTAAAAGAGCCCCAGGCGGCAAAGGCCCGGATTCTGCTGAGCATAGTCGTTTGAGAGATGGACCCAAATGACATTCCTCCTCCATAAACCGGAATCGGGATGTTTATGTCAAAGCGCCCATCATTACGTTTGTTAAGAGATATGGAGGTATCAACGGATTCGGGATTGAGATCTTTTCGAGGCGGTTTCCTGGGAAAACGGAGCCTCAGTTTGTCAAAACCGCCTTCCGTGGCTCCAACCCGATATTCGATGTCACTCTTTGGGAGCTCCCCGGTTTCTGCCATGTGCCATGTGCTCATTAACAATTCGGGAGTCCATCGTTTATCACCAAGAGCTTTTGAGCTCGAGTTGTAACCCACCTTGATTGCCTTCTGAGGACAATTTAAAACACATCTGTTCGATTTCCTGGAACACTCTATGCCCAGACACAAATTATCCAGCGGCACGTCCAGTTTTGATCCCTTTGTGTGAAAAACATTCTCAGGGCATATTGCTACGCATTTGAGACAATTATTGCAGGCGTCCGAGACTATTACCGAATATTTGCCTAACCCACGGCGAAATCTAGTAGGGGTCCTGATTACCTCGGCCGCTGGCGCCTGGCTCCATATATTCTTGTATGACATAATCTGAAGTTCCTCTTAAGAGCTGCTATCCATAAATAATTGCGCAAAGGTCTCGCTTTCAAGGTTTTCCTTGAACATTACCCGGCCTTGTTCTCCCCGCAATCGTCTGGCTTCTCTTATCCCCATGGCGCCCATCATTTCCAGTAACTGGTTGTGCCATGCTCCTATTAAATTGACCATTCTGTCTGAGCCATACTCCGGATCGATGTGCGCTATGTCGACAGGACAATCTCCGCCATCACGACAATTCCTGCAGACCCTACATTCCAGGGCTATCAGCAGAGGAATATCAACTCCTACCATGTTTGCTCCGCATAATATCGACTTGATGACATGCTCCGCCATGGCGATTCCACCTGAGACCAGAAAACTTACCTCGTCACGGAAAGTGGCCCGAACCAACGATTGATGGACTTCTTTGATTATGTCCTTTATGTGAAGACCATTTTCAACGGACGGCTCATAACCAGCCTCATCTGCCACATAATGGATAAGATCTATTCCAGCCTCACAGTAATCCAGAGCCCTTCTTATTTGTGTCTTGTTCGACAGGGCCTCCATTCTGACCGAAACAAGAACGTCAGGTTTTTCTGATTTGATTTTTTTCAGCAGGTCAATCGTCGCAGGTTCATCAAAAAACTCGACCATCCTGTACTGATGCAATTCGGCTGCAGATTCGACCTTGGAAGCAGTAAATATTGGAACCAGATTATCCTTGAACTCGACCAGTTTGCTAGCCTCGGTATGAGAGAGGAACAGGATGGTCTGAAGCTTTTGGGCTGCTAGCGCTGTAGCTCTCCACACGTTTTCGGACAGATCCCCAAATGGAAACATGTCGAAGATAATTGGAATGGGGAGCCTGATAGAGGGCCGGAGCTGCGTGATCAACTGCCCATCCCTTGTGAATTCAAGCTTGAACGGCTTTCTCCCGATTTCTACCACTGTGGAGATGTATTCTCTCCCATGGATGCCATCTCGGGTAGGGCGAACAATCTCACTCATGTCTGTCCACATGGAATCGAACCCAGGGCCAGAAAATCTTCCTCCATAGCCGGCTCCCGAAACCGGAATGGCTCCTGTTTCAGCCTGAGCCCATGTGATTGATATGGTCTCCGGAGTGTAAAGGGAATCACCGAGTGATTCCCATTCCGGATTGATTGTCTTGTGAATAAGGCGCTTGGGGCAACCCTGAACGCATCTGAAGCAACTTTTGCAGAGCTGGTCAATGGTGTCACCCAATATGTCGGTCGAAAAACGTCTGCCTTTATAAACTCCGTAAACGCACTCTGTCTTCACACATTTTGCGCATTTCAGACATCCCTCGCCCCAGTCAACTATCCCCGACCTTCCAATGGTCGGGAAACGGTTGGGTCTCGCTTGAACATGAATATGATATTTCTTCGGCATACTAAAATCCTGTGTTGAGTTTACTGGTTGAGGTCATGATCAACATTCGGCTGTTCCTGATCTGTTTAGTGTTATCAATTCTGCCTGGTAGAAGTCAGGCCTGCCAGTTCCAGTATTTCAGGAACCTTGTGCTCCCATTCTATGGCCATCAGGTGAATTCCCGATATTCCTTTCATTTCCCGGAACCTCTGGATAAATTCAACAGCGATCTTGATACCTTCTTGAGCCTGTTTTTCCTTGGGAACCCCAGCCATTCGCCTGATCAGTTCATCCGGAATGTCCATACCGGCTACCTTTTCCGCCATATATTTAGCCATGCCAACACTCTTGAAAGGAGTAACGCCTGCCAGAATGTATGCCTTTTCAGTGAGTCCCATGTCGGATGCCTGGGTCATGAACTTCTCGAATCGTTCCATGTTGAAAATGCATTGGGTCTGAATAAAATCTGCGCCGGCGCTGATCTTTTTTGCAAGGCGGATGGCGCGCCAGTTCACAGGATCAGCAAAGGGATTGGCCGCTGCCCCGATAAACATCCTGGGAGCCCCTTGAATGCTCTCCCCACCTATGATCTTTTCTTCATCCCTCATGTCCTTGACTGTCCTGATCAACTGTATGGAATCGATGTCAAAGACTCCTGTGGCCTGCTTCTGATTTCCAAAGGTCTGATGGTCTCCGGTTAAACACAACACATTTCTTATGCCCAGAGCGTACGCTCCAAATATATCGCTCTGAAGAGCTATACGGTTTCTGTCCCTGGTTACCATCTGAAGGATAGGCTCATGACCCATGTTCTTCAGAATGGAACAGGCAGCTACTGACGACATTCTCACTATAGCAGTCTGGTTGTCCGTCACATTCACGGCGTCGATGATACCAAGGAGGCTCTGTCCCTTAGTCCTGAGAACCTCAACATCTGAGCCTTTGGGAGGTCCACATTCGGCCGTTACAGCAAAACGACCGGCCTTTAAAACATTTTCAAGATGACTTTCGGTTTTCACGGTTGTTGGTCCTCCCTGATCACTTTTCTTGGGCCACCGGAATGCGAAGTTGACCAGTCGCAGGGTGGAACGTATTCATTCAACCTGTCGAGTTCTCCAAGAGCCTCAAGACGACGTATTATCAAATCCCAGCCACACGCGATTTCGGGATTCACCTCACACCGTCCTCCCTTGGATCCACCACACGGCCCGTTCATGAGCTTCTTGGAACATCTCGTGACAGGACATACGGCTCCAAAATAGCCCAGTTTGCAGTTTCCGCAACCAAGACAGTTTTCTTGCCAGAATCCCCTGGAAACCGTTTCTCCCATGAAAAGGGTATTCAAGGCTGGAATTATTGGCTTATCGGTATATACCCTTGCCAACGCCTGGACTCCGGCCCCACAACCCAGCGAGAGTATGGCGTCATGTTCTGGAACCTGGTCAGCTATTTGATCTATAAAATCGTTGACACATTGTCGATCCAGTACTGCTTCCGTTATTGTCGGGTTCTTCTGATCCTTCAGATAAGACAGTTTTAGAGCTGAAGACAGTAACATCGTCTCTCGGGATCCACCAGCCGCACATTCCGCTACGCAAGAATCACAACCGACAACCAGTATTGAGTCATACCGGTCGATCATCTGTCTTATTTCTTCTATTTCTTTCAGTTTAGCAACTATCACAGATTTCCTCCTCTATAGACTGGAGCCCGTCTAAAAGTCATGTCCTGTTCTCTGAACCTTGTCAGCTCAGACATCAAATCTTTCCCGGAATTTAGTAATACAGGCTCAAGCTTTCGCTTTGGCAGGTATGACCTCAAGGGATTGAACCTTCGACAAAAATTCCCTCAACAAATTTTCAAGCGCTACCCGATCCATTGGAGGAACTCTCACGAAATCTAATCTCTCAGCGGATATCCCGATCTTCTGAAGCCACGAACGAGCGTATTCTACCCGTTTGTTCGACCGCGAGGACCCTTCCAGATACTGGCAGGCATTCTCTGAACAGGCGAGAATCAATACTCCCTGCGCCCCACCGGCCAGAGTTTTGAGAAGATGATGCGCCTCAATCTTTCCGGAGCAGGGAATTGACACGAGACTAAGTCCCGGCCATTGGCGACAGAAAGCCCTTTGCTCGCCGTCCTTGAACAATCTAAGGTTTCGACAATGGTAAACAACAATTTTTACAGACGTCTCTTCCATAATGTCTTCAGATCAACCTTTCCCTTTAAAATGCCAGAATTAATATTCTGCCATTTTTTATTTTTTCTTTTCAAGGCATTTTGCCCCGATTAGGTCGAAATAAATCTCAAAAAACAGGTCCGTACGCTTCATTTGTTAGCTAATCTAACAACAGATACAGCTTTTAACAAAGAGTAAAATCCTCAATATCTGGCTTGAGACAGTGTACGCTCTTGGGCCGCATCAATAAATACCTGAATCATTCTCTCGTGGTTTTCCTCCAGGGAGAATTTCAAAGATTTGGAGATCGCCTTCGATGAAAACTGTTTTAGCCGCTTTTGATCAAGCATTTCAAGCATGTAATCTGATATCTCGTCACTATCTGATGGGTTGGAAATAACGAATCCGTCTATCCCGTGATCAATTACTCCAGACGCTCCATTGAATGCAGAAGTAATTACTGGGAGACCCGATGACATAGCCTCGAACACAACGAGGGAACAAGCGTCATAAAAAGTAGGAAGAACAAAGACATCACAGGCCTTGTAATAAAGATGGGGAGTTTTAGTCGATCCAGGAAAGACGACTACGTCACTCAGACCAAGATTCCTTACCAGCCTGGAAAGCGAAGGGGAGGGCTGCCCTCCAACTATAACAACTCCGAACTTGATGTCCGAAACCTTTCGCAGTTTGGCCGCAGCCTCGACCAAATCCCTGGCTCCCTTTTTTCTGAAATCGTACGACATGAATAAAAACAATACATGGTCGTCGAACCCGAGAGAGTTACGGAGAACACCTGTTTCATAGTCGTCGGAAGATTTAGTGAATCTCTGCCCGTCAATACCATTGTAGATAACTCTGACATTGGCTTCGTTTTCTCCAAAGATATCCACAATATCCCTTTTTATCATGTCCGATATGGCCACTATACTGGGCCTGGGGGCGGATCTGAAGGGCGCCGATTCAATCCAGGAGCGAACATGATACTTGGGGGTCAATAGCATTGCCATCCTTTTCATCTGCCTGATCCATGGATTGCGGATTGCATGCAGCTTTCTGCAACAACTCAACTCGTGGACACCGCCATGGCTCTGATAGACATTCATGTACAAGGTAGCCCCAAAGCCTACCACAACGTCATAATCCTGGTTGCGGACCATATTACGATGCTTAAAGGCAAAATGAAGCAATTTCATAGAGGCCGTATAATAGCGAGGCGGCCTATCAATTCTGTGAAATACTGCCGATGCGGGATTTTCATCCCATTCATAGCCATACAGATGGACTTCCCATCCTCGGAGAACCAAACAATTGGCAAGATCCACGGCATAGGATTCAGCGCCGCCTGCGTGTTTGCTGAACTTTTCCAGGGCGAGGGCGATTTTCATCTATCAGACACTGTGAAAACTCAACGAGAAAGTAAAAGTGTGAAAAGAGGCCATTGAAAAAATGAACGTATAAACCCGAAGATATCTAATGAAGCCTCGAGTTTTTCTCCCATATCTTAGCGTGCTTGAGAAAAACATAAAAAGAGCTATTCATGGCAATAATAAGTCCTGGAACGCCATCAAGCAAGCCTCTTTTCCATAAGGCGCATTCCAGGAATTTTCCAATGGCGTGGAAAACCCCGAGCACAACGTAAAGCGCCGATACCTTACCGGAACTGGAAGAAGCGACAACCGATGAGAATTTGTCAATCGTCTTTAACTGGTCGGATATATCCCTGTAAACATAGTGAAACAGAGGGGCGCGCATCTGAAGGGTCTGACCCTGCGCCTCGAGCTTCTCATGGATTGAATCCCCAACCCAGACAGCCTTGCCATTCCTGACCAGCCTAAGCTTCCTGTCAGGATACCAGCCACCATGGTATATCCATCTACCCAGGTATCTGCTCAGTCGTGGGATAGAAAAACCAGCAACATCAGAATCCACATTCTGTAGTCTGTCCAGAATCTCCTTTTTGAGATCCGGCGATACAGCCTCATCAGCGTCCAGGCTCAGTATCCAGTCACCAGAACAAAGTTCTAGCGCAAACTGTTTCTGTCGGACGTATCCCATCCACTCGTGACTAACAACCGTAGCTCCGTGTCTCTGACAGATAGGGATTGTGTCATCAGAGCTTCCAGAATCTACGACGACTATCTCATCAACAAAGTCTAGTGATTCCAGGAGAGAAACAATTCTGTCAGCTTCATCTTTGGCGATGATAGCAGCGCTGATCCTTAGAGATTTGTTGCTGGAGTATTGAACAGAGGTCATGGCCCGCCATAGTAGGAGGCCTTGGAGCGGATGTCAACGCTGTCCTGTTTATGAGTTAACATAATATATCTTATCGGACGTTGTTCCAAGGTAACTATTTGGTCTGGCTCATTTTTTGTCTGGCTGTCCGATCAACGCTATCTGATTCACACAGTCCAGGCGCTTGCATTCCTTTCCGTCCAAAACTGCCTCAATGGTTTCTTTGAACAAAACTTTCGTGGACCAGACTTATGTTGCAAAAATGCATCTTCCTGTTCTCTGCGCCACCGGCGCACGCACATCAGCTATTTGATGCCTGGTAATAAGTACGCCACGTCTCAGACCTTGGTAAATCGTTGAGTTGAAAAACCGTAAGCAGATTCGTGATGGCTATAGATTTGAATCAGTTCCTTACGGTTTTTATTAACCCGGTTTTCACGCTCTCTATGGTTGAGAGATTACCTGATCAGTGGTCCTGTTTTCATCTGTTATTCAATTATTCCGTTGGGAAACATTTCCAGGGCCTTATGCATGTCAGAAACCTTAAAGATGAACAAAGCTGATACGCTATCAGAAAAACCTGCTCCGTACGTATACGATATGTTGATGCCTGCGTCCCCGAATGCTTTTGACACTTTGTTCAAAAGGCCCGGTTTGTTGTGTAAAACCAGACCGATTACATCCTCGAGCTTTATCTTGTATCCAGCGGCTCCGAGTACTTCGGCGGCCTTATCCGGATTGTCGGTAATAAACCTGATCATCGAATATTTTTCGGATTCCTTCAGAATTGCTTCATAGTAATCGCGTGGAGCGACTCTTCTGCCAGTCTGACTTCTGACATCATACAAGGCAAGCAAGTATTCGTTGGCGTCCTGAATGTTCATAGCCTCTATATTTATGTGTTCGTTCTTCAATATTTCCGTTAACTTGGCTAGCTCACCCGGAGCGTCCGCCAGCATCACTTCTAATTGTTTCTTGACAGGCATTGTCTACTCCTCAAACTTTATGTGGCAGTGATTATGCATCAATTCATGTTTGAAAGGAATTATTTTGGGCGTATATTAAAAATCTGTTAAAGCAGGCAAGCTAAACGATTCCTCAATTTTAAGATTGCTTGTGTGATTATAAAGAGTATTCTTGAAGGCGCACGCGCATGATCGGTGTCCCGCACATCTGAACTATTCGCACAGTACGGTTATGGAAGCATTAGTGGATCATCCGTCAATCAAACAGCATTATCTGAGCGAACTGCTCAATCGCAGGGTGTTCTCTGCGAATGGCGAAGTTTTAGGCGTCACGGCCGATTTTGTGCTTGATCTGGACAAACCTTTACCGGAAGTCATCGAACTGGTTTTCAGGCGCAAAAGATCCACCACCAAGTACTGTGTGAAATGGACTGACGTTGACCAGTTGACAGATGATGGCCCCCGAATCTCGTCGAGCGCTGGTTCTCCGGAGCCTCTGGACACTTCACTTTATCAGGACTCCCTTGTTTTGCTTCGTGAGTTCCTTTTGGACAAGCAGATTGTTGATGTTCATGGAGCGAAGGTTGAGCGAGTCAATGATTTGCAGTTCATTGAGTCAGATGGCAAGTTGTTGCTTGTCAAGGTGGACGTTGGTCTATTAGGTTTGTTGCGGCGGCTTGGTTTTGATCGACAGGTGAGTCGCTTCTGTAATTGGTTCTTTGATTATGACCTAAAGCAAAAATTCATTGCATGGAATTTCGTGGAGCCGCTTGCAAAGCCCGATCACTTGAAGCTGCAAGTTCCACAAACACGTCTGGCTGAACTCCACCCTGCTGATCTCGCCGATATCATCGAAGACATGGATGTTCACGAACGTTCGGCCCTTGTCAACTCACTGAATGAAGAAGTTATAGCGGAAGCTCTCGAAGAGATGGATCCTAAGGTTCAGGTTGCCATAATGCGACAACTCGAGCCTGAGAAGGCGGCTGATATTATCGAGGAAATGTCTCCTGATGAGGCGGCTGACCTCATAGCTGACCTTCCCAAGGAAACTGCGTCCGGAATATTCAGCGAGATGGACGATGAATACGAGGAAAAGGTCAAAGGTCTTCTGGCTCATGACGAAGATGAAGCGGGTGGACTGATGACAACTCAGTTTATTAAATTGAGCCCAAGTTTAACCATTGTTGAGGCGCTTGCCCATATTAGGCAAAACGCCGAAGACATGGATGTAATTTATTATATTTATGTCGTTGATGAGGAATCCAGACTATTGGGCGTTATTAATCTGAGAGAGCTCCTGACCAACGAAATATTTACGCCTTTGGGAAAGATTATGACGACCCGCCTCATAACCGCCAGGATTGACGATTCAGCAAAAGACCTGGCTTACCTTTTCTCAAAATACGGATTCCGTGGGGTTCCAGTAGTTGATGAAGAGAACCATATCGCTGGAGTCGTCAGATTCAAGGCTCTACTCGAAATCCTGGCCCCGTATCTGGGAAAATAATTAAATCCGAGGAAGCTAGATTGTCGTCTGAGAATCAGAATCAGTTAGGTGGAGTCAAATCTAAATCGTGGAAAGCACGTTTGATAGCCCTTTGGGGCGTAATGGCTCTGCTTGGACCTGGAATCATAACGTCCAACGTCGACAATGACGCCGGTGGAATTACAACTTATTCACTGGCCGGGGCAAATTTTGGCCTGTCTCTTCTCTGGTCTCTTATACCAATTACGGTCGTTCTCATAATAGTCCAGGAAATGGGCGCCAGAATGGGGGTTGTATCAGGTAAAGGATTGTCTGACCTAATACGTGAAAAATTCGGGGTAAAGATAACCTTCTACCTGATGATACTTTTGATCCTGACAAACCTCGGAAACACCATTGCCGAATTTGCAGGAATAGCCGCTTCTCTGGAAATATTCGGTATATCGAGGTACCTGGCGGTTCCTTTAAGTATTCTGTTTCTCATGTGGCTGGCTGTTAAAGGCACTTACAGCTCTGTAGAAAAAGTGTTTCTGACCGCCTGCGTGTTTTATGTGGCATATGTTGTCGCAGGATTTCTTGTCAAGCCTGATTGGCTCGAAGTCGTCGAAGCCATCGCAGCCCCTACATTCACTCCAGAAACGGCATTTGTCGTTATGCTGACAGGTCTTGTGGGTACTACCATCGCCCCATGGATGCAATTTTATCTCCAGGCTTCCGTGGTAGACAAAGGTCTACGCGTTCAGGACCTAAAGATGGTTAGACTGGATGTCATAATAGGATCGCTAGGAGTCAGTATCGTCGCGTTCTTCATCATACTTGCCTGCGCTGCTACCCTGTTCAAGGCCGGTATTCAGATAGAGGAAGCTTCTCAGGCGGCGTTGGCCCTTGAGCCTATAGCCGGTAAATACTGCACATGGCTTTTTGCATTTGGACTTTTTAACGCGTCCATGTTTGCCGCCGCCATTCTGCCGCTCTCTACGGCTTATACTATTTGCGAGGCGTTTGGCTGGGAATCCAGCCTGGACAAGAAATTCTCTGAAGCCCCACAGTTTTACGGGCTTTACTGCTTTACCATCATCTTCTCGGGAATCATCATACTTCTGCCAAATCTGCCTTTAATTTCACTGATGTATGTTTCCCAGGTAATTAACGGGCTGGTGCTGCCAGTGGTCCTGATTTTTATGCTCAAGCTCATAAATGATCCGGGAATCATGAGAAAACACACAAATGGAAAACTGTTCAACGCTCTAGCCTGGGTGTCGGTTTCAGTACTGGTCTTGCTCAGCCTGTTAACGATCGCTCTTACTGTAACTCAAGATCTTTTTTCCTGAAATGCCTCTTCAAGAATCAGACTGCACAACTTGTGAGACGCGCTGGGGTCTGCCGAACTCGGCGCGCCAGCTCTTCAGCTGACACATCTTCATAAATTCAATAAGTTAGTCTTAGCCCTGATTTGACCCAAAAAACATTCTTCCCAAAACGAGCGTCCTCGATCAAGCCTTTTTCACTTTGGGGCTCCATCCTGCAGGAAAGTTGATGACCATATTGGCTGTTTTTGGCGGTCTGGTGTTGTGACTGCGATACTTCTGATAAAGATAAGCATATATATTTAATAT
>CAZIVV010000034.1:0-3307 GCA_964542775.1 uncultured Desulfomonile sp.
GAAAAGGTATCTATCTTCAGACAACTTTACAGCGTTGACAGATTCCCAAATTATGGCGCCGTCGGCTCTTTTAACCCGAACCTCAGCGCTCTCACTTTCTGTCCGGATAAGTCTTTTAAACTGTTCATAGATTTGTGGCAACTCCTCCGAAAGACAAAAATCGAACATGGCCATGGCCAAAAGTTGTTCGTGTGGATATCCGGTTATTTCACTCGTCGCCCGGTTCGCTGAAACAATCCGGCCAATGCCGTCGGTTTCCCATATCCCAAGAGGAGCCGATTCCACATAGCTTCGAAACAGGCTTTCGCTTTCACGTAACAATTCATCGGCTCTCTTCCGATCACTTATATCGCGTGCTACTCCCTGAAAACCAACCAGACTCCCTTCTTCGTTGAATGCTGGATTCGATGAAACCTCAATCCAGAGTATCACCCCATCCTTGCGAACAAACTGCAACTCGTATGTGTGGCCATTCAGAAAGGAATTCTCTTTCAACCATTTCATCCGCTGCCCAAAAACACTTGATGCCATTTCTCGCGATTCCGGAGCCAGCAGATCCAGTATATTTTTCCCAATTACCTCATCAACGTCATAACCCAGTTGTTTTGTGACCGAAGGGCTCATATAAGTGAATCTAAGGTCTGCAGACATTTGCCAAATTACGTCCTCAAGGTTCTCCGTGAGGAAACGATAACGGGCTTCGCTCTTCCTCAGGGCTTCCTCGGCCTCTTTCTGCTCGGTAACATCCTGAATGACTCCCCAAATAATATTTTTTGCTTCAATGAAATCCGAAATTGAATGAATGACGATGATTTTTTTGTCCGATTGCCGAACAGCCCTGAATTCGAGGTCATAAGGTTCGCTTCTCTTGATCAGGGCCTCAAGGGCTTCATCCATCATTGCTCTGTACTCAGGAAGAGGTATCTCTTGGACCTCAGCCAGCGCCAACTCTTGTTGCTCCAAGCCATAAATGGCTATGGCTCCTTTTGATCGTCTCATTTTTCCCGAATTAAGGTCTAACTCCCAGTTCCCAAACTTGGCCGCCAATTCAGCACGCTGCATTCTTTCTGAATTCTCCTTGAGTTCTTGGGCGGCCCTGCGCTTATCTGAAATGTCCATTATAATGAAGACAGAAGTAGCTGAAAGATCGTGTTTGTCGATGCTCGCAAGCCTCAACAGGGCATCAAATGCTGTCCCATCCTTTCGCACCAAACTGGTTTCAACCTCAGATTGCCCGCTAATCTTGATCTGGGCGCCAAGCTCTTTTCCAACCCTCTCGAATTCTTCTTCGGTTCGATAGAGTCGACGTGCAGATAAACCCGAGATTTCATCCCGGGAATAACCTGTAATTTGAAAAAAAGCCTCATTTGCCCACTGCATGACCCGGTCCTTTGCCAGTCCAATTCCGACCGGAACATTACCTGTTATGGTTTTAAGAGTTGAGTCGCTCTTACTGAGGGCTTCAACATCCGCATGATGCTGGTTTACCCTGGAGTTGAGCGCTCTGTGGCTAATAAACAGTCCAGCGATTCCCACCAGCCAGATCACGAAATAAAGGCCAACAATTTGTGCGGCATGGGCCCGGATTGAGCTTTCGGCCTTGTCCCAGGGAATGGATATACTGATTCCACCACGCACATCTCCAACTTTGTAACCTTGGTGAGCATGGCATTTGAGACAGGAATCATCGACGATAAAAGGTCGCATGAATCGGAAGTAGGTTTTGTCTTCAATTTTTTGGATTGACCAGGTTTCTTTTTCCCCCAGATCGAACTTTTCGAGGGCTGATTCCTCCCATTGATCCGGATAATTCTCGGGTCGCATCGGATTCAGACTTGTTATGTGGCCTCTCAGCCCATATTCTTTTAAACCCAGCTCGTGAACCTGCCTGGTCATGTATGCGGGATTAACAAGGGTCAGTTTGAGTCCGGACGTGGTCTCCACATCTCTGTTGGTGACGTGAGTCAAGTAAGGATTTGGCGGAGTGTGTTCAGATATGGGGACATAAACCCCTCCATGAATCGCCGCCCATTTTCTGTAAACGACGTCTTTCTCAAAACTGTTTATGGAAGAGTTTAACGCTACATCCACGGCGGTCTGGAAGTGATGGTTGTATGTCAGAATGCAAAGCCCTACTATTAGCGCCGTCCATCCCGCTGCAATGGACAGGAATATCTGATTGGCTCTCTTATTGATGTCACCCTGTTTTGGGGGATTGTCCGTCATCGGAATATGCCTTTCCAAGAATAAATCCAGGCCACCAATTCGTGTTCATGAGTCTTTGATAAATTTTGTTCGATGTTCACTTTTTCTGAAGCATCGGCATTTCATTAGTAAGACTTTTGTTAAACAGATAAAACTTGTTGAACCTGTTTAAGCGATGTTTCCAAAGAATGACTCAGCCGTCCAGAGCCTTGCGAACCACCCTCATTAGATCGTTCATCTCGAAAGGTTTATTTACAAAACCTTTTACAAGGTCTGGAGAAATTAGTGACGCCTCGCCCTCTGACGAATATCCGGTGGCAATGATGACGTTCACGTCCTTGTTGATTTCCAGCAATTTCTCAAGACAACTTTTACCACCCATCTGGGGCATTATCAGGTCCAGTAGGACCAGATCTATGGAATTCGGACTGCCTTGGTAAATATTGATGGCCTCAAAACCATTTGAGGCTTCCAGAACCTTATAACCGACTCTAGTCAATATCCGTAAACTCAAGTCCCGAATCATGGGGTCATCATCCACAACCAAAATCGTTTCCGAACCTCCCAACTGATCGAACGCCTGAGATGAATTTTCTCCAACCTCGTAACACACAAAAGATGGCAAGAAGATTTTAAAGGTGGTTCCAATTCCAAGTCGGCTCTCGCATGTGACGTGACCTCCGTGGTTTTGAACCACGCTGTGGACAATTGCAAGCCCAAGCCCTGTACCCTGGTTGACGTCTTTTGTGGTAAAGAACGGCTCGAAAATATGCTCAATGTGGTCCGTATCTATCCCCGAACCCGTGTCAGAGACACTCAACATGACGTGCCATCCGGGTTGAAGACCGGACACTCCTTGAAAAAGCCTCTCATCCACTTGAATATTCGCTGTTTCGAACTTCAGAATCCCACCGTCGGGCATGGCGTCACGGGCGTTGACTGACAGATTCATCAGTATCTGATCAATTTGGGTGGGGTCGGCATTAACAGTTTTAAGATCGTCAGCAAGATCCAACTCTATTTTTATCATCTTTGGAATGGTTCTTTCCAACATCTTTCGTAACTCTGTTACGCTGTTGTTAAGATCCAGAGGCCTTGGGTT
>CAZIVV010000035.1:0-14284 GCA_964542775.1 uncultured Desulfomonile sp.
GACATGAATCCCAGCAGTGATCCGTGATCCCTGTTCCACCAGTCGTTCACCAGAATGACTTCCCTCACACGGACGCGCGACGCTTCGCACAAATCTTTCAGAGGATCTCCCAGACCCTCTTGGTCATCCGGTCTTTGAGAAAATTTTATTCCGACATGCGCCCCGACGATCCGGCACGCGTCCAGTAAAGGCCTGCCCTTGATCTCACCGAAATCCCGACGATCTTTGATTATGGTCGAACTGAGTGTTTCAAGCGCAGACTCAACCAGTCGCTTTTCCTGGTCTTTTTCCTGGACCAGCATTCTTGTCTGTTCAGTAATAATCCTGTCGTACTGAAGCCTTACCAGCGCCACTACAAGTGAATGAAAATCCGTAAGAATCCTGCTCAGTCCATCATCGTTTCCCATCAATTCAATGGTTCCCGAGATAGAAACCGAAGAGTTTTCGGATGAGACCCATGATTTTACACCGAGTGGCAGTGTCTTGGCCCTCGAGAAGTCCTCCAGGTCAGCCCTGCCCATGAAACGGACTGATCCGCCCGTCCCAACGAACCAAACTAGTCCATGCCGAACCCCCAGAACCTCCCTGTCCACGATCTCCGAAAAGTAACCTGACTTGACCTCCCTGAACAAAACCGGTTTCTGTCCAAGTCCCGGACATAGGCCATCCAGCAGGGCTTTCACCCATTTCTCCAGGAGGTCCGCGATGGCCGATCTTTTGTTCAAATCCTGCGACAATCGACAAAAATCATCAAACCGCATCTCCAGCAACTCGGTTTTGGTACCGGCTACACCCATGAAGCCAACGTTTGATGAAACTTCGTCAGGATGAATTCCGAAGAGGAGATTACCCGCTTCAACGCGTATTATGTTCAACCTTGGCCCGACAACATCGGAAGCCGGGTTACGCACTGCAAAAATGTCCACACAACCCGAAATCACAAAATAGGCGGCGCCGGACCTCGTGAGGTCTATCGACCGATTGCTGTCCAGCCTTATATTCACGCCAAAATCAGACAGGTAATCTATCATGGCCAAATCAACGCTGTTTTTTGCGGATGAACCGTCTTCGGATGATTTGTCAGCCATCTATGCGTCCTTAACCAGTTCGGAGTAATATCCATTGAGAGCCACTAGTTCCTCATGCCTTCCTCTCTCAATTACCCGTCCATTTTTCAAAACGATTATTTCATCACTGTCACGTATGGTGCTCAACCTGTGAGCTATTATCATGCAGGAACATCCTCTACGCCGGAGATTGTCGTCGATGGTCTTTTCGGTTAGAGGATCCAGGGCGCTGGTCGCTTCATCCAGAATTAATATTGAGGGATCTAGCGCAAGCGCCCGGGCTATCTCCAGTCGCTGACACTGGCCTCCGCTGAAGTTTCTGCCCGCTTCCAGTATTGTGTCCTCATAGCCCAAAGGCCTGGAACTGATGACATCGTGAATACAGGCGTCCTTAGCCGCCTGTATGATGGCCGTGTCCGTTATGCTCTCATTCCACAGGGCTATGTTGTCGCGTATCGACCCCTCGAAAAGGAACACGCTCTGGTCAACCTTGGCCAGAGAATTTGCCATAATCAATCTGGGAATCTCTGAACGCAGCTTGCCGTCAAAGCGGATTTCACCCTGAGTAGGCGTGAACAGTCCGGCTACAAGATTTCCAATCGTTGACTTTCCGCTTCCTGAGGCCCCGACCAGGGCAACGCGACTTCCGGGCTTTATCGTCAGGCTGAATCCGTCAATGAATGACTTGTCAAAACGCCCGTACGCGAAACAGATGTTGGCAAGTTCTATTTTTCCACTTAGCTTGGAGGCTTTATCTGAAGTGAGTTCTACCGCTTCCGCTTTCTGAAGTTCGGCATCGACAGGGTTGGCCAAAACATCGTCGAGCCTTCCGAGATCACCCTCGATCTCCTGCAACCGACTCCCCAGTCCCACCAAGCTGTTTATCGGTTGTGTAAAACCTGCCAGCAGCGCCTGGAAGGCAAGCAGGTCCCCAATTGTCAAAAAACCATCCATGACCACAAGTCCCCCAAATCCAAGGACGGCAATGTGATTCACGGACGTCAGAAACGGTGGCACCCTATCCAGCATGGCCGACCATAGGCCAAGTTCCTGGCTCGAGTTTGTAGCCTTCACCTGGTAACCGGACCATCTTGCAAAAAAATCGTCTTCCCTGCCCGCAGATTTCAGTGTCTCGATCATGTATATCCCGGACATCGTGACACCAATCAGCTTCCCTTTTTCCTGTAACAGCATCTTGTTGAGATCTCTGCGCTTTCTGGACACTGCCTGAAGCGCCATCAGGTTGAGCGCAGCGCCGACAACCCCGATGAGCGTGAGAAAGAAGCTGTAACTCAGCATCACCATTACAAAGAAGACTGATGTCAGGCATTGAAGAAGTGTAGCGGAAAGTTGTCCGGACAGCAGTGAGGCGACCTGATCATTGAGCGCTACCCTAGACTGGATTTCCCCACTGTATCTCTGAAAAAAGAAATCCACCGGCAACCTGAGGAGGTGGCCGAAAAATGTCGAGGAACTGCTGAGAGAGAGCTTGAAATTGAGTTTCAGCAATATGCTCTGCTGTAGCCAGGTAACGGCCATGTTGAGGAATATGGTTATCAGCATGACCCACAAAAGGGCCTTGAGCCAGTCAACCTGATGATCCATGAGGTAATGGTCAACGTAGACTTTTGTGAAAGTGGGGATCACCAAACCTATGAAGGTAAGCAACAAGCCGGTTAAAATTGCGTATGTCAGCGCAGGCCCCATGCCTACGGCGCGTCTTTTGAGTGAGTTGAAAAGGCTTGGCTTTTGCCCCCCCTCCTTGAAGTTGGGACCTTTCTCAAAGGTCAGCGCCACTCCACTGAGATTTCTGTCGAACTCCTCGTAACCCACTGTTCGTGGGCCTTCAGCCGGGTCATTGAGAAACCATCTCTTTTTGTTGAAGCCCTCAACCACCACAAAATGGTTTAAATTCCAGAACGCTATGAGCGGGAAGCGTAAAGCCCGGATTGTCTCAGGAGTGACACGAAGCCCTTCCGATACGAGCCCGTAATCAAACGCAGCCTTTACGATATAGCTCGCCTTGCTGCCGTCCCGGGAAACACCACAGTCCTGCCTGACCTTGTCCAGAGGAACCCATCTGCCGTAATGAGCTAAAATCATTGCCAGACAGGCGGCGCCGCACTCAGCGGCCTCCATCTGCAATACATTAGGCGTGCGCACACGCCGCGGTTTTGCGGCGCTACGCCGGGATAACCTTTTCTTCAGCGAATCCAGCAAACTTTTATTGGCCTATCCATTCCTTGAGTTTTGGTATAACCAGTGAAATGGGGGATTGTAACTTCACCACTATCTCACCGCTGCAAAGCGTCCCAACGGTGATCCGAACTCTGGCCCCCTTCTGACTGGACCATTTAAAACCACTTCGGGTTGACTCGTCTTTTTGAAGGTCCACGTGAACGGCAGTCAGAGGGCCTAAACGCATGGCGTCTTCAACAAAACTCTTGTTGTTGAAAAGTCTCATCAGGCTCTCAGCGGTAATGGGAAAATCGCTCACACTCTCGACTGTTCCAAGCATATAGCCATATTCTTCCCTTTTTACAGTCGATGGGGTTATCTCCGCCGTCATGCCCGGCAGGACCTTTTTCCCCTTCATGGCGGAAACGGTCATTAATACCGTCAGGTTGTTGTCAAGCGGTTCCACATTTATAATGGTCATTCCCGTCTGAAGCATGGATTCCTCCATGGCCTCCAGTGACACTACCGTGCCTTTTATCGGGCTCAGAACCTGGGTGGACTCATTGAATTGCTGTTCAAGCAACTCAACCTTGCCCTTGGTCTGCTCTATGTCGAACCTCTGCTTGAAAATCCTCTGCTGGACACTCTCCTGTAGTTCCACTTCCTGAAGATGGTTATTGCCCAGTTCGTTTTTGAGCTTTTCAATCTCCAGCATGGTGTTATCCAGATCAAGTCTTGTCTGGACAACATTCTGCTTAAGGACATATCCCTGCTCGAAAAGCTCTTCGTATGCGGACAGCCTGTCCCGAAGCCACTTGGCCTTACTTTCCTGTATCTTTATTGAACTAGATGTGTTATCTCTCTGGGCCGCCAGCACTCTTCGCTTGGATTCGGCCTCCTTCTCTATCAGGTTCCTCTCCTGTTCGTATTCACTCTCCATGGACGACAGCGTCAGCTTCTGATTGTCCATTTGTTTCTTGATGTCAGGGTTGGTCATTGTAGCGACAAGCTGACCGGCCTCCACAGTGTCACCCACCTTGACATTCATCGAACTAAGCCTTCCTGTTCCCATCGAAACGACCGGATGAAGTCCCTGAGGGTCCATAAATATGCCAAGCCCATCAACCCTGGTCGGGATTGTTCCGAATATGCCCCAGGCAAGCGCAGTCAGGACAACCAGGGACACTGACAACAAACCTATCCAACTTCGGGGCGACGTGATCTTTAACAACTCATCAAGTCGATCAGGTGAGTTGAGACGATCAAGGACTTCCTGCCTGAATATCTGTTCCGCCATTGTTCACTCTGGTCAGTTATGAAAATCATCGGGTCATTATCAAAATATAGAAAACAAATAAAAATATCAATTCATTTCCTTGAAAATACTAATTTTTTACACAACAATAACCATGGCTACTTCCCCCAGACTTCACATGACGGCCATGGACAAGTATGACCTGAAGAAAAAGCCCACGCAGCTTCAGAAGTTCAATTTTTTAGACAAAAAAAAGGCGCTCAAACATTTCAGTCAAGCAACCATCCGTTGAGCGCCTTTTTGGTCTAATGATAATTCCGGGGTCCGTTAATGACCGACCCTGTTATTTCTTCTTAGTCCACACTCCGACTGCCGCCACTACGTCATTGGGGCCCACGTGACGATAAATTACCCGTATGGTGTCATTGTCCTCAATTTCACCTTCGAGGAATCCATCCTGGTCCGCGTAGTAAAAAGTTTCATTGTCATGTCCGATCACTGCGACAAACTTCTCGGCAGCCTTTGCGGACTTGAACTCACCGTGTACGACCCGCCCCTGCTGCTTGGTTATGATAACCTCAGCGTCAAGAAGGCTGAATTCTCCTTTGTGATGAGTGTTAGGGCCTTGTTCCGCCCCTCTTAGGACGACTCCGCCCTCGGCCTTGACCGTCCATGTCCCCACCAGATTGGGAATTCCCGAGTCCGCGAAACTTATCGAAACTCCGATGGCAAGAATAGCGAACAAACAAAAGAGAAGACATTTTCTCATTCCAGCATTCCTTTCTTGTCAAATAGTTGGGTCTCACCGGCTGATCACAACGACAAGAAATGATTCCAGTCAGCTTTAGTCCTGAAAATTCAGTTCAAAAGGATTCAGTACCGTTAGCCCACTTATGCCTGTAAAATCATTTACGTTACGTGTGACCAAAGTCAGGTTGAACTCTAGAGCTGACGCCGCCACTAATGAGTCACCTAAAGTAGTTTTCCTGAGTTGCCGAATTTCTACGGCCTTTTTCAAAATCTCCCAGGACAAAGGCAGAACTGGAACCAAAGAAAAAAATTCTTCATAATACTTTTTCTCTTTGACGCTAAGTCGTTGATAACCTAAAACTTCAACGTAACTCACCGCAGATACCGCCGGCTTTATGCCTGATATAAATTCTCGAATCTTCTGATAGTCGGGCTTACCCGCATAAATAATTATGTTACTATCCAGTAGCATTGGTTTTACCTGTTTGGCAGTTCCCTGTCCTCACGAATTTGCCGTTCCCACGTAGCAGGATCGTCAATTTCCGCAAAGGCGTCAATGCCGGCCAACCGATTTAACACATCTCCGATTTGGCTGACCCTAATAGCATCTGTGGCCAATTCGCCCTGTTGACCAAGAATGGTTATGTCGACCAATATTTCACTACCTGGTTTGAGCTTAGGGGCCTCTGAATTGAGCCACTCGACACGATCCCCCTTCAAAATAGCCCTATATGATGTTAACATCAACTGATCTCCCTTTTGAGAATTGTAACAACATCAAACTGACTTTTTAAGTGACCATTGCCTCCCTAAACACCTTGTAAATCTGTGGAGCCACCGAAGTAAACCGTATCATGGCCATAGTATAGTCATCCAGCTTGTCGATGGAAACGACCTTGCCGTACATGTCCCCGAAACTCTCAAAAGCCGGGTCACATAGTGACATCCGAAGGTCTTCCCACTGTCCGACGTTGTCGCTTGTCCTAACGACTGCGCTCGTGGGAGAAAGCTGAACTATTGCCCCGTGACGCGCATTTTCGTCTATTATTTTGGCCTCCATACCGTAGAAGCATACCTTCAGGGGGCTGTCCAGGTCCTTGAACTTGTAGCACCTGTCGCTGAGCTTGACCCCGTGCTCGCCTCCCAGACCGACAACCTGATAAAGGTTGACCTTACCCACCACGCCCTTCATTTCGACGCTGAGCGTTGTCTTGATCTCGAGCTTGTCAGACAATTTGTCATACGTAGATTGACTTACCAGCACCTGACCGCCCGTTGTGAATGATTCCATCCGTCCGGTAAAATTGATCTGAGCCCCAACGGCCCCATACTTGGACCTCTTCTCCGATCCTATGTTTCCCACAACCACGCTACCGGTGTTGATCGCTATGCCCATTTCCAGGTGAGGCAGACCATCAGCCTCGTTGAGTTCATTAATTTGTTCCATGGCGTTCTGCATCCTGAGAGCGCAGGCCACAGCCCGTTCAGGATGATCGTCTAGGTCTTGCGGAGCCCCGAAGAAGGCCAGTATGCCGTCTCCGATTATTTCATCGATAGTGCCTCGGTACTCTATGAGTATCTCTATCATGCTGCCGAGGTAACGGTTGAGGAATCTGATGACATCCTCCGGCGCCATGTTGGAAGTCAGAGCGGTAAAACCCCGCAAATCCGACATCATGACCGATATCTCGCGCTTTTCACCCCCTAGTTTCAAACCGTCCTTGGACTCAAGTATGCTGCTCACGACTTCTTTGGTCAAATAACGTCCGAAAGTGTCACGGATAAAGTCACGCTCCTTCAATCCCTGGCTCATCTCGGTTAATGATTCGGCCAGTTCCCAGACTTCGTCCTTGACCCTTACGTAACTCTGGTCAACGTGAGGATCGCCCAGCTTTATTGTACGGGCCGCCGCCGCCATCTTGCGTAAGGGTTTCGCTATGGAGCGTGCGACCAAATAACTCGGAATCAGCATCATGAGTATACCCACGATGGAAATCAAGAGGGTCTCGCGATGTAATCCGTGAATGTCTTCGAGCAGGGAATCCTTGGAATATGCAGCGGCTAGGGACCATTTTGGAGATGGAATCTGGGCGTGCGCCAGGATGGCTCCATCGGGAAACAACGGAGTGCTTTCCAGCATGGCAACGCCTGACCCCTCCTGAAGCATTGAGCGTCCAAGTTCTCTCATCTTTTCATCGTTGTGGTGTTCGGCAAGGCTGAAGATCGTTTCTCTCATGATGAATTCCGGTTTTTGATGAGTTACGAATCTTCCGGAATCGGAGATCACGAAGAAAAAAGAATCTCTCACGGTAGTAACTGAGGCCACAAGCTCACTCAGCCAGTGGAGTGAGATATCGGCGACCACTATTCCCCTGAAAGCTCCCTGGCTGCCGTCAGGATTTATGTGGTAAAAGGGGACTGAATATGATGTCATCAATTCTTTGGCCCCGTCGTCAAAATATGGTTCTACCCAGACCGGCCTGTTGAGAATCTTGGGAATGTGGTACCAGTCCAGCCGAAGATAATCCTCGGTTTCCGGGGTAAGCCCCTGAAAAACAAGTTTACCGTCCCTTTTATAGTAATATGAGCAGTACAGAGGCGTGTTTCGGTCGTAAGCCCATTCCTCGAAGGCCACAGCAATTCCGAAAACCTCCGGGTGATCATTGACCGCGCGTTCTATGAGTTTGTCGAGTTTGTTAAAATCAGATCCCGGTGTTTCCAAAAAAGCCTTGATACCGAGCGGAGCCTTCTCCACGGCGCGAAACTCCTGCTCAATGCGCCTGGCCACCGATAAAGACAAATATCTCGCCCTGCGCTGAGCGTCTTTCAGTATTATTTCTTTTGAAAACGTGTAGCTGTATGCGAGCACAAAACCGAAAACCACCGAACTTGCGGCTATAACCATTAGAGCAAGTTTGAATATGATATGGTTCCATATCCTGGTCTTCACTGCGCCCCCCTGTAAAACTCCCCGAACGGAGGGATTTCACTGATCATTCTGGATTCCAGCATGCTCCTGGCCACACGCATGTAATCATCCAGACTCAATTGCCCCATCTTCAGGTCTCGCGAATCAGGTTCTATGAACAACTGCATCTTTTCCAGCATCCACTTCTGGTGTGGCCTGTTGGACGGGGTGTTTGCCGACCTGACATATTTCATCACAATGTCAAGCGCTTCTTCGCGGTGAGAAAAAGCGTAACGCCACCCTTTCAGCGATGCGTCCACAAATCGTTTGCAAAGATCAGGGTTTTTTTTGTAAGTCGATTCAAGTGTGAATATTGCGTCTTCCGGAAAATTCAAACCGTATTTACTGAGGAAAAAAGTCTGTAGTTCATCATGATTGAGGCCGTTCTGGATCAGTGTGTGATACTCGTTGTAGTACATCACTGACATCGCGTCCAGAGCCCCTTTCAGAAAGAGTCCCACCGACGTGAAATTAGGTATTACCTCAACATTCACATCGAATTTCCTGAAGAACATCAGAGGTTGAAGATAAAAATGCCCCTCCCAAAGGCCAACCCTTTTACCCTCGAAATCCTTCGGTTCAAAGATACCACTGCTTTTCTTCGCCACAAGTATCAGGGATGACTTCTGAACAACCTGGGCAAGAGCCACTATCTGCTGGCCTATGGCTCTCTGGCGTATGCCGTTGCTC
Source organism: uncultured Desulfomonile sp. (assembly GCA_964542775.1). Classification (GTDB taxonomy): domain Bacteria; phylum Desulfobacterota; class Desulfomonilia; order Desulfomonilales; family Desulfomonilaceae; genus CAITZA01. The sequence continues at coordinate 8,909 of CAZIVV010000035.1, forward strand.
AACCAGTCCGTGCAGAATGTTGCCTTGCCCGTAGCCAGCAGACCCAATGGCTCTTTGCTGGGGCCACCATCCAGTAGAGTCATGTCGATGCCGGCCTCGCGGTAAAAGCCTTTATCGAGGGCCACCATGTAGCCTGCAAACTGGGCCTGGGGAATCCATTGCGGGATTAGTGAGACTTTGTCGAGCGGTTTGTCTTGGGCTCCGGCGACAGAAATCATGCACACCACTAATATGACAACCCAGGCGAAACGTTTCATCGTCATTTAACCCGCATCAGTATCATTCATTTCCGGCAAGGTCTCTTCGCCTTCCTGAATTTCATCGTTTGGATCGGCCCTTGTAACGTCCACAACCTGTTAGGAGGAGTCCATGCGAAACAGAACTCTCCCATTTATGTTGCCGCCTATAAAAGAAATTTCCTCCATCCGCAGTCTAATGATCTCTCCACCTGAGGTCACAATAAGAAGATGGTCGGAATCCTCAACCATCTTTACACCGACGACATCGCCTATCTTCTCATTTACCCGTATCGTTATCACACCCTGGCCTGCGCGGTTCTGCTCGGAGTATTCCTTCAGATGGGTCCTCTTACCGAAACCGTTCGTGGTGATCGTAAGCAGGGTAGCGTTTTCATTGGCGATTACTTCCATTGCAATGACCACATCGTCCTTTTTGACATTTATACCAGTGACGCCCCTGGCCTGGCGTCCCATGGACCTGATCTGCTCTTCATGGAACCTTATCGCCTTACCTTTTCGCGTCGCCAGCAGAATGTCATCGTTTCCGGTGGTGAAGTTCACATCTATCAGTTCGTCATCCGGGTCAATGGTGAGAGCTATGAGTCCGCTGGAACGAGGCCGGGAGAATTCCGATTTGGATGTCTTCTTGATCTTGCCCTTTTTTGACACCATCACAACATAACCATCGGAACTTAATTCCTGCACCGGCAGAATTTTGCGTATCGTCTCACCATCCTCGAGTTTCAGAAGGTTTATTATGGCGCGACCCCTGCTGTACGGCCCCTCTTCCGGTATCTGATAAACCCTTATCCAGTGGACCCTTCCACGATTGGAGAAACACAACAGCACATCGTGGGAAGAACAGTACAGTATCTGGTTCACGACATCTTCACCGGAGGTCCTGGCGCCTATCCTCCCCTTGCCCCCCGGTTTCTGGGATTTGTACAGGCCCGCCTGAGCGCGTTTTACGTAACCTCTGTTCGAAAATGTCACAACCATATCTTCGCGCGGGATGAGGTCCTCTTCCTGAGGCTCATAACTGGAATCGACTATCTCCGTGCGCCTGTCATCGCCAAACTGCTCACGAACGCCCTCAAGTTCAGAAACTATGATGTCCATCACCTTGGCTTCCGAGGATAAAATGCCTTCAAGTTCAGCTATCTTGGCCAGAACATCCTTTAGTTCCTGTAATATCTTGTCCCTCTCCAGTCCGGTCAGTCTCTGCAGACGCATTTCCAGTATGGCCTGAGCCTGAATCTGGGAGAGCCCGAAATTCGCCATCAGGGCTTCACGGGCTATCGGCGGATTATCGGCCTCACGAATCGTCCTGATGACAGCGTCAAGGTTATCCAGAGCAATCTTGAAACCCTCTAGAATATGGGCCCGCTCCCTGGCCCTTGCCAGTTCGAATTTCGTCCTGCGGGTTACAACCTCGATCCGGAAGTCTATGAATCCATAAAGAATTTCCTTGAGATTAAGAGTCCTGGGCCGGCCATTGTCCACACACAACAGCTGTATGTTGAAATTCGTCTGTAACTGGGTATGCTTGAACAACTGGTTGATTACCACTTCCGGGTTCTCATCCCTTTTCAGTTCAAAAACGACCCTCATACCCTGACGATCCGATTCATCACGTATGTCCCGTATCCCGACAATCTTCTTGTCCTTCACCAGATCGGCCACATTTTCGACGAGCCGGGCCTTGTTCACAGTGTAAGGCAGTTCAGTGACCACGATCCTCTGGTAACCCTTGCCTGCCTCCTCTATCTCAGTGCGGGCACGCATCTTTACACTGCCACGACCAGTAGTGTAGGCGTCCTTTATACCCTGCCTCCCCTGAATAAATCCGTAAGTCGGGAAATCGGGACCGTGTATATGTCGCATCAGGTCAGAAATGGAGCAGTCCGGATTTCGCGCCAGGTGGATTGTGGCGTTGATCGTCTCGGTCAGGTTATGCGGGGGAATGCTTGTCGCCATGCCTACCGCTATGCCCTGAGACCCGTTCACCAGCAGTGTGGGGAAACGGGCGGGCAGGACAGTGGGCTCTTCCTGGGAATTGTCATAATTGGGAACGAAGTTGACGGTGTCTTTTTCGATGTCATCCAGCATCGGTTGACATATACGGGCCATTCGGACTTCCGTGTACCTCATGGCGGCCGGAGCGTCACCATCCACACTTCCGAAGTTACCCTGTCCGTCGATGAAGGTGTAACGCATGGAGAACGGCTGAGCCATTCGGACGATTGAATCATAAACGGCTGTGTCTCCATGGGGATGGAATTGGCCGATAACATCACCGACAACCCTGGCCGCCTTGCGATACGGTCGATTCCAGAAATTCCCGGCCCGGTGCATTGCAAATAGAATTCTTCTATGGACGGGCTTGAGACCATCCCGTAAATCCGGTAACGCCCTACCCACTATTACGCTCATCGCATAATCCAGATAAGACTTCTGAATTTCATCCTCTATACCAACCGCTATTATTTCCTGACCTGACGCCAAACCAAACCCCTTCTTTTTATCGGAATCATTCGCTCTTGGACTAAGAATTGCCTATCGGAGAGTTTACGGCGAAAAAAATAACCGTTCCTGAGTTGCCACCAATGAATGATCATACCATTTTAAGGCGCCCACTTTCAATAAACTCCCTCTCTCATGGACTAAAAACAGGAGCTATCAAATGACATAACGGGCGAATCCCCATTTCATGAGTTTTGTATTCTTTTTTGATTCCACAGTGATTCAGTAAAAGGCTGAAACTACTAAAACATATCAAGAACCGGCTTGCGTTATAAAATTATAGGGTCTAAAATCAGAGGCTGTGCCGTCACCGGACGGCGTCTCAACTTTTGCAAATCGAACTACGCCGCGACATGGGTGCTTGATGAGAATATCAGAAAAATCCGCTGCCATACTGGGTTTTATTTTTGGGGCCTCGTTGCTGGCGCTAATATCTTTACTTCACAGATTTATCTCCAATGCCCCCACATTTGAAATCCATACTTTCATTACCCCCATGTTCGTAGGCGGTGCCCTGGGCTCAGCCATCGGGTTTCTTTTGACCCGCTTTTATGAGAATACGGAGGAAATCGAACAGCTTGTCCAGGCTCGTATCAAGGAGGCTGCCCGCTTCGAAAAGGAAAAGGAAATTGCGCTTCTTGAGCAGGAGAGGATCACTCAGGAAATACTCAACCAGGGTAAACTGGTTGACACGCTTCTGGCTACCCTCCCCGCCCCTGTCTTCTTCAAGGACCCCAACGGCAGGTACCAGGGATGCAACAAGGCCTACGAGGACCTCATCGGAATCACTGCTGAAGAACTTCGGGGAAAAACCGCATACGACCTTTATGACCCTGAATCCGCTTCGCTATTCGAGCAGACCGACAGGTCGCTGGCGGCGCAAGGCGGACAGAAATCCTACGAAACTACCATTGTCACCAGATGTGGACATTCCAGGGATGTTCAGATCACCAAGACCACATATCACCTCTCTGACGGTTCATTGGGCGGGTTTGTAGGTGTCATACTGGATGTCACGGAATCCAGGGCAGACCAGAGGAACCTTGTCAAAACCGCCGAACGGCTCGATTTGGCCCTTAAAGGCGCGGACATGGGCTTTTGGGACTGGAACATACTTACCGGAGAGGTCATTTACAGCGATCGCTTCATAAACATGATCGGATTTGATCGATCAGAAGTGGTCAATGATCTGGACTGGTGGCAGAGGCTGATCCATCCCGCGGATTCCCCGAAGGTATGGTCACAGATAGAAGAGCATTTGAAGGGAAGTTTTTCGGCGATAACGTCCGAATTCCGCCTGCGGCACAAATCGGGCGCCTGGCTTTGGGTGAGAGCCAGGGGTAGAGTAGTGGAACGGGACGATAAAGAGAGGCCTGCCAGGGCCGCCGGCACCCAGATAGACATTACAGCTTCAAAAAGCGTCAGAGAAGCGCTCGAAAACCAGATCAGCCTTATGGAGAGCCTGTTGGCCGCAATTCCAAACCCAATATTCTTCAAGGATATTAGCGGGCGGTACCTCGGGGTTAACAGGGCTTACGAAGAATTCACCGGGTTTGGGCTTGAGGACGTCAGGGGTAAAAAAGCCGATGACTTCTGGTATAAACCAGTGGCAGATAAATCAATGGTCACTGATGAATTTGTGCTGACACGCAAGAAACCTGTGAGTTATGAATTCACCCGCAAGAATGCCAATGGAGAAGAACGCAACTGCCACATCTCAAAGGCGCCGTTTTTTAAGTCCGACGGTTCTGTAGACGGGCTCATCGGTATCATCACCGATGTAACAGACAGCAATAAAGTTAAAGACGCGCTTGCGGAATCCGAAGAAAAATATCGAACCGTTGTCGAATACGCTGGACAAATGATCGCCATAACCCAGTATGGCAAGCCCGTCTTTGTAAACCGCAAGGCCATAGAACTCACAGGTTATTCCGAACCGGAACTGATGGCCAACGGACTAACCATCTTTATTCACCCGGATGACCTCGAGAGAGAAGTAGAACTGTTACAGGATACCTTCAGGGAATCAAATCTCATACCGACCTCCCAGTACAGGATAGTAACAAAAAGCGGAGACACCAAATGGTGTGAAGAACAGACCGTTCTCATAAACTGGAAGTCCAAACCGGCTACCCTTCACTTTGTCACGGAAATCACGGAGAGGAAAAAGGCAGAGGACATACTGCTGGGTGGGGAGAGACTCAAGGCTGTCGCTGATCTTGCTTCCGGCGTTGCGCACAATTTCAACAACATGCTCCAGATAATTATGGGCGGAGCCGGCCTGGCCATCATGGACCTGGATACCGGGGACAAGGAAAGAGTGCGCTCCCAACTCAAGCAAATAGTTGAAAGCGCAAGGTTTGGCGCAGCCGCAGTAAGAAGACTCGAGGACTTCGCAAATATCAGTTCAAAGACCAGAGTGGGCGCGGAAGATGTTTTCGACGTCTCAGACCTGGTTCGCAGGGCCATCGAAATGACGGAACTCTGGTGGAAGACGGGCCCGGAAAAAGAAGGCCATAAAATCGTCATCAGAACGGACCTTGTTACAGGACTGGTTACCAGGATTCAGGAGGACGACCTCTTCGAGATTCTCATCAACATCATAAAGAACGCC
>CAZIVV010000036.1:0-86527 GCA_964542775.1 uncultured Desulfomonile sp.
AACGATCATTTTCTTAACCATACCCAAATCCTCCTTTTATTAGGCCCCACCGAACTCGAACTGTGGAACCACATTTGGAATTATAGACACATAAAAACTGTTTGATATTTTAGCTATCAGATCAATCCCAATAAGTCAAGATAATTTTTCTTAAAAGGGCCTGACAGCGACTCTGACAACGTTCCCGATCCTGACAAAAAACTTACCTTCTTCAAAAGATTTTTAGCTTGCCGGATTTTTTTCATAATACATTGTTGTGTGGTCAGGTTCAACCAAAAAAGATCTTCGTAACATTCAATCGTTTTCCTGAAACCCCTGAAATTGCTCCGTTCAGGCGGCCTCAGAATGTAACACCTCTATAGACCCTTAATATCATTGGGATTAGTTATGTGCCCCGTAATCGCGCTGGCTGCAGCCACAGCAGGAGAAGACAGGACCACTTCGCTCTCTGGGTGACCCATTCTGCCAACGAAATTTCTGTTAGTCGTTGATATTGCGCGCTCTCCCTTGGCCAGAATGCCCATGTGTCCACCAAGACAGGGACCGCAGGTGGGAGTCGAAACTGCTCCTCCCGCTTCCATGATGTCCTGGATCAGTCCCTCGGATATCGCCTGCAACATTATGTCTGGCGTGGCCGGGAATACTATGAGCCTGACAGATTTGGCGACCCTGTTACCTTTGAGAATACGGGCGGCGATTCTAAGATCCTCAATACGACCGTTAGTACACGATCCAATTACTACCTGATCAACCCTGACATCCTTAACCTCCGAAACAGGTTTCACGTTCTCCGGAAGAAATGGCATTGCAACTACAGGTCCCAAGTTGGAGAGATTTAATTCAATGACATCACTAAATTCTGCGTCTGCGTCAGCCTCAAAAATCCTCACTGGTCTTTTGAATCTACCCTCACAATATTCACGGGTAGTTTCATCAAAAGGGAAAATTCCGTTCTTGGCGCCAGCCTCAATAGCCATGTTGGCTATAGTCAACCGGTCCGAAATCGTGAGTGAGGCAATCGCGGCGCCAGCGAATTCCATGCTTTTGTACAATGCGCCGTCAACGCCAATCCGCCCTATGATTTCCAGGATGATATCCTTACCTGAAACCCACGGCTGTAACTCGCCACTCAATACAAACTTGACTGCTTCGGGAACCTTGAACCAGCATTTGCCCGTAAGCGCGGCGGCGGCAAAATCGGTGCTTCCAACGCCAGTTGCAAACGCCGCCAGGGCCCCATACGTGCAAGTATGACTATCAGCGCCTATCACCAGGTCTCCCGGACCAACAAGACCTTTCTCCGGCAGCAGGGCGTGCTCTATGCCCATGTCCCCAACGTCAAAGAAATTGACCAGCCCCATCTCTCTGGCAAACGCTCGCGATTTGGCCAACATGGTAGCAGAGTCTATATCCTTGGCGGGATTGAAATGATCCAGTACAACGACTACCTTCTCCTTGTCGAAAACCCGCTTTCCCCCAGCTTCCTCAAACGGTTCTAGAGCGAGAGGCAAAGTTATGTCATTGGCCAGAGCAATATCAACATTGGCTTGAACAAGGTCGCCAGGCTTAACGCATTCCAGCCCACTGTGGTCTGCAAGTATCTTTTGGCTTATCGTCATTCCCATTTGCAAGTTTTCCTTTAAATTGAAATATCAATTGAGTGACAACCCAATCTCGCGTGGTCTGTTTTTTTTAACAACTAAATCTGAGGCTTTCAACCTTTCAGAACTCTCCTGAGACCTAAATATACCTTCAGGGCATCTTTCCAGTTCCGAAGGTTGAGTCCTGCAATCGCCTGAGATCTTCTCAGATCAAGCACAGAATTCAAGGGACGCGGGGCTGGACGATTTAACTCGGCCGTAGTTAATTCCTGGACCCTGACATGAGTTAATCCCTCCAGGCTAACTATGGCCGCTGCAAATCCATGCCAGGTCGTCTCACCTGAATTTGCCACATGGAGGACGCCTTTTGGACGCAGTCTGACAAGTTCGACAAGGGCCTGGGACAGATCTTCGGTAAAAGTTGGCCGGCCATGCTGGTCATTCACTACCTGCAACACATCTCTTTCCCGACAGGCCCTGAGAATAGACTCAACAAAATTTTTTCCGTTGATACCGTATAGCCATTGAGTCCTGACGATCAGGCTGTTTTCAGGCGCCTCTGAAAGTATCATTCTCTCGCCCTCAGCCTTTGTCCTGCCGTAGGTTCCGAGCGGATTAACAGGATCAGACTCCACATAGGGAGTGGCCTTTGTTCCATCAAAGACATAGTCAGTGCTAAGATGAATCAGAAAAGATCCAGATTCACGGGCCACCCTGGCGACGTTCAAAGCTCCCGTTGCATTCACCCTGTAGGCCAGTTCCTGGTCTGTCTCGCACCCATCCACGTCTGTAACTGCCGCGGCATTGATTATTACGGATGGTTTCGATGAGGCGACCGCGCTCCGTATTGAGTCGGTTACCACAATATTCACCTCGGGTAAATCAACTCCTGTCCAACTAAAGGAATTCTTTTCCAAAGCTGAACAGAGATCCGTGCCCAACATCCCGCGAGATCCAACAACCATCACAAGGCCATGATCCTGACTCAAAACTAAACCTCCATGTAACCTGTATCCGATCCTGAACAACTCTTTGTAGGACCCAGGCCGGAAATCAGAAACGAATTTGTCCAGACAACGCGCCTGTTCCTGTTGAACTTGCCTGATCGATCTAATACTATAATCGAAAAATCTTTCTACCAGATTTAGCTAATTTTTTCATCCTCGAGGGCCGCCCACTAGGGAGAAACAGACAATGCTTATCAGGCCGGCGAGAAAACGTGACCTGACTGGTATCTCCAGGTTGTTTGGGCCGTGGTTCAACTGCAGCTCCCGCCTGGATGAAATTTTGAAGGCGTTCCGGGAATCCGGATCACTCATGGATGGCTGTTTTTGTGATGTCCTGGAAAACGAAGGAGATATAGCATGCGCAAGCCTTTGGCAGCTCAGGAGATACGGTCATGTTGACCTGCTGGCTCTCAACTATTCTCAGGACCCAGCTTTAGAGGACCTCGTCGAACATTTTATCGAGTATGAAACCGTTGAATGGTCCGGCAGGAAAGCTGCCTCAATTGCCATTACTATTCCAGGAAATGTCGGGAAGCAATTGCCGGACTTTCTCAAGAAAGCCGGTTTTGTATTTGAGAGTTTCTCTGATCTGAACCGGTTCGCCCATCCAACTTTGTCCATGACCAAAACCCTGATCTACGAAACAGTTCACTACGACAACATGCTCGAATTTTTAAAAACCAGGTTTACTGCATATGGGTTTGAGATTTCCCCGGAGGCTGCGGGATTTGCTTACAGGGTCAAGGACGCTTACCAGAAACCTTTTATTGTTGGAACATGGCATCGGGTAGTAACCTCCGGAAATGACCTGATCATCTATCCACCAGCAAAAAAAATCGAACCACATGAACTTGAAACCATGTTCTATCCACTCAGAATCACGGGGCACGGAGAAGCTCCAATACTAGTCACCCTGGACAAGAAGCGCGCATGTTCCATCATCCATTTGCCAGACGAAGAAGATGATCAGAAAAGCATGTTCAACGAAGATTCGGAACTGGTGATTTGTCCCTTCAACCCGGTCAGGGACACCTATTCAATTGTGAGCGGTCACAAAAGCCTGCGGAAAGGCCTCCCATTACTTTTCTATGTAAACGGCCTCGGAGCAGTGGGGGAAGCCAGAGTTGTCGACTGGATGATTGAATCAGGATCCAACTTCGACCGAATTATTGACAAATTCCCGGCTGTGGCAATTGATGATCTGGATACCGGAGAAATAAAATCAGGATCCAAATTTTCACAACTTCTTAAAATTAGCTTTAATTTTTATAGATCCTTCCCCAAGGCCATTTCATTTGAAAAAATCAGAAGTCTGGATCCCGGGTTCAATCCGCAAAGACGACGCCACATTTCGGATGAACTGTTCGAATCCATAACAAGCATGGCTTATGACAAAAATTGAAACCAGTCTGTGAGCTGCAGAGGCAAATGAAATCATGAATGAAAAATATGACCGAGCCTTAGTTTACGAATACAAGGGCGTTAGACCCAAGTTGGGACAAGACGTATTCCTCGCTCCCGGAGTAATTCTGCTCGGCGATATAAGCATCGGGGATTACGCGAATATATGGTTTTATACTGTGGCCAGGGCGGATGTAAATTTCATCACTATTGGTGATCAAACCAATATTCAGGACCACTGCGCGCTCCACGTGACCAGTGACAAGTATCCACTGATAATAGGCGCTAATGTTGTCGTCGGGCACAGGGCCGTCCTCCACGGATGTGTGGTTGAAGACAACGCTCTCATAGGTATCGGCGCGTTGGTCCTCGACGGGGCCAGGGTTGAAAGCGGAGCCATAGTTGGCGCTGGCGCTGTGGTCAGCCCGGGCAGCCTCGTCAAAGCCAATACCCTGGTTGTGGGAACTCCGGCGCGCCAAATCCGTACCCCGACGCAAGACGAAAGAGATTTTCACATGATTAATCTAATGAAATATAAAAGTTACGCCAAAAACTTCAACCAGATTACAAGACTATTGTGAAAAAAGTGGCTGATCCGGAACCTGAACGTTTAAAACGAGGAGCCCAAACCCAATCTAATCAACAGGATACACCAGCAGACTCACAAGCCCCTTCCTTTATTTCAACCATTACTTTAATTATTGACAATATCTAATTGGTATGCTTTATTAATTTCAGTTGCTACGCAACTGAGCTTACTCAAAACGGGAGGATCGAGCATGCCTCATTCGCACAATATTGACTATTATATCGGCGGCAGCATAAAAGAAGAATCGCTGGCCGAAGCCTTGGCTGATTTTGAAGATCCTCTGGAGGGTCGTCCCGTGGACTTATTATCCTCCCTCGAAATCGACGAAGATTATTCCGAGGAAGAACTGACAATCGATTTCGACGATTTTTGATACCCTACTCCCAGGGAAAATAGAAATGGCCGGAAAACCATTAAGTTCCTCCGGCCATTTTTATTTTATTGGCCCGTCAGTAATGGGTTACAGGAAGAGCCCTTTTGTCTGACTGGATCCGGACCGCTAACGAAGGGTCTCAGCTATTTGTCGCAGAGTCGCTATAAGGAAGCTCTGAAGAAAAACAATAACCAGCAGTACGATCAGGGGGGAAAAGTCTATTCCGACCTGAGGCAGAGGCAGGTTTCTTCGGACAAAGTTCAGCGTCGGCTCTGTGACACTGTACAGAAATCTGACGATAGGATTGTATGGGTCAGGATTAACCCATGAGATGAGGGCCGATATAATTATCAACCACATATAAATCCAGAGAATCACATCCAGCACTTGCGCTATAGCGCTAATTAAATTGCCAAGCACGAACATGTGTTTTCCTGCAACTCCTTAGAACCCGGTAGTAGTGACGACTGTCTGCTGTGACAACTAAATAAGCAGCGACAGGTAGAAGACAATAGTGTCTCCTTGGTAGCTGGGAAATTAGTTTTCACCGGATCAAACAGCAGTATCTAAATCTGATTAATGCGAAGTATCACCCAAAGTCAAGGTCTAAAGAATTGGCTCCCGGATAAATTTCCTGTTGGCTTCGGCTTCCTGGCGATAATGTAAAAGTCTGTAAAGACTAGTCACCAACGCGTCCGCCAGTTTTTTCTGGGATCTGGCTCCCTGTGGGACAGTTAAACTGGATTTGGCAGTGGACTTTAAACTATTTACTTGATGGATTCTTTCAATGCTTTTGCTGCAGAAAATTTTGGGGCCTTGGTAGCCTCGATGTTGATTTTTTCTTTTGTTCTAGGATTAATGCCAGAGCGCGCTTTTCTGGTTACTATGGAGAATTTACCGAAGCCAGGAATTGATACTTCGTCTCCACTAACTAGAGCATCCTTGATGGCGCCAAAAACCATTTCTATGGCTTCAGAAGCGTGTTTCTTGGTGGTGTCGCCTTTTTCGGCCAATTTGTCCACGAACTCAGCTTTGGTCATAACCTATCCTCCCTAAGATTCTGGAACATTAATGTAAACAAATTCGACGATATGTGTATACGTCCTTAAAATGACAAGTGTCAAGCAAATTGTGAATTTGTGGGCTAAAAATGACGCTTTGACAAAATTTCGCGCTTTTTTTGAAGGAACTTCATTTTTGGGGCTCTGAAAACATCTGACCCTAACTAATCTTGTATTAAATTTTACAATAACGGTTGACTGCTCAAACTCTTGCATGTAAAGCTTGTTGGATAGAGATTCAAGATCATCTTCAAATTTTGTCCTAAAAGGCAAAGGAGGCACAATGGCCAAGACTTTAGTTATTGATGCAGAAGCTTGCAGTGGCTGTGGAACATGCGCTGCCATAGCGGAAGATTGCTTCGCAGTGAGCGAAGACACCGATAAGGCTTATGTGGTAGATCAGAGCGCGTGTTCAGAGGAAGAAATCCAGGAAGCCATTGACACCTGTCCTGAAGAAGCCATCACCTGGCAGGATTAATTTTTGGGTGGATTTCGGGTTTCTTCTTTATCGGTTGTCACCGTAGGGGGAAAATTAATTTCTATCCAAGTGTTAATCTGTAATGACCTATTCAGGGATTGATCTAATACCCCGTCTCGAGAAGCTCTACAAGGAGATGGATAACGTCTACGGTGTTGCTTCGAGACAGGCAGGATTCTCGTGCGAGGGTTGTGACGGGATCAAATGTTGTACTGTTGATTTGATCGTTCATACATTTGCCGAGATGCTCTATTTGAGACGGGGTTTTAGCGCCCTGGACGAGTTTCTGCGTCTTCAGGTCAAGGCAAGGTGCGCAGACATCCTGAAAGCCAAGGCTCAGGATCCGACCGGTAGCGCCTACAGGGATTCAGTCTGTAGTCTGAATTTTGACGGGAAGTGCGCCCTGTACCAACACAGGCCCATGATATGCCGGCTGGCGGGAATTCCGCATGTCATCAACAGACCGGATTCCAGGCAAATCAGGGGTGTGGGCTGCTCCAGTTTCGAAGAAAAAATCAGGCCCATGTTCCCGGAGATTTCAATAGACAGAACCAACTTTTACACAGAGATGGCTCGGTTGGAGATGCTGGTGCGGCAGGAACTTGGACGCAAGACCCCTAGCCTTACCGTAGCCGAGATTCTGTCGGGATGCCCTTAAACTTCCATAAGTAGTCGGATGGCGTCAGTTTCGCTGACATCCTGAACTAGCAGGGTCTTGTCTCTCGATGTGGATCCCCTACTCACAATTACCTTGCTTGGAGCTATTCCCAGTCTCTTCGAAATAACCTTTATCAACTCTTTGTTTGCGCGTCCGTCAATCGGTGGAGACTTCAGCTTTACACTTAACGCTTCCCCTTCTTTAAAGCAAATGGAATCACTCGAAGAATTAGGCGAGACTCTAACGCGTATCTCCAATCCTTTTTTGGTTTGCCTGACTGTGGGTTGATCCAGATCCATGCGGTAAAGCCTGACAAATCAGAACGCTATAGGGCACAGGGCTATGCTGGACAGCTAGGCTTGCTCATCTTTGTGCCTTAGAATATAAAGAAAGAACAAGGCCGCTCCGATACAAAGCGATGAATCGGCCACATTGAAGGCCGGCCAGTGTATCGCTCCAACGTGAACATCTATAAAATCAATCACTTCTCCATGAAACACCCTGTCCGCCAAATTACCGGCCGCTCCTCCAAAAAAGAGCGCAAGGGCAACCAGCGTCAATAGATTCAGTCCCTCTATCCAGAAGGTCATTCCGATTATGACCACAAGAGCCAACAAAGAGACTACAGTAAGCGCCCACCTTTTCATTGATCCTTCCGCCCCGGAAAAGAATCCAAAAGCGGCGCCAGAATTTCTAACGTGAACAATATCCAGGTAATCAGGGACTATTACAAAGCTTTGATTCAATGGGACGCCGCTGACCACGTAACTCTTTGTAACCTGGTCAACGGCCAGAATGGACAAAGATATGCTAAAAAACACAACAGCGCGTTTAAACATTGTCATGGGTAAAACTTTTTAACTGTAATAAACACTAGCTGAAGCAGGCGCTTTGCTAAATGAACAACTGAGCTACCGCCCCTTTAAGATGTCTGCTCGAGCACAGATGCGCATCTGGGACAGACATCCGGAAAACGCTGGCTCTCACCGATTCCAGTTGACCATATCCAGCATCTGGGACATTTCAGGCCTTCAGCCTTGCTGACAAGAACCTCCACCGGCTGGTCATCAGGTATACTCGTCAAAGCTAATTGCGAAACGATGAAGAAACCCTCTGCGTCTTCAAGCTGTCTCAAAGACTCAACCATTACCTCATTGGCCCTGATTTCTATCCTGGCTTCCAGAGAGGATCCTATTAGTTTGGAAGCTCTTGCCTCTTCTAGAGCTTTGGAAACATCCTGTCGAAGAGAAACCATACTGTCCCAAGCAGAGCGATTCAATTCAGAGATTGAGGCTGAATCAAAAGTTTTCGGGAATTCTGCAAGATGGACACTGGGGATGGTCTTTTCTCCCGAGTTGAAGCCATTCCATACCTCTTCAGCAGTAAATGTCAGTATGGGGGCCATCAACTTGACCAGAGATGACAGGATCAAATGCAGAGAGGTCTGGGCTGATCGTCTCTTTAAGCCGTCCCGTTTCTCGCAGTAAAGCCTGTCTTTCAGGATATCGAGGTAGAGTGAGGACAAATCGACCGAGCAGTAATTGTACAAGGTATGAAAGACCACATGAAAATCGAAGTCCCGATACGCCTTTGTAACTCTTTCAATCACCTGATTAAGTCTTGAGAGGGCATATTTGTCCAGAGAGGTTAGTTTATCAAGGTCAACCATGTCCCTGTCAGGGTTAAAATCAGACAGGTTACCCAGAAGGAATCTGCATGTGTTTCTTATCCTTCTATAAGCCTCCGAGAGCCTTTCAAGAATTTCATTGGATATTCTGATGTCATCTCTATAATCTTCAGCTGATACCCAGAGCCGCAGGATGTCAGCTCCATATTTGTCAATTATCTGTTTGGGTTGAATGACGTTTCCCAACGATTTTGACATCTTCTTGCCCTGTCCATCAACCACGAAGCCATGAGTCAGAACACCCCGGTACGGGGCCTGCTTTCTGGTTCCAACCGAGGTCAACAGGGCGCTATGGAACCAGCCACGGTGCTGGTCGCTACCTTCAAGATACAGGTCAGCGGGATATTGCAGGGATGGGCGTTGTTCACACACAGCGGCCCAGCTAACACCCGAATCAAACCACACATCCAGGATATCAGTCTCTTTAACAAATGAAGAGCTGTTACATTTAGGGCAAGTGAGGCCATCAGGGACCAGTTGGTCCACTGTCGATTCGAACCAGATATCAGCTCCTTTCTCCTCAAACAAAGCGGATACCTTCTGGAATAACTCGGGTGGCGCTACTACCGAATCACATTGCGAGCATCTCAACGCGGTTATGGGAACACCCCAACTCCTTTGTCTGGATATACACCAGTCAGGTCGGTGCTGAATCATACCGTAGATTCGATCTCTACCCCATTTAGGAATCCAGTTTACAGTATCTATGGCTTTCAGAGCATTGGACCGGAGGCCTGTTTTCTCCATGGAAATAAACCACTGATGTGTGGCCCTGAATATAACAGGTTTCTTGCATCGCCAACAATGTGGATAACTATGACTAATATTTTCTGAACCGAGCAGAGCGTCATTCTCGTTGAGCTTCGCGATAACATCCTTGTTGGCGTCAAAAACAAATTTTCCCTCGAAGAATTCGGCTTCCTTGGTAAAAATACCGTAATCGTTGACCGGAGCATAGACATCAAGGTTGTACTTTCGTCCTACCTCATAGTCTTCCTGTCCGTGGCCCGGGGCTATGTGAACACAGCCAGATCCGGAATCCAGCGTTACGAAGGGGGCAAGGATTATCATGGACTCCCTGCCATAGAGTGGATGGTCGCATTTCAGGCCTTCCAGCGACGAGCCCGGGAATGTTGAAAGAATCTTGTAGTCTGCAACTCCAAACGCTTCCATGTTTACTGGAACCAGTCGCTCCGCCAGAATCAAAACGCCCTTGTCAGTCTCCACGGCTGCGTAAGACTCATCTGGATGAACTGCTATAGCGAGATTAGCCGGTATCGTCCACGGGGTAGTGGTCCATATAACAACATAAACGTCGGTCCTGCGGGCAAGCTCAGGTATGACCGGGGAAAAATCGCTACCCGCCTTGAACCTGACAAAAATGGAAGGACTCGATGAATCGGCATATTCAACTTCGGCCTCAGCAAGGGCCGTCACACAGGAAGAGCACCAATGAACAGGTTTTTTGCCCCGGTAGACAGAACCATCCTGAAAAAACTCGCCCAGTTCCCGCGCTATGGTCGCCTGATACCTGAAATTCATTGTAAGGTAAGGATCTTCCCACACACCAAACACGCCTAAACGCTCAAATTCATCTCTTTGTATTTTTATGAAACTCTCAGCGTACTCGCGGCATTTCCTTCGGACTTCCACTTCTGTCATGGACTGCTTCTTCTTGCCTAATTCCTTGTCAACCTGATGTTCAATTGGCAAACCATGGCAGTCCCAGCCAGGCACGTAATTTGAATCGAACCCGGACATGAATTTCGACTTGACTATCATGTCCTTCAGTATTTTGTTCAAGGCCGTTCCCAAATGAATGTGACCGTTGGCGTAAGGTGGACCATCATGCAAAATATATTTGGGTCTTCCTTGTGAAGCCTTCGTAATCTCTTCATAGATCTGCCCTGACTTCCACCTGTCGAGAAGCTCTGGTTCACGTTTGGGTAGATTTGCTCTCATTGGAAAAGTTGTCTGCGGCAAATTCAGTGTGTCTTTGTAATCCATAATTCTCCTCCGACTAAACCTCAAAAACAGGGCAAGCGTATGCCGATCTGCAAACATGTAACTGTAGCAGTACCTGATTCAAAGTCAATACCAATGTGGCGAGCCGTTGAGAGCCTAAACCACCGGTAGCCTGCCGGAAACTGAGGGTCAGCTTCACTTGACGGGCCCAGAGCCAACCCTACATCGCCTGATGGCAAAATACTCCATCATGAAGACCCCATGACTAAGATCCATGCATAAGATGCCGAACTCCTGTAGATCAAGAGGTAAATTCGTGATATTAGAAATTCATTATGAAGCCTGCGTTTCTGAAATTGGCAATTATAACGCTCCTGTTTGTGTGGAACGCTTCCTGTGTGTTCAGACTTGCGCACGAAGACGGGGCGGCAATCAAAAATATGGAGGGGTATTCTGATCTCGGAAAATTTGCCTTCAAGGAAGCGTGGTATGGCATTTACTTTCAGGAAGACAAGGTCGGTTACAGTCATTTTCTCATTGAGCCATCAGGCAAGAACTTTTTAATAAACAGCGACTCGGTCATGAAGCTGACAGCGCTAAAAAAAACCAGTGAAATTAACATGAAAGAAAAGATTCTAGTGCGCCCCGACCTGACTCTGATCTCGTTTGAATCATTTGTAGACATGAACGACAAGAGGTTGGAAGTAACAGGCAAGAACGAGGGCGCAAAACTGGTTGTGAACATGACAGCCTCTGGAGAGAAGATTGATCAGACTTACCAGGTAGAAGGGAACCTGTATCATTCGAGCGCCATTTCACTGATGCCGGCTCTAAAAGGGTTGAGCCATGACGCGACCAATTCCTTCACGGTCTTCAATCCTGAGAAGCAATCCATGGAATTGGTTGAACAGTTAATTACGAAAGTTTCCGGGAGTCCTGGACCCAATGAAGCTGTTTGGAAAGTTCAAAACAAACTAGGTTCAACAGTAGTTAATTCCTGGCTGAACCCAAAGGGACTGACGGTACTAGAGAAGGCGCTTGACGGTTCTTTGATAACGGTTCTAGAGGACGAATCGCTCGCCAGGGAGTTTCTCAGCAAAAAGGCCCAGCAGAAAGATCTGATCCTCGACCTGAGTTTGGTCAAATCGCCCAAGTCAATCAGGAATCCATCCAAGACAAAATATCTGTCAGCTACAATGAGTGGAGTCGATCCTTCCTTATTTCCTGATGACCATCGTCAGAGACTGACCCCGGCGAGTGAAGATCCATCAAATAACTCTTTCCGGCTGGTAATTAACGTAGAAAATGTTGCGCAACTTAGTCGGGACAGTAGGGGTCAAAAAGTGGTAGTGGCTGGACCAAATGAGGCGCCAAATCTTGAAAAAGAACTGGCCTCGACGTTCACCATACAGTCTGCGCACAACAAGATTATTCAGCTGGCGGACTCGATTGTCCTATCCAGAGACGGTGATATCGATCGTGTGATCAAACTGGTAAACTGGACTTCAGATAACATCCGGAAATCGATGAGGGATTCGTTCAGCGCTCTTGAGGTTCTTCAGACGATGGAGGGCGAGTGCCAGTCTCACGCTTCCCTCTACACGGCGCTGGCGCGAGCGCTAAAAATTCCAACCAGAATAGTTACGGGCCTGGTTTACTCAGAGGGGCTTGGTTTCCTTTATCACGCATGGGCCGAATCCTATGTGGGCTCATGGTTGTCTGTGGACCCTACACTCAAACAGACTCCGGCTGACGCTACCCACATAAAAATAGGAACGGCGTCAGACGGGGTTGCGGCTGATTCGCTTCTCAAAATGGTTGGGAAGCTCAAAATAGAATCCATTGAATATCACTAGCCATAAGCCGCCTTGATTATTGTTCATGAAAACAATATAATGTTGGCGTTTATGCAATGATAATAAGATCAAAGGAGTTGGAAGAAATGGCCGATTGCAAGATCACCTATTGCGGTAGCTGAAACTATAGACCACGCGCCGCCAGTCTGGCGGAAGACCTGAAAAAAGAGTTTGGATTCGATATTGAAATGGTTCAATCCAGCGGGGGTATCTTTGATGTGGAATATACTGGCAAGATAATATTCTCAAAGAAGAAAACCGGGCGTTTTCCAGACATAGGAGAAATCCCAAAGATCATAAAGTCCCTCAAGGAATAAAATACTTATTAACTTCTCCGCTCTTTGGAGAATAAAACAACAAGAGGTTCCCCGGGAGATATCATGATAGTAGAATGTCCTCATTGTCACGAATTGCTACGGACCGGCAATGTGAATTTATCCCCGGGACAGGAGTTGAGCGCCAAATGTCCCAGATGCGCTGGGGAGGGTCTACTGACGGGTTGTGCAGCTCAGACTGTTTGTCCAGACCACAACCCTGATCTCACTGTAGCCCCGAAACAGCGCCTTGATCATGATGGCAAATCTTTGGATTCTCACTCTTCTGATTTCACTCTACCTGAAGACGCATTCAACCATTTCAGATTTCCGGCTGAAACAGAGTCACAAAGATCTGGGGCTTCCACGAAGAGAAACCTCAGGATGTTCATTTTTGCTGGGGTTTCCGTACTGGTTGTGGTCCTTTTCGCAGCTCTGGTTAACGTCGTGTTGCCTGGACCGAGGCCCTATAAACTCGAAAATACGGGATTGCCTGTCGGTGTGAATTTTGACGAAAGCTCTGGAGTTTCGGGCAGGTAAATCTTCAAAATAGTCGTAACGGGCTGCCACCGTCATACCGAGAGGTTCAGATCTTGTTAATCAATCGAGAAGTTCAGGAGAAAAGGGAGCGAGAACATCTGGCGCCTTACGCTACCCTCTCTGAAAAGAGTCGAGGCCGTTTGCGGACTGAAAGGGAATGCCAGTTCCGCACTTCGTTTCAGCGGGACAGAGATCGGATCATACATTCTAAGGCCTTTCGCAGACTGGAATACAAAACCCAGGTTTTTGCCTACTATGAAGGGGATCATTACAGAACCAGGCTCACGCATACGCTGGAAGCCGCGCAGATTGCCCGCAGCATTGCCCAGTACATTGGAGCCAACGAGGATCTGACCCATGCGATAGCCTTGGCGCATGATCTCGGACATACCCCTTTCGGTCATGCCGGAGAGCATTCCTTACATGCCCTGATGAGAGATTTTGGAGGATTTGAGCACAACAGACAATCTTTGCGAGTAGTAGATTTGCTCGAAACGCGTTACCCAGACTTTCCAGGCTTGAACCTCACCTTTGAAACCCGATCAGGAATAATCAGACATTCAACAGCTTACGATCACGCTCCAGAAGAAGACATCAAATCACTATCGGAGTCACCTCAACCCTCCATTGAAACTCAGATTGTGAACCGCGCAGACGAAATAGCATATAGCTGTCATGACATTGAGGATGGATTAAGATCAGGTTTTTTTGAAGAATCAGATCTAGAAGAACTTGAGATATGGAAATACATAACGTCTGCTGTCAAAGAATTTTGTGACTGGACGGACCGCGATACATTCAGATACCAGTGCATAAGAATCCTCATAGACAAACTCATACGTGATCTTGTAGACCAAACTGATGAAAATATTCGCGGCCATTCTCTGATGTCACCTGAAGACGCCATGGCTCTTGAATTTATTGTGGTTAACTTCTCCAGAAAAATGCTTGCGTGGAAGAAACAGCTCGATGAATTTCTTTACCAAAAATTCTATACCCACCACAAGCTCATGAGGATGCAGTATAAAGCTAACAGACTGCTCACAGACCTTTTCACGGAATACGTTGAGCGGCCGTTCCAACTGCCCCCTGGAATCCAGAAAAGAATAAATGAAGGATCCGAATCCAGAGAAAGGATCGTCTGTGACTATATTGCGGGTATGACGGACAGATTTGCCCTATACGAGCACAGAAAGCTTTTTTTACCTTATGAGTACTAGCTTCACAAAATTTTTTGGCCCATCTTAGCTTCTCTTCAGCATGTATATGTGGGACGCGTTTTCGAGGTCTTCAGGGGTGTTGACGTTAATGACAAAATCCAGATCAGGATCAAACTTCCTTACTTCATTTTCCGGAATTTCATAAGTATCGACGAGCGTAAAAAGGTGTTTGATTTTCAGATCACCGGTCACCAGAAGTTTCTCAATAAATGGCAGACATTTCTTCGAATAGATGGCATGCATAGGTTCGACGTGGTCATTGATCCTTGGAATTACTATATCGTGTCCATCAATGCTAGATAGCATCAAATGAATTATTCCACTGTTCAGAAACGGCATGTCGCAGGGAACAAAAAAGCAGTAATAATTTTTTGCCGATTTCAAGCCCGTATACAACCCACCTAGTGATCCTTTGTCAGGAATGATGTCGGTATAGGTAGGCTTTCCAAGGAATTCAAAATTCTGAGGCGAGTTGGTTATAATTATAGTTTCTGAAAATATTTCATCCAGGATTTTTATTTCACTCTCGATAATCGATTTTCCATTTATCTCAAGCAGAGCCTTGTTTAGACCACCCATTCTCTTGGCTTTACCACCAGCCAGTATTACCGCTGTTACCTCAGGGGAATATTTAACGAAAAAGGAGGTCTTGGATTTTTGATCACCAAATTCCATTGCCGGACTGCGATCGGTTTTGATTGCTGAGCTATCCATTTCGATCTAATTTTACATCAATTCTGTTGCCACGGCAAACCAGGCGCTATAAAATAGTAAAAAATAATGAAAAGGACGAAAAGTGGACGATCAAAAACTTTTATCCAGTGATGACGGTTTTGGAGCCGTGACAATGTGCCCAGGAGGGGTCGTTCACGTAAACCTTCCACATTTTACATTAAAATTCCTGTCAGACGATTTCGAGAGATTTTCGGACCTGATAGCCAAAGCCAGAATCAATCTTGATCCCCCAAAAAAGATCGATAAACGGCCGAGGCTTCAATTGGTGAGTCCGGATGCTGAGTCAGAGGAAGAAACCAGGGAATAATTTGTAAGGCTCTGGACTTAGTGAAGAGGCCAGAGCCTGGAACTTTTACTCAAATGAGAATATTTTTTCTTCGCCACCTGGCGGGGTTATGTAGAGTTGTAATGCGCTCGGTCCAGTAGTCTGGAGATAATCCAGAAACATCTCGTGACTGCCGACTGTTAAATCTACACTGCCCGTCTGTTCTATGACTTTCTGACCTGATCCCTCGGCATTGACGACGATTTTCTTTCCTATTATCAGCCTGGCGGCGTCATCGCAAACCACCCTGAATTTGTAGGTTCCGGTTTCCTGGTCGGTCAGGGAAAATTTCACGTAGAATCTTATGCCAAGCCATTCCTCTCTCTTTGGAATCCCTGGGAACTCGCGGGATCCTCGATTTACAGGATAGTCAATTGCCTTGGAGAAAAACATCCCCGCTGGAGAAAGTTTGTTAAAATTGGGCAGTTTCCTGGTGTTCGGGGTCAGAAAATACACAAACGCCGGAATAAGATTCATTTGACCGGTATCTGCTGCAAAACCTTCGACATTTCTGGATGGGTTGAACAGTTCTTCGGATTTAGTGGGAGAGGTCACGAACAACTGAAGTTTCGGATCACCTTGGGCGTTGAAATAGTCCACCGTTATTGGATAGCTACCCTGCTGAAGAAACGCCCAACCAAGTGAACCGTCACTATCAGGCTTGGTCCCTTTTGGCGCCTCTATTATATCACTCTTGCCTATGGTCAGTTTTGCAAAGTTATTGGACGCCATTCTGAAAGCAAATATGCCGGCTCCGGTAACATTGAAGAATCCTTGATACCTGATGCCAACCATGTCTTTACGGCCCGGTATTCCCGGAATCAGTGGAGCCCCTTTCAGGTTCAGCTCCGGCGTTATGAGTCTGCCCAACGGACTGAGTTTAGTGAAATCAGGACCTTCTGGGTAGTTCCCCTGCGGTACAAAATACACCTGCCCCCACAGGACGTCATAAGGTTTTTCGGGCTCCTTCCAACCAGCCAAACCCTGGCTGACCACAAACGCCTGCTCGTCTCCCTCAGGGCCCTGAACAAAAAGCTTTACAAGTGGAGCGCCTTTCGAATTGAAACTGTCTACAATGATAGAATGCATTCCTTCGGCCAGATGAACATACCCTGTTTTGACTGAAGCATCGTGAATACCGTCATTGTCGATGAGAGTTTTGTCATCAATATGCACCCTGGCGCCATCTTTTGACTCGATCCTGACTTTGAAAATACCTTCACCGGAGACCAGGAAGTTTCCCATGAATCTCAGGCCCATCCCATCGGTATTTTCAGGTAGTCCCTGCAGGTCTGATCTGAATCTTGATGGATCGATGTCAATCTTGTCAGAAAACAGAATCTTTGTTGGTCGAAATGCGCTGTAATCGGGAAGAGCGGCTATGTTTTCCGGAAGCTTGTAAACATTGACTGTGAAACCTGTCTGCCTTGGTGACACCGAATCAGGAGACTCTGTTGGACCAAACTTTGATGGAGTCGGTTTATCGGATTTCCTGGTGGTGTCCGACACTGGGGAATCCATGAGGCCGCGAGGACCTTCCTTGGAAACTGAATCGTGTTTCGGTCCGGTCTTTTGACGTGTGGGTCCTGAAAGACCTTCTCCATCAGCTCCGGGGGCTTTCTTCAAACCGGGCTGAGCTCCAAATGGAGATGATGAAGGCCGCTCCCGATCGCTCTCCCTGGCAGTCTGCTCTTTTTGGATTTCGGCTTCCTGTGTTTCTCTTTCCGGCACTCCAGCTGGAGGAGTTGGAGTCGATTCGACATGGAATGACTCAATCTGTTCAGGTGGAAAACTCAGAGGAACCTTTTGAGTTGGTCCGCTCTTTTTCTTTATCACCAGAAAGTCTTCAGCCACAGAGGCTGTTGTTCCACAGAGAAATACAATGCCTACCAAAAAAAATACCAATACTGACAAACTTTTCTTCATCGGCTCACCTCATCTACTTCGAAGCGGGAGCTATGGGTCCCCAAAAAAAAGGCCCGCATTACTTTTTGGAAATATAAAGTGGCATGGATGACAAAACTTTTTTCAAAGGCTTTTAACAAGGCTTTCGAAAATGTCTCAGGATACATGTTCAATGAAACAATTGTCACCTTACCCCTGCAATTCTGTTTTCGACCAATTCTGCGTTTAGGCTATGTCTGCTCGAACGCGAAGGGTCTGAAGATAATCTATTATAGACAGTCAAGACTTTTTTGACAAATCTTGATGCCGATTCCGACTGTTCCAGTTTCTGAGGTCTGCCAGGACCTATGTTGTAGGCTGCCAAGGCAAGATATGTGGAGTTATCGTATTTGGAATATCTCTCAAAACAATGCCTGAGATATGCCGCCCCGGCCATCACATTCTGATAGGGATCCCACGGATTCGTTACACCGAGAACTTCCAGAACCACCGGTCTGAGCTGCATCAGGCCTTTTGCGTTCCTGTTGGACTTTATGTTTGGCCTGAAATTCGACTCAACGAAGGCCACTGAAGCAAGAAAGAAAGGATCAATCTCAAAATCCCTGCCTGCATGAAATAATACTCTTGCATGATGCGGCTCTCCGCCGATAGCAACTACCGTTTCCCTCAATCTTGTGAACAGACCATGCAAGCTATCTTTCCTAAACGTTTTCTGATGCTTGAAGGACACCAGAATATCTTGCCCAAATCCCTGAGCGGGCTTATGATCGTGGGCCCTTGCTTCCAATGCAAAAAATGTCAGAATGAGAACAAGCATCCCTTTTGTGTTTCTGTTTAACCCCATGGGCTACGCGTTAGAGGCGGCCGCTGCGCTGTTGGCGCCCAGCTCCTCTTCCTCCAGATGATCATCCCCGACAACTATGACCCCATCCTCAGCCCCTTCGATGTGATTAATCTGGCTAGACCACGATGATGGATACCTTTCAGTGAACTTTACCTGGAAAGGCAGGAACTTGAGAACTGAAACCTCTTTCATGAGCTTGTCTGATGTCTCCAGACCTATCAGCTCACGCACGCCTTGAGGAGTGATAGCCTCCGATACGGCCTCAGCCGAAAAATATCTTACATTAAAGGCCCCTTGGCGCAGAGGATCAAAATTGACTGCTTCTTTTTTGGATTTTTTTGAATATCCCTTATTCTCTTCCCCGTCAAAATCACCTTTGGCTTCTATGTAAACAATTTTTGATCTGAACCGGTAAACTGCAAGCAGGGAACCGGCCTGATCCAGGAACCCTTTGCCAAAAAGGATGATTGACACGTTCAAAACAAGATCGACTATCAGACTCAAACTGTAGAGTCGGAAAAAATCATCGTAGGGAACCGAAAAACTGGGATATTGCATCAGGATCATCTGAAGAAAACCAACAACTACCATAACAGAACCGAGAAACAGCGCGATTAACGCTGAAATTCGCGATGAAGTCTTAACATATTCAGGAAAACTCTCTATTAAAGTCCCGACCTGCTTTTCTCCATCTTTACAGGTCGTTTGAGATGTTCGTGAAACCGTATTACCGAGATTTTTTTTCGCAAATATTTTCGAGCCTTCTTCCAGAATGGAAAAAAATACGGATGGGTGCCCGGTTCCTTCTACGATCATGGAATCCATTTCACGACTTGCCCCAGGCTTCTTCAGAGGAATTAGCGACAGCGCTATTATGAACTTGAGGGCGCAAACCAACAGCAACAATTTGTAGAAAGGCAACGGCGATGGTAATACATAGCCAACCCCTAACCCTAGTCCAGAAAAATATGGAGGCGCCAGTTCCAGGAATTTGAAACTAAAATGTATCACTATCGCTATCGCAACGGCTTTCCATATGAACCGAACATTGTGTCTTACTATCTGACCCGGTATCTCGGATATGTATCTGGCGTTAGACCATATTTTGCCAATTATGTAGAAAATCAGTGACGGGGCATGATCATAGGACTGCAGTTTGCCTTCCTTCAATCCAAATGAAACGGTTTCAGGGCGATAATACTCGCCAGGACTATTCATCAGAACCCTGAGGCGAGACATGTGTCTCAAGCCACCAAATAGCCAGTTAAGTCCGACTATGGCCCCGGCGCATGAGGCCACTGTCGTTACAAATACTCCTACTATGAACGGAACATAATTCAGAATGAATTCATTTACTTGGTCTGGCAGACGTAGAGGAAAAAATTCTCGCAACTCGTACAGTCTCGTAAATGCCCCGAGTGTTATGAATATCCCCACCGCAGTTAAAACTATACCGTAGACTACCGTGTGATTAGGCAATTTTATTGACTGATCCGAACGCCTTGATCTAAATGCTAGCATTTTCGACCCCTGATCTAAACGTAACTAGCTGCTTACCAAATATGATATATCCTGTCAAATAAATTTGTTATAATGATTATTTAATGTAAAAGTTAATGTAATTATGGGGCAGACAGGCCAGCCATCCCGATTCTGCTTTCGGTCAGCGTGGTTATTGAAGACAAATCACTGGCTACAGATGCGGATTACTGGGGAAGACCAAACCCCATTGCGCAAGCAAAAGATTCAAGCATCACGAACATCAATGGACTTGAATTTACAGCAGATTTTCCAGAGCATCGTCAATGTTTGGAAAACTGAATTTGAAACCATTTTCCAAAAGCGTTTTAGGAATCACCCTCTGGCCGTTCAAGACATAAGAACTGAATTCACCTAGAGCGGCTTTGATGATGAAAGCGGGGGCCGGCACAAAAGCTGGCCTTCTCATGATTCGGGCTATAGTTCTGGATAGTTCCACATTTCTGACAGGTTTTGGAGCCGTGAAATTTACAGGTCCCTTAATCTGTTTTTTTTCGATCAAGAAATGAGTTGCCCTGCAGATGTCATTGATGTGAACCCAGGAAATCCATTGTTTTCCATCTCCGATCTGGCCACCGACAAAAAAACGGAAAGGCAGGGTCATTTGGTGGAGAGCGCCACCGTCATGCCCCAAGACTATGCCGATTCTGATTCTTGCCACTCTTACGCCTTTCGTTTCAGCCTTTATGGCCTCCTCTTCCCAGTCATAAGCTAATTTGGCAAGAAAGTCATCTCCTTCAGGTGATGTCTCATCGAGTTCCTCATCCTGTCTGAGCCCATAATATCCGGCTCCAGATGCGCTAATCAGGGTCATTGGTTTTGATAGGCCGGTCGGAATAGCGTGGACGAGATTTCTGGTTGTCAGTACTCTGCTGTCCCTCAGCATCTTTTTGTAAGAGTCGTCCCAGCGGTGGAAAACAGATATGCCGGCTAGATTTATGAGAACATCGAAATTTCCGATTTCATTCTGCCAGTCTCCCGGTTTAGTCGAATCAGCGGCAATTTTTTTCACGCTGGCGTGTAGAACGGGGCCCTTGTCGGGATTTCGCGCCATTATAGTGACCGCAAAACCTCTATCAACCAGAAATCTTGTGAGATTTGATCCCACAAATCCGCTGCCTCCAGTGATAAAGACTTTCATATTTTCGCTCCACCCTTCCTTGATTGTGACTAAAAGAATCGCAAATTAAGCCGGTGGAATCCTGCTTCACCACGAAAAAGCCGAAGGCCCGCCGTTTGGACAGGTTGGACTCCTCGAGTAATGCGTGACTGTAGGTGAAGAGTTGTAAGCAATAGTCATAAAAGCCTCGGGCTGGACCCCGAGGCTTGGACTACTAACAGCAAGTCTTCCTACTTCTTGTCTCCAGAGCCGATTAGCGGCAGGATTTTGTCAATTTTGAAGAAGACGACGTGACGTGAAAGATCCTGCGAAAACATCGTGTAATCGCAGCGCCTGCAAATCTCTGCTATCAAGGCGTCGTCCGTC
Source organism: uncultured Desulfomonile sp. (assembly GCA_964542775.1). Taxonomy (GTDB): domain Bacteria; phylum Desulfobacterota; class Desulfomonilia; order Desulfomonilales; family Desulfomonilaceae; genus CAITZA01. The sequence continues at coordinate 21,585 of CAZIVV010000036.1, forward strand.
TGTTCTTTCTGTTTGGTCAGATATAGTCTTTTTCCCGCATAGCCACCACCTGATTCTATGAATACATAAGTGGCTGAAGGGTTTTCCTGCAGGTTGGCGTATGTCTTCTTTTCTCTCATTATGAAAGCGATGGTATCTTCATCCATGAAGTGGGGTCGAGCATAGATAGCGGCGTTAACCTCTCCTTTCTGGTCCGCGGTAGCCATTATCCCATACCCTTTTTTTGAATCAAAATATTCACTGAGTTTCAAATGCATCCTCCAAAAATTAAAGTTCCTTTTCCTGAATAATAATTGAATCAGGTTTTGCGGATCAGAACCAACGATCCTTTTTGCATGAATTCCATTGAGTTTACTCCGGCAGATCGCGGTTTGTCCACATATTCATTACTTTTGTCAATCGAATACGGCGTAGCTCCTGAGCCTCTGTATCCAAAACCATTTGCAAGCGCCACAACGCCAGGTCTTATTCCTGGCGCTATCTGGATTCGTAATGATCGCCTGATCTTACCTTCAGAACTCTCAAGATTTATGATATCGCCCTGTTTAAGCCCTCTGGCGGATGCGTCAACCGGATTAATAATCAGTCTGTTTTCAGGTAGAATCTCCCGAAGCCATGAATTGACAGATGAAGGCGCAGACCTGTGAAAAGGTAAAGAATACGTTATCAAGGTCAGAAATTCATTATTCATCGGTCTGTCAAACCTGACACATTCACCCCATCTGGATGGATTTGCACTGAAATCGACCAGTTTCATATCAATTTTTCTGGGGGATGATGATTTCTGGAAATACCCGCCCCGTTCAAACATCTGTTCAACGGTAACTGACCCGATATCCGTCTTACCCTCTGATCGATTATACGAGTTGAACACCTCACTGGCAGCCTTATAATAAAAAGCTCTGGATATACTGGGTGACTCCTCGACGGCCAGTTCTTTTCCAAACCCCAGGCTCAGATCCTGGGAAAATTTGTAGAGTATGTCTTCCATGAGCCTGGAATCCTGCAGAATCGGGAAATACCTGCCATTTCGGGCATCCAGACCGCCAACAACGGGTGAACGCAGACCGAATCCCTTACTTGAGGTCATCGACGGAGCTGAACATACATCCCACCGCTCAAGGTAAGTTGTATCAGGCAAAATGAAATCGGCCATGGAGGCGGTTTGTGAAATCACTGGACTGATAGCAACCACCAGAGGGAGGTCCTTGACGTTCGAAATAGTACTTTCGAAGTTAAGGCTTGAATAAAGTGGGTCGGAACCCCATATGAACAATGCCTTGCACGGGGCCAGAGGCCTTATTTTAGAAACTCGTTGATCCACAGGGCCGATGATATTTTTCTCAGATTCCAAGAAATACGATTCATCACAATATGTTAGGCCGCCAGACCATGGGTTTGAGCCAATTACAAGATTTAACGCCAGGACTGCTTCAGCCGTCAGTCTGCCGTTTTCCTGGCCATAAACACCGGCGCCAGGGATGACAGCGGCCAGGGGGCCTGCTTCAGCCAGATATCGAGCCACCTCTACAGCCGCAGCCTCATAGGAACCCGCGTCATCAGCATATTCTGAAACAGAATGTTTCCTCAGAACATTGGTAATGCTTTCATTTGTGAATTTAACCGCCTGTGGGTATCTGTCGTAAATAGCCTTCATGACGGCAAGCGTAAAGCTCAGATCCTTACCCGGAATTATCGGTATCCACAAGTCTGCCTTGGCTGCTGATACCGACTGACGAGGGTCAATCACAACCCACTTCATACCCGGTAACGATGCCCTTGCATTGGCTATCTCCCTTGCCGTTGAAACCAGAGGCACGCCTGAATCCAGCGGAGCTGACCCAAAATTTATCAAAAGCCTGGCAGCCCCGTAGTCGGGGTGTACATCACCAAAATTATTACCAAAAACTGCTCTGTTGCATGATTTTACAATCTCTTGCGCCAGAGCATTGTCATCCCTGAACAGTTTGGCCCCAGGAAACTTGCCGAGAAAACCCTTTATGAAGGTCAAAGATCCCCAATCAATTTCTCCGGCCAGAAACCCAAATCCTTCCCCTGCGTCCTTGAGCGTTCTGAGTCCCTGGATTTTACCTTCACCAAAAAGGTCCCCGCCATTGGTAATTTCTGAAAACGCCTCAGACCATGAAACTGACTTCCACTTACCGGACCCACGTTGACCAACCCGTTTAAGTGGTTTTGCAACACGGAACGGATCATACAGGGTCTGGATTCCACTGGAGCCGATGGCGCAGATTGAAGCGCCAATCAGTGACGCCTGTTCAGACGGGACATCGAAAGACAGAGGATCCCCTTTCGATACTGGATGGTATGGACTGCCACCAATTTTTACTACTGCTCCCTGAGCTGTTCGGCAACAAATGCCACATTTGCCATTACAAAGATTGCACACGCTGAAAAGGCTCTTGATGCCCCGAAGACTCTCTATCGGGTCAACCCCTGGGGCGCCTTTAATGTATTCGGGTGTCTGAGGCGCGCTGCCAAATAAACTGCAACCAGCGAACAGGGAAACTCCGCCCATCAATGATGCGGTTTTTATAAAATCTCTTCGGGTCACTTTAGTCATTTACATCTCAGCGTAAAACAAAGTTAGCTTAATGGAATTTCAAATCCTATAAATACAACCGAATAACGCATCAGAAAAACCCCACCGATGATCAGTAATGAAGCCAGGACAAGCCAACTGCGATCATGACGGGTCTTGGGAGCCAACAATATGATCAGAGGTATGAGCATGCCGGCTACAATTTCGCCCCACAGGTAGAGCTTCTCGTGCAGCGCAACCATTATCGACGCATATCCATCGGCGTTGGACACCAAAAGTGTTAACCAGAAACAACCAGTCCAGAAAAGATCTGTCAGCAGAATTCCTATCATCATCAGTCGGAGACTTTTAAACAGATCCGGATCCAGTTTTTCCTTCAGGAATCTGTTCATGATCATGGCCACTACAACCAGAAGCGCTATACCCGACAGTAAAGCTGACGTGAGAAAGAAACCGGGCATGAGGGCGGAATGCCACCAGGCTCGAGCACGCACCAAAGCAAAAGCAAATCCCGTATAGGCGTGAACAAAAATGGCCAGAGGTACGGTTATTGTGCCTATTATTTTAGTTACAGACTCGTTCTTCACAAATATGAAATAAATGTAGATCAGATTGGCTATGGGATAAAGAGTGAGCAACCACGAACCATACGACAGGGCTGAGGTTCGGTTGAAGTATTCCGGGACAAGCGTATGCCAGAATCTGAGAGGCTGGTGCAAATCCAGGATCAGGCATGCCGGAGCCAATAGCAACAGCACAAACGATATGATGGCTGAAGGCAGAGCCATCGGCTTAAAACGCTTGATCCCAAACACCGTTGATAGCGTTGATAGAATGAAAGATCCGGCAGACAGACCTGTAAAATAGAAATAGAGCGGAATATAAACCTTCCAGGGGATCTCATGAGGGACATTATACAAGACTGCGGCATCCATCTATCTGTCACCACTATTTAACCAGTAGGAGGCATTTGGACTTGGGATACTCCTGTTGTACTCAAGGATTCCCTCTTTGAAATCATTGGTGAAATGTATCCTGCCCATGAGATCATGGTCAGCCTGTATGTAAAAGACCTTTGGATTAGTTCCCAGTTCAGGTTTAATGATGGATGTTGGCGTAGAAGCCAGAACCCTGGCCACCTCAGAAGAAGAGTCGTTAAGATCCCCAAATATCAATGCCTTTGATAGACACGCATCCACACAGGCTGGCTGTAGCCCGTTTTCTATCCGGACAGAGCAGAAATCGCATTTGTCAGCCGTATGTCTTATAGGGTTGAAAAATCGCGCATCGTAGGGACATGCAGAAATACACATTCCGCAGCCGATGCATTTTCCATAATACATGACTATCACACCGTCTTCTTCTCTGCGGACGGTGGCCTGCACGGGACAGACCTGAACGCATGGAGGAGTGTCACACTGGTTGCAAAGGCGTCTGAGGAACATCGTTCCCACGTCTGGGAAAACACCCTTTTGAATGCCCTTCACCCAAGATCGCCAATAGCCCAGAGGGACATTGTTTTCACTCTTACACGCTACCGTGCAGCTATGGCATCCAATGCATCGCCTCTGGTCTATCACCATTCCCCAGCGCTTTTTAGCGCCTATTTCTCTCTCCTCGGAAATTTTTCCATTCTGATTGATCATGAGACCCTTGGGTGGCTTGTATATGTTCGTCATTTCATTTTGCCCTGTGACATCCCAAGCAGTTAAAACGACTGAAGGACTCTTTTCCATCATGACACGAGCCGGTGGCGCATGTCGCGCAAGCCCTCGAGACGGCGTAGGTCACCATAGAGTTTTCATCCTCGGTTATTGAACCGGGAACGAAAAGAGTCGAAACGTCTTTGCCGATGTGAACTTTCACGGGTGGTGAATCATCCAGCGCCCTCATGACAAACGTCCCATATTTCTGGGCAGCGAAGATCTTGTCATGACAGACAACACAGTCCCTGTATTTTCCATCCTTGAAGGTCATGTGCGTGTAGTGCCTGAAGACAACTGGCCCCGGCGAACCTGACGCGCTATACGAAAGGTTTCCTCCACCGAAAATACTTGAAAAAGTCAATATGGCGACAAGCGCCCCTCCCAAAATCATTATCGTCAGAACAATGCCCACGGCAATTGATTGGAGTTTCCAAAAAGGAGACTGATCCCTGAGGTTGGTGATGAATTCCAAAATCAGATGAAGTTTTCCATTTTTTTGTGAAACAGTAGCCATGGTGGTCCTTGATCTACCTTAGAGTTCCGACGTAATGAGAAGTCCACTGACGCTTCCTGACTTCAGGATTGCCATAGTCCGGCAGAACCATCGGAGAAACCCTGTCAAGCCCTATGCCTGCCTCATCAAGTTCCTTGTGATATCTTCTCACATGCTCCACAGAGAGTTTTCCAATATCAGCCCTGTCCTTGACATATTTACCCGCAGTCTCCCCGGCCAGTCTTCCAAATACCGTAATATCGAGTAAAGAATTTCCCATTAGCCTGTTGGCGCCGTGTACTCCCCCGCCGACTTCTCCCGCAACAAAAAATCCCTCTACCGTTGTGGAACCATCAGATTTATAGGCTAGACCACCATTCTGATAATGCAACGTCGGATAAATCAACATGGGAAGTTTTGATATATCGATGCCGTAACGCTTGAATAAAATGAACTTCGCAGGAAACTCCCTCTCTACTGTTCCTTCTCCTTCGAGCATGTCAATCATGGGAGAATCAAGCCAGACGCCGAAACGTCCAGGCTGTCCTGGCACCGGAACTCCTTTGCCTACTTTCTCGCATTCCCTGATTATGCTCGCTGATTCAATATCTCTCGGTTCTCTCTCAAATACAAACTGATCGCCGTCTATATTCACCAGATTGGCTCCAGCGCCTCTGACTTTTTCAGTGATGAGCAAACCTTCCGCCTGCTCAGGGAAAACGGCTCCTGTCGGATGAAACTGGGTGGCGTGCAGGAATCTTACCTGAACACCCATACGGTAACCCATTACGAGACCGTCACCAGTGGCGCCATAATGGTTGGTGGTCATAAAACGGCTCATGTGAAGCCTGCCCGAACCACCTGTCGCCATGATTACGGCCTTTGCTTTTACTATGAAGTATTCCTCTGTTTCCAGGTTATATAACACAGCCCCCGAGCATCGGCCCCTGTCATCCACTAACAGTTCCACAGCAGGTGAAAACTCGAGAACCCCAATATCTTTAACCCGGTTACGAGCCTCATCCCTGAGCGTTCGCATTATTTCAGCGCCCGTCATGTCACCCGCATAATGCATCCTTTTCCTGCATGTGCCCGCCCCATGCAGGGTGAACATCTTGCCATCAGGCCATTTGTTGAACATGCATCCCAGCTTCTCAAGCCAGGCTATGGCCTTGGGAGCCTCCGTGACCATCGTTTTCACAAGTTCTGGATCGTTCTCAAAATGGCCACCACCCATGACGTCAAGGAAATGATAATACGGCGAGTCCTTCCAGCTCTTGGTCGAAGCCTGCATGCCACCTTCCGCCATCATGGTGTTTGCGTCACCATGCCTCAGTTTGGTAGCGATAATGACCCTGGCGCCCGATTCCTGGGCAAGCAGAGCCGCTGCGGTCCCAGCTCCACCACCTCCAATGACCAATACGTCAGTTTCGTAGTGGACCTCGTTGAAATCAATACTATCAGGGTCTACACGGCTTTTCGCTTCAAAAGTGTCAGCTATCTCCTGAGCTATCGAAAGCCCCTTGCTGGGACCAACTTTTAATTCCCGAAGAGCGCCCGCCCTGAAATCGGGGTGATATTTTTCAAGCCTGTCACGACGCTGATCCAGAGTAAGAGCCGGGAATTCCTGTCCAGCTTTCTTTTTCATAACTCTTTCAGGTCGAGTCTTCTCAACCCTTTTGATCAATTCCATCAGTTCTGCGGTGTAACCCATAAATTCCTCCGGCCCCAAAAATACTCCCGTCAAGCCCGGACATAATCCCTGCCCAGGCGTTACATTCAATCAGACTATCAGAGAAAAGACCTATCGTCGGGCGTCCAATCCTCAGGAGCCGTATGGGGCTCCATTTGACGTTCGACGTATAGTTTTCTTAATGTTTCCAGATCTGCGGTCATGAGCTGTTCCAGAGGCTTTTCATACCTGTTGGAATTTATTTTCTGAACCATCTCCTCCACATGTTTGGCCTGTGGCCAAATGTGACGCCCCGTGATTCTTCGGCACATAATTGCGATGTTATACTGGCCAAGCTCTGCAGGACATCGTGAAGCGCATATCCCGCACATTACGCATGACATGGATATTTCAGCTGCCTTCTCAACATCTCCCCTCAAGGCCGCTGAAACATATTCCATCACAGGGATTTCCATAGGACAGGATTTCGTGCAGGTGTTACATCCCATGCACTTCGCCAGTTCAGGATAGTATTTCATCAACGTCTGCGCTTCAGGCTTGAGTTCCTCGAGATTGTAAACAGCTCTGTTAGCGGGAAAAAACGGAACCATGGTAAGGTGCATGTTCGGCAGAACGACTGTCTGACAGGCCAGACCCACGCTTATCCTGGCGCTGCCCGGTAGCCTGTAGACCGTAGCGCACGCTCCACAGATTCCTCCACGGCAACCACAGCCCCTGATTAATTGATAGCCAGCATATTCAAAAGCCTTTTGAATGGTTAAAGTGCTCGGAACCATATATCTCTTGCCCATAATAAAAATTGGAACAAGGTCAGTCCTTGCCGCCGCTTCGGTCTGTAGCCCGTCTTGCTGAACAGCCCCTTGAACCATTGCAGACATGAAATCACTTCCTTTCTATAAAAGCCCTACCGTATGAACTTGAATCACCTGGCTAAAAAAACGCCAATGACCACACCCAGAATCAATGCGATCAAAGCCATGTAGTAATTGTCCAAAGAGGTAATTTTAGGAGCCGGCTGAATTGTTTCCGGCGTCACCTCATCGACTATGTAGTCTTTGTAGGCCGTATCGACCTGTGGACATGCCAAAACACATGAGTAGCACTGTTCACAGTCCTCTCCGACACATGATTCGAGTGCAAAAGATGTCCTTTGCTGGGTCTTGTCAAACCTGGATGGGTCCTTTCTCAGAACCGGACATGAATCAACGCAGTTTCCGCAACCCAGACAGCCTTTGTCCCCGGAAATATCTGATTCAGCGTCCTGAATGAAAAGTCTGTGATAAGGTTCCATACCTTTGGAGAGAAGTCTAAACCTGGCTACAGGCGGTTCTTTAGTCTGCAGAATAATGTTGGCGACTTCCTTGTTGATCTGGTCTTTGGAACTATCCCTCGTCGTGGTCATCTAAGCGCTCCAGTTAAATCAATCCCGAATTCATCTCAAATCTGTTTCAGTCAATGTTGGATCGTTCTTTCTAGTAAAATTCACTATAAGGCCCATTTACATTGCTATCAAAGACTGAATTTATGTCATCCACGAACTTGTTGTTTGAGCCAGTAAAAGCATAGGTCCTGGACTCCCGTTTTTTCCTGTATTCATCCAGCCAGGTCTGAGTCATGGTAGGATGGCATTTGAGACAGTTTTCCAGATTAAAGCTTTCACGACATTCTGATTTGAATATCCTCGTCTTGTAATGAATTTGTCCATTATGACATCTTCGGCAAGTTTTCTCCGATGGAAAAGAAACCATCCACCGCGGATTGGTCGATAGTTTATCCCAGGCTTCATCACGCACACTCGCCATCTGATTGTCAGCTATGGGCAGAATCTGTGCGTTGCGATAGTAATGAGAGGCCAGACTATGGCAGGAATCACATGCCATGTGGTTTACTTCGGAATAATTGACCTCTTTATCAGCCCTCAGTCCATCCTGATTCTTAAAACGATCGTGACATTTCGAACAGGAATTCTCCTTGGCCAGGACATGCTTGAGGTGATCCATCTGCAGACCGATCTGCTTCAGATCACCGGCCGGCATATCCTTCCTGTAAACGGTTTTTCTGTACATTGAGGCCAAATGACAGGCTTTGCAGTTTTCACTAGGAACTTTGGTCCTGTTAAAAAGCCCTGAAATCTGAGGTTTCCTGGGATCAATCTGCGGAGTCATGTAAGTTATCACATGCAGGATTCCCCTGAATCTGGAGGCCAGGGTATTTTTTGGACTGCCCTCAATGTGGCAGTCGGCGCAAGCCACCAGTTCGTGGGAAAAACCTTTGTTGTCCCTTTGCAGCTGGCTTTTCATCCAGTCAACATAGGCGCCCTCCTGCTGATGACAGGCCATACATGTTGAACTTTTTAGTGAAACCTCTCCCAGCGCCGCAACCAAAACTACAGTCACAACTAAGCCTATTATGATGTACATGCCTTTGGTCATCAGGCAGTTTCCTTCTCAGCTTCGGTTCCTTGCTGAATTCTCTTTTGCCGCGCTGCCTGAAAAGCGGCAGAGATGATCAGTGGGCCAGAGTTACCTATTGGACACTTACAGGCGCACCGGCCACAACCTACGCAATATTTGGACAACTCCATAACCCGTTCGTAGTTTCCAAGCCTGGTCAACAATACCAACCCCATGGGCATCTGGACTCCCTCAACTTCCTTGAGGGGGCACACTCCAACACACGAAGCGCAGTTATAGCAGTTTATGGATCGACCAGTTCCCGGAGTCAGCATTGACTGAAGCGTGTACTCAAAAACCATCAGAGCGGCGAAGAGAATGGCCAAAGTATTCAACGTGACCCTATCAGGCGCCTGACCAATAAACGCGTTCAGAAAGGCCTTTGAAAACGCGCTGTATTCTGGGAAATCGGGGATTCCTTTAGACAATGCCGACTCAACCGCATTGACATAACCGGTCAAAGTCTCGGTGGCTCCACGAAACATCGCTGGTTGGCTGGGGCGTTCCAGCATGCCTTTGGTGAGGATTTCCCGCTTGAATGCTGATACCTGATTGTCCATGACTGAGATAAGATCTGAATATTCAAGAGTATTTATGCTGATGATACGATTATTCCTGACTTCTACTTCTACCTTGATCGGACCTCTGAAACCTTGACCTTCTCCGACGTATTTTCCATCCTGAACCTGAGCTATGCCTGCCCCCCAGGGACGTTTGGCAATACGAATTTCATCGACGTTTTTCACATCAACATAAGACACGAGATAACCCAATTTCAGAGCCAGAATCCCCACTATTAAATAGACTATTTTCCTCGAGCCGGTCTTTCGGTAGTCCCTGTACCAGATGACCAGCAGTGTAAGCGCTATCACGGCACAGAGAATGTACCTACTGGAGGGAAACACTATCGCTACAAAAGTAGCGTAGATCAATAGCCGTACACCCCTGGAACTTAACGCTGCCCACAAAAAGCCAAGTGGGTCACGCAATAGCCTTGACCAAGTCATCTATGTATTCCTTTCCCACAAGACCTTGCGTTAGAGCTTTCCTGAGAGTTTCTTTAGGAACAATCCCGTCCTTAATGGCTTTCCTGGTTTCGTGCTGCATCGTGGCAAACATTTGGGGTAGTGGAAGATATTGCACGCAATAGCTTTGGCAATTTCCGCAGCGAATGCACTTCAGACCGCCGTTGCGAATAAAACGATCATAGTCCAGGACTCTTCCGGCGACCACCAATTCCGCCTGAAGAGAAATTCCTACAGGGCATCTGTCCTGAGTAGCGTAACAGGCTCGACATTCGTAACAGTAAATCGTAGCAGGGTTCCACCGCAGCAAAGGCTTTATTACAACACCCACCATGGCGGCGACTATTCCAAATAAGGCTACCCTGTCAAGATTCATGGTCCAGCCACGATCTTTGAGATTCGTGAAAAACTGATACCTGTGAATTCCGGGCAGGATCAATGGCTGTGTCGTGTCCTGTCTCTTCGCGCCAATTTTTGGTGTGTCTTTTTTGTCGGACATAAATCTGTTTTCCTGTGCTCTATCAGTGAGGCAGCATGGCAGACATTAAAATTCCGGCTATCAAGCCGCCTAGCGCGCCCTGGGCAATCTCCTTTGGAGAATTCATGTCCAACGCCCAGGCTATTATTACCCCTGACAAAACGCCTACAAATGCAAAAATTATCCACATCAACAAGGCGCAGCCTCTTTTTCTCCCGATTCGTCTCTTAACAATCGGAAACACAAAAAAGCATTGGTTTTGAATAAAAATGACATCACAGTTCGGGACCACTCAATGTTGCAGTCATTCTGGCCGATAAGGACCTAGGAACCATTAATCCGATCAATGCTGCGGCTATAAGGCCACCAACAGCCCCTTGTAAAATTTTAAACGCATCCATTTCGAAAACGGCAAAAGCCAGGATCGCTCCGCTCATGGCCCCACCGATGAGAAAACCTGCAAGCTGGACGTAGTAATTGTTCGGTGATTGACTGTTGAAAAGTTTCGACCCGACGACAAGGAGCAAAATGTTCACTACCGCTATGACCACTACAAATGCAGCTATCATTATTATGTCCTGCATAAACCTTGGGTCAGATGGCTGGAATATGGACAAATTGAGAAATTTCATGAATATGGCCGCCACTGGAGCCATTATGGCCATGGATGCAAAGGTATAGGCGCCTTTTATGAATCCGGTCTCAGCTCTCATGGTTCCTTCACCCATCATGCCACCTCCGCCCAATGGGGAAGGTCCACATGATGTAGTGGCGTTTATGATGTACGCTGCCATCACCACAGCCAACTGGGACCAGTTAAGGAAATCGTACTGAGCTGGCCCAAAAAGGTAGAGCACAGGCACCAGGGCTGCCGTCAGAATTCGGGCGCAGGAAAGGGGTAATATCGTCTGGAACTGAACGAATATCGCCAACATACCGGCAACACCAAGGAACTGGACGCTGACAAGACTGTTCAGGATTTGACCTAGAGCCTTGAATCCATCGGTTGCGGCTAACGCTCCTGCCGCCAGGAAGCCTGCCGCCATAGCAGTCACGGGCAGAAGGATTATTCCTTCAAGCAGATCATTTAGTCTGATTCGGCACACCAGAACCATCAGGATCGCTCCGGCTACCAGAACTGATTGAACAGGCATCTTGCCTAGTGGCTGAAAAATGGCAATGAGTAGCGAAATCACAAATATTACGAGGGCCAGATAACCTTCCAGTGGAGCCTTTATTTCGGGTTCAACCCGATCGCTGAATCCTGTTGAACCTGGAGCTTCACGCAATGAAACGTCATTGGGATATATTTTCTGGCTTATCAGCTTCAGAAACAGGGCAACAATAGCTGTTCCGAGCATCAACGCAAAAGCCTGGGGCGCTCGCAGTATTCCGTCAGAGGCCGTAGCAAAAAAGCTACCCAGAAAACCCTCCGCTATCTGGCCAACCCCTCCTATGGGAGAAGGACCACAAGACCCCATCGCATTGCGGGTAAAGGCCCCGATCAAGACTATTAGCTGAGATTTAGTGAGAATTCCCAGTCCACCTTCGAAACCAAAAGTGAAAAGCAGAGGAAGCAACGCTGCAGCAAGTATTCGTCCACAAGGCAGAGATGAGATCACCGGAAGGTTTATCAGGATGACCAGGGTCCCAACCAATCCAATAGGACTGCGTCGAAGAAATCTCAACAAAACCTTGAGAGCTTCAAAACCCCCGGAAGCCTTGAGACCTCCGGCGAGAAACAGACCGGTAAGCAAAGCAGTTATTGGGTGAAGAATGATCCCGCCCAAAAATTCATTGGGCATTAAAAGAACCGCATCAAAACCAAAAGCTGAATATTTGAAGACCGCTCCCACGATAAGGCACAAGACAGTCGAAATAACCAGCACCGTTTGCACAGGAGTACGGATGTAGCCAAACAGGGTGGACAGCATCAGGGCCAAGAAGATTCCAAGGTTGATATACCCCAAATACTCCAACGATCATCTCCCTCTAGGTACTCATAGAAACAAACAGCTACATTAACTGACTGATCAATTACACTCTTTACCACATGAAAAAGAAATCTTTTTCCTTATCCACGGGGTGTCCACAACGTGTCCATCTGAAGACCTGTAGACTCTTACCTGGCTTCCGACTGCCAGTCGACCCATACAGGCTGTACAGCTATTAACAGTAGCCGAGACTACTGAACCGTCATTCAGCTTTACCCTCGCCATTAAGGTAGGGGACACCAGGAAACCGAACTCTGATTCTTCAAAAGACACTATGATTCCATGACTGGATCGTGAAATCCGGTATATTTCAGCTGTGAGAAAAAGAACTATCAGAAAAATCAAGGTGATGGTTTCTATATCCATAATCCCTAATTTCGTCGTACGGTCCTGAATCCTCAATGAAGATGTTAGTGAGCCTTCAGTCTGGCCACCCTGTTGTTGCCACTGTCAGCTACATAAATGAAGCCCTGTTTTAGAGCCAGATCCGTAGGCCGTCTGAATTCCCCGTCACCAGATCCTTCTTTACCAAACAGATTTAACAGCTTGCCCTGAATGTCAAACTGCTGAATCCTGTGATTCCCTGTGTCAGCAACCCAGATGTGTCCATCACCCGAAACCAGCATCCCCTGAGGCAGATTGAACTGCCCCGGAGCGCTTCCCTCAGATCCATAACTCCTCCGGAAAGCAGAATCAGCTCCGAAGAATTTTACCATGCCATGTTTACTGTCAAGGACGACTATTTCGTTGTCAGGAGTCCATGAACACGCTGTTGGCAATCTGAACTGATCGTTGGAATCGCCAAGATCACCTATTACGGACATCAACTCGAAATTGCTGTAAATCTGTACCCTGTGGTTTCTGGTGTCGGCCACCAGCATTCGCTTGTGTTCGTCAACGTAGATGCCCTGTGGAGTCGAAAACGATCCTCCTATGCTTCCAATTGAACCTACCGACCGTTTTACCTGACCATCCTGATCAAAGACCTGTATTCTGGAGTTATTGGAATCAACAACATAGAGCAGTCCATGCTCGTCGCACGTAATTCCTTTCGGGAAGTTCAGCCTCCCGATGTGAGCTCCCGGTTTGCCGAATGAACTGACGGGCTTCAGCTCTGAATCGAGTTTCACGATCTGGTATGCAGGTGGATCACTTACAAAAAGATCCCCGGACGGTGAGAAAACCAGACTGAACGGAGAGGTCAGACCTGACGCGCCACTTCCAGAATGAAACTCTGGGGCAGATGGGGCCCCTGTCGATCGGGCCGTGCCTACACCAATAGTCGATGCGACTCCGGCAGCCCCTAAAGTTTTGATGAAATCACGCCTTTTCATGGAGCTATTTCCGCTCTCGCCATCAGGTCATAAAATCATGGCGCAGTCTATCAGGCTGGTCATTGAAACTCAATCTAATACCATGAGGTATGGTAGTCAAGAACTACTCCTATCCGATGCTCCTTTAAATTTTTCATGGTTTGTTTTAGACATCTCATCTACTGCGCCAGACATTTGGATCAGGCGAACCGGAGCATATCGGAAACCGGAATTCTCTGACTTTTGAACAGGCTGGCCTTGTCAGTGGGATGAGGATATCCTATGGCTATGCCTATCACGAGCTTTTTGGATTCCGGAATAGAAAGGACCTGCTTGACAATGTCAGGGAAATGCATTGAGGCTGCCAGGTAAATTGTCCCTAAACCTTCCTGAAAAGCCAGATAGCATATTGTCGTGCCAATTGAACCTATGTCCAGGCATGAATAAGGCTCGTTCAGGGGGCCATCAATGAGGAGATAAATAATTGCCGGAGCTCCAAAAAATCTGTACATGTTGAGGTAATGTCGCTGCCGCGCTTCCTTGTCCCCTCGCTCTATGCCCATGAAGCTGAACAGGTCGTAGCCCAGCCCCATATACCTGCTTTTATGCGCTTCCGGAAAGTCGGCCGGCATAATGATATCGGATCTCGGAGAAACTCCACGCTTTCCCTCTTGAGCAAAAGCCTCTGCGAGCTGTTTGGCCTTTTCACCATCAGCCACGACTATTTCCCAAGGCTGAGTGTTCCCCCAGGACGGCGCCCAACGCGCGCAGTCCATTATACGTGTTATCACCTCTCGAGGCACTGGTTCCGGCAAAAAAGACCTGACGCTTCTTCTTCCCTTTATCGAATCTTCCAGGTTCATAGTCTCTGCTCCATGCATAAAGATACTTGCCATTTTACAGCATCATAGATTTTTTAAGCTTAAAATTAGCTACATTTATTTACAAAAAATTGAAATTAATGTTAATTTAAAGCATTGATGTCCAAATAAAAATTCACTGGTGTGAAGGAGGGACCCAAAAATGGCTTTCTCGTTCCGAGGACGCGCTATTCAAAAGGTTGGTGTTATTGGATCCGGACAGATTGGTCCTGATATAGCTCTGCATTTCGTTAAAGTATTGCACAACTACGGGACACAGGTTGTTGTAGTCGATATATCGAAAGAGGCTCTTGAAAAAGGTAAAGCCAAGCTTTTCAAAAAAGTGGACAAGGGTGGTCAGACAGGAGCCTTCAAGCCTCATGACGTTGAAGGGATGAAAAGCCACGTATTTTTTACAGACGATTATAGCCAGCTCAAGGGAGCGGACGTCATAGTTGAGGCCGCCACGGAAGATCTCCCCCTCAAGAGAAGGATCTTCAGGCAAGTAGAGGATCTGGTTTCTCCGGAGGCTATACTTACAAGCAATTCATCACACATCGAACCTGAGCGAATCTTTGCGGAACTGAAGCACAAGAACCGGTCGCTTTGCACTCACTACTTTTTCCCTGCTGAACGTAATCCTGCAATAGAAATTATCCCGGGGAAAGATACTGACCCTGACATTCATGATTTTATGATGAGGCTCTATGAAACCATCGGCAAAATTCCGATCAAGGTTGGGTCTCGCTACGGCTACGCGGTAGATCCGGTTTTCGAAGGGTTGTTACTGGCATGCATCCAGTGTGTGGACGCGGGACTTGGTGACACAAAACAGGTCGATCAAATCGCCTCAAAATGTCTCGGTCTCACAGTCGGTCCATTCACGGCCCACAACCTGACCGGTGGAAATCCGATAAGCGCTCATGGACTTTCAGAGATGAATGAAATCCTTAATAAGTGGTTCAGGGTTCCCGAGCGCCTGAAAAAGATGGTTGAAACAAACGCCAATTGGGAGGTTCCTGCCAGAGGCGAGGTCATTGAGATTGCGCCCGACAAAGAGAAAATCATAACGGACGAACTCCTTGGGGCCTATTTTGCAATGGTTTGCGACATGCTGGACTCGGAAATCATCACAACCAGCGATTTTGACCTGCTCATAAGCGTGGCCCTCGACATGAAGCCGCCATTCAGTTTCATGAATTCGATGGGTGTTGACAAGGCGCTGGCTCTTGTTGAATCGTTCAACAGGAAGTATCCCGACATGCCCGTTTCTAAAACCCTTCAGAAACAGGCTGCTTCAGGCAAACCTTGGGAACTGCTGGATGTGCTGTTCAAAAAACAGGGAGATGTCGCGATAATAACAATTAGAAGGCCCAAAGCCTTAAATGCCCTTAACTCCAAGGTATTTCACGAACTCAATCGTTACTGCGAGATCATTAAGAATGACCCTGAGATTAAAGCCGCAGTAATAACCGGTTTTGGGAACAAGGCTTTTGTGGCTGGAGCTGACATCAAGGAGATGGCCGGCCTTACTGAACCCGCTCAGGCTGAAGCGTTCGCGCGTAGTGGTCAGATAGCGACATCGGAACTAGAAGACTTGGGAAAACCGGTGGTTGCGGCTGTCAACGGATTCATGCTCGGTGGTGGATGCGAGTTGGCCATGTGTTGCACGGCCAGAGTAACACTTAAGGGTTTAAAATTCTTCGCGGGTCAGCCCGAGGTCAATCTGGGACTGATTCCCGGAATGGGTGGAACCCAGCGACTGCCAAGGATTATCGGTTTTGAGAAGGCCTCAGAGATGATCAGAACTGCAAATCCAATTTCGAGCCAGCAGGCCTATGAATACGGTTTGGTCAATGAGCTGGTCGAGGGCGACGTGCTGCCACGCTCAATCGAACTGGCGCGGGAAATAGCCGGGGGAACAACAGCGGTCAGGGCGATGGAGAAAGGTCCAGTGCAAGGGGCTCCAGAGGCGCTTGCCGATGTCAACATAGGACACCTGTCAAAAGCTCTCGACCAACTAGTCGTTGATGCAATAGTACAGGGCGCTAAAATGACTCTTGACGAAGGTTTGAAGCGTGAGGCTTACCTGTTTGGCCAATGCTGGACCAAAAAAGACAGCAAAATTGGTCTTCAGAATTTCATAGAAAAAGGCGCCAAATCGAAAGCGGAGTTCATTCACGAATAAAGCGGTTTAACGGCCAGGAAACAGCTTCAGGGCAGAGAGGGCCAGGGAATTTCCCAGGCTCTCTCCTCAATTCATTCATTATTTACCTGTTTCACTTTTCATCATTTGGCTTTATCCTGTCCCCCATGTCTTCCACGTCCTCCCTGACTGATGAAAATTCCTTCCAGAGTATCGTCTCCAGGATGATCCTGGAATCGCTTATGCTCAATACAGGAGACAAAATAGTTGTCGGGGTTTCAGGTGGACCGGATTCCGTAGCTCTAGTAAATGTGCTCAGCGAGTTATCCTCCTCTTTGGAATTAAAACTCATTGTGGCTCACGTGAACCACAACCTGCGCCCAACCGCTCTGTCTGAAAGGGATTTTGTGGCTGACCTGGCTTCGAGGCTCAGCCTGGATTTTTTTTGCCTGGACGCCGACATCAGGGCTCAGGCGCGGGAGTGGCGCCTTAGCATTGAAGAAGCGGGACGCAGGATAAGGTATTCTTATTTTGAAGCTGTGCTAAAGCAGACCATGGCTGACAAAATTGCCACGGCTCATCATGTCGATGACCAGATTGAAACTTTTTTCCTTCGGGCAATACGCGGGACAACTCTCACCGGCTTGAGAGGAATTCCACAAGCGCGGGGGCATATTATTCGTCCTTTGATAAGACTGGAACGCTCTCAGATACTTTCTTACCTAAAAGATAGACAAATCCAATACATCACTGACGAGACCAATCTGGAATCCAACACCGACAGGAATTTTGTCAGGAACGTCATTCTTCCGAACGTAGAAGTCAGATTTCCCAATTACCGTAAATCAGTATTGAGGACCATAGAGATGGTTGACCGTGACGAGGACTTGCTGGATCAAATGTCAGATGAGCTTTATCGGTCAGCTGTAACCAGGCCAACCGACGAAATGGTAATTGATATCAAACAGCTAAAAAATCTGCCTCATAGTATGAGCAGCAGGGTCATTAGAGCGGCTCTATACGAAATGTCCGGGCCAAATATAAGACTGGGGGCCATTAACATCGATCAGGCCATAAGATTGCTCAATGATACCAACCCTTCCTCTGGGGCCGATTTGCCAGGAGGATTAAAGCTCAGACGTGATTATGGCAGACTCATTGTGAGTAAAGGCCCTGGAAAAGATGTTCATTCGTATTTGTATACCGTTGATGGGCCATGCGATCTTTGCATCACCCAAACAGGCGCAACGCTCAGATTCCATGTCAGGGAAGCTTGGGACAATTTGAAATTTCCGGAACATGACCGTAATGTGGCATACTTTGATTTCGATTTGCTGTCATTTCCCCTGGAGATTCGGTCTGCAGTAAAAGGAGACAGACTGGAACCTTGGGGCATGGAAGGATCAACAAAGGTAAAAAAAATATTTATCGACAAAAAAATATCGGCCCGGAAAAGGTCCAAGGTTCCGTTAATCGTCAAGGAAAACATTATACTCTGGATAGCCGGCTTGCGGAGAAGTCGATTCTTCCCCTTAAGCGCGTCGACGAGCAGGGTTCTGGAAATTAGACTATTGAGTCCACTAGATAATGAGAGATCAGATGAATTCATTTGAACAAAGGCAAGGGCTTGTCGGTTACGAGAAGGCCCTGCAGCTTTCTCTGGACAATGTTACAGCCCTGCCAGAGGAAACATGCTCTGCTGTCGAGGCTCTAGGCAGGATTGCTGCATCGGAAATAAGAGCTGCTGTCAATATGCCCTCTGCCGATTCATCACTTAAAGACGGTTATGCCGTTCAATCAGCGGATATCCGTATCGCCAGCCATTCATGTCCTGTTTTTCTTAAGGTCGTTGGGACTTGTAACGCTGGAGAGGTAACGACGTCAGAGGTGTTACCAGGGACAGCGATCCGGATTCTTAGTGGAGGAATAATACCCAAGGGCGCAGATGCTGTTCTCGCAGAGGAATTCACACTGCCTCATGTGGGAGGTTTAAAGGCTATAGCAGACGCTCATGTGGGTCGGAACATAGTTCGGGCAGGAGATGACATTCGGTCGGGACAGTTGCTTGTGAGTCCCGGCCAAGTAATTACTCCCTCAAAGGTGGGTCTCATGGTAGCTGGTGGGATCAGGGGAGTAAAGGTCACCCAGTTGCCCAAAGTCGGCCTTTTAGCCACCGGAGATGAGGTAATACTACCCGGTCGTCCGCTGACGGAAGGCAAACTTTACGCAAGTAACGTCGCTTTGCAGGACGCACGTCTCAGAGCTCTCGGCATAAAATGCGTCATTGGAACAAGTAGCGATTTGCTCAGTCAATTAACAGAAATGATTGATCAAATGATATCAGACCAGGACTTACTCATTACATCCGGGGGCGCCTGGATGGGCGACAGGGATCTTGTTGTAAAGGCTCTCATTCAACTAGGATGGAATAAAGTTTTCCACCGGGTCCGGATGGGACCGGGCAAGGCGGTTGGGATGGGGCTACTCCGAGGAAAACCTGTATTTTGCCTTCCTGGAGGGCCACCTTCTAATGAAATGGCTTTTCTGATGATTGCTTTGCCGGCAATATCTCGCATGTCAGGCCGTAGAAAACCTCTGCTTCCAAAACTCTACGGATTTTTGACTCAGGACCTGATTGGTCAGACTGATTGGACCCAGTTCGTGCATTGTGACCTCAAAAATATTGAAGGAGAGTATTATCTTACACCTCTGGAGATGACCAGACGGCTTAGCGCGATGAGTTTTGCCAAAGCTATTGTGAAGATTCCTGAAGGTGTCAGTAAACTGGATCGTTTGACCAAAGTACCTTTTCATGCTGTTGACATGGATGATTAGAGTATCAAGGGCCTATTCTTAATTTTGCCAACCCCTCTTCTGCATAAATCGGAGCAGTTTTAAGATGATAACAAAACTTTTCGTATCGGTTCTGGTAAACAATTTTGTCTCCACATACAGCTTCAAAGGTGAACACGGTCTGAGCCTTTTAGTAACCATTGAAGAAAATGGCTCTCAAAGTCGAATTCTCTGGGACACCGGTCAAACCCCGGAGATATTAATTTCGAATCTCAAAGCCCTTGATGTAGACCCAGACAGCATATCCGTTGTAGCTCTAAGCCACGGTCATTATGACCACACGGGTGGTTTGTTAGGTTTCCTGGACAGCAGACAACGCAACATTGAGGTCCTGTCATCTTCATTCAGTTGGGGAGATCGATTCAATAGCATTAGCGCAACGCGGAATATAGGATCCGGACTGACACGCGAGGATGTTTCAAACCATGGAGGAGATGTCATAGAAGTTACAGGGCCTTATTACATAAGTGATCATTTCATATTAACCGGTTCAGTGGAAAAACTTGAACCCTGCGAGATGAATCAAACGTTTGCAAGATCTTCCGGGCATGGCGTGGAAGTTGATAATTTCATGGATGACATGTCTTTGATCATAAATTTGGGAGACTCCGGTCTTTTCATACTTACGGGATGTTGCCATTCCGGGATCATAAATACTGTCAACTACTGCCGAAAGATTACCGGCATAAATAAGATCAGGGGTATATTAGGTGGTTTGCACCTGATAAATGCCAGCGCTTCCAGACTGAGCACAACAAAAGATTTTTTGGCGGGACTCAACTGTGATTTTTTAGCGCCTATTCATTGTTCAGGTCTTGAGGAAACATGTTTTTTGAGACATGAGCTTGGGGATGCGGTAAAATTCACGGGAACAGGAGAAACGATTCAAATAGTGTGATTGTCTGCGCTGTAGTGGATTCGACCCGTTTCCTGGATGTTTTGAAAAAGCAGGGCTTTTGAGAATTTGTTTTACAGCCCACCGGGATTGTTTTGGAGATCCGTTTGTCCTTCACCCATTTCAAGAGATTTAACCTCATAGCAACAAAGGTTTTTGTCCTTGTTCTTTTTTTTGGACTCTCAGCCGATTGCCTTGCAATAGAGCGTGAAACAGGAATTCAGCAGGAGCTTGAAGGTCGCCACTGGGGATCCCAAAATCAAACAGACAGACATCCACAGTCCTTACAGGACAATGACGCTGATCTTGGCCCGGTCGGTATCAGGCTTTTTGACGATGTCATGCGTCTGATACAGAACCATCACGTCTCCGGGTTTCCTAAAAAACACATACTCAAGGATACTCTCAACAAGCTGGTTTTTTCTGTTGATCCACTCTGCGGCGAGAAGATTCCAAATTTTGATGACTGTCATGGTAAGCCCGAGGACTGTTTTTCAGAAGCATTGTCCAGGATTTCGCGACAATGCCGGCTCAAAGAGCAGCAGGTCACCCTGATGGCCCTGGAAATAATTCTGCGAAATCTCGATCCTTACTCCTCAATACTTGATTCCAGGATGATTAATGAACTCAAGATCAGCGCAGAAGGGAAATTTGGCGGAATTGGGATGGTGGTCGATTCCAAAAATGGAAACTACGTTGTAGTCTCATCCATAGAAGGTTCTCCTGCGCATGCGGCATCGATAAGCGCGGGGGACACAATCATTTCAATTGACGGCAAAACTCTGCAGGGCCTGCCTTTAACTGAGGCCCTCGGTATGGTGCGCGGACCATCGGGTTCTCTAATCAGATTAAAGGTCATGGATCATTTGACTGGAAAAATTCGTAATCTCGAACTGAAGAGAAAAACCATTCAGGCTCCGCCTGTAAAATATGCGATTTTGAATCATGGAATCGGATATATAAAAATCATAAACTTTCAGAATACCACGCGCGTAGACGTTGAGAAGGCTCTTAAATATCTGGTTCAGCAATCCGAAGGAGAATTGACCGGTCTCATCCTGGATTTGAGGGATAATCCTGGTGGCCTGTTTGCAGAGGCCATCAGCGTGGCGCAGTTATTTGTGAAATCCGGCGTGATTACCTCACTGCAGGGTAAGGATAAAAGATTTAGTCGCGTCTTCAGAGTGGACAGGGATGGTCCATTTTCAGGCTTGCCAATTGTGGCGCTTATAAACAAAGGTTCGGCAAGCGCTTCTGAGGTGCTCACCGGGGCATTGCTCGCCAATTCCAATGTGCTGGTGATGGGGGAACAGAGTTTTGGGAAAGCATCAGTACAAAACATTTTCCCGTTATCGTCATCGCTAGCTCTGAGGCTGACAACGGGGCATTATTTCACATCAGACGGACGGGATATTGAGGGCAGGGGCCTTACTCCGGATATTCCGCTCATTGATCACCAGATGTCAGACCGCGACAAGACAAAAACCGTTAATATTGCCGAAATTTTACGCGATAAAGAGGTAAATATGGCCATAGAAAGGCTTTTATCTCCAAATTTTCCAATAGAATTAGTATTTTCAAATCTTTTTTAAAAAAACTTTCACAGTATTCAGTTCAACACTTATATAGAGCTTAACAAATCAATATATTTATATTTTAGTCTTGATTTTATAACGCTTTTTGTGTATGGTTTGTCAGCCTTTCAGATGAAAGGTCGCTGTTTTATTAAATTAGTTTTGGTTTAGATCAAGGAGGTTAACGGGGCAATGAGCTTGCCGGCAGGCCATGTTAGACGTCTGTTCCTGGGTTTCACTTGCTCTATCACGTTTCTGGTGGTTTTTGCAGTACTGGTGGCTTACAACACTGAAGCAGAATCATCCAGTTATATTAAATCAACGGTAGATGAGTATCCCCTGACGATAGGGATTTATACCGCCAACCCGGAAGAGACCATAAAGTTCTACAAAAAGTTGGGCTTCCGGTCATCTGAAGGCCTAACCAAAGGGCTGGACGTGTTTTCGATGGAGAAAGAGGGAACGCCGTACAAGTTGGACATACTCCACAATCGTTACGTCAGCAAAGAGGAGTTGTCAGGCGGTGTATCGGGAATGAGTTTCAGGGTCAATGACCTATCTGAATCGGTAAGGGAACTCCAGACCAAGGGATTGCAATTCGTCGAGACGGATGGTCAGAGGGATGGCGTCAATTACGCATCACTCAATGATCCCAACGGTATAAGTATAAAACTCTTTCAACCGTAGAAACGCGAATCCAACAAGTAATTACTGAACGAGCCTGCGAATCCAGGCTCGTTTTGTTTTTGGAATCAATCGTATTGAATTATTTCTCTTTTGACTTTTTGAATGTCTGATTCCTCGAGGGCAAAGGGAAAGTTTCTAATATCATTACCTGGTTTTTCATTTCCGTAAGGCCTGTTACAGGCAGTCTTTCCATCAAATCCCGGGCATCCTGAAGTTTCGAAGGGTTCACCCTTGCTTATGGAATCATTATACTCCGTGCGACTGACACCAAAATCCGTTATACGGCCAGAAGAGTCAAAAGACATTTTGTAATAATCAGATTTATCATTATCTATTAACCACCTGGCAAGTTGAATTCTTCTATAGACAGACATTGACGGAGGCTGAACCGATTGCATTCTTGAACCTTTTTCAGGAAAAAATGAGAACAAATGAGTGAATCCTCCCATTAGATGCGCTCGATTAATGGATTCAACCATTTCTTTTTCTGTTTCACCCAAGCCGCAGATCAGATGAACGCCTGAATTACCCGAGCCGAATATTCTGAGGCTATCTTCGTATACTCTCCAGTAATTGTTCCAGTTGTGAGGGCCTCTGACTTCCTTTCCCCTGAGACTGTCGAACAGCTTTTCTGTCGCACAATCAATTGCAACGCCAATTCTATCTGCTCCAGCCTCTTTTAAGGCTGACATATCATTTTTCTTAAGAACGGTTGGCGAGATTAACAGGGAGACCATCTTGTTAGTCTCCGATCTGACCTTTCGACATACTTCTATGGTGTCCTGGACACTCCTGTGATGGGTAACCATTGAGATGCATACCCTACCGACTCTATCCGGGGTTTTGCTTATGGCCTCAATTACTTCGTCTGTCCTGAAGGTCTTCCACGGAACCCTGATAAAACTTCCTCCTGTTTTGACGCTGTCTTTTTCACCGGCCAAACCACAAAATGCGCAGTTGGCCCGGCATCCATCGGCATATGTCAACAGGAGGTTTATACAGCCCAATCTGGCGTTTCTGTAAAACCATCCCCCTGTGAATTTTAGGGTCATGGCTGCTGCAAGTGACAGCCGGACATACTCAGGACTTTGATCTGGTTGCGGGTCCGATGTCCTACATGGAACATAATTCATTGTATTACCCTCATAACTTTGATTGTTTGCCACGAGTTTAGCTTTTTGACTATTGCAAAGACATCACGCCTGAAAGTCAGTTTACAGAACAGCATGAACTGTCGTATCGGACCTCCAGTCCCATGGACTCAGCCAATTCAACGGCTTTGTCTGAAGCAAGCGCAATTGAATTGACACCGGCTTTTACCGATATTACATCCACAAGCTCCCTGTATTTGCCCCTTGGGCGAGCGCACCCTAGCGAAGCAAGCGCTTGCGGCATCTCGAGCCGCGCTTTAATCAAAATTTTCCCAACCTCTTCTGGTGGCGGTGGGATTGCTCTTTCCATTGGCGTTTGTTTAAGGGGATTCAGCACTACTACAACATATTTTCGCACCGGATAGCTTTTAATTATCCCAAGCGCCTCATACTCACCAACGATTTCTCCATAATGAAGCCCAACCAGCACATGAGGAACTATTTCCAATCCGACATCTGAAAGCGCTTTCATTGTATTGATAATAGGAACAATCCCTGCCTTCAGATGGTATACATCGCGCGCAGTCCTATCAGAACCGATGACGTCCACGAGCGCCTGATCAACACCTGCTTTCTTCAGGATATTCGCAGTCTGGATATCTAGTTGCCCTGGGTGGATTGATACTTTAAGTTTTGTCCGGCTTTTGATCTCAAATATTGTGTCTGCAAAAATCCTCCAAGGCAAAAACCCCGAACCGTCGCAAGCTCCTGTAAGCAATAATCCGGTATCTCCACGCTGTTGCGCCTCAAGCGCGTAACGGAGCAGGGCCTGGGGACTGTTTGCCTGCGGCATGGATTTGAGCAGAAGACCCTTGCAATGCTCGCAATTGAGAAAGCATTTACCTGACGTTATTGAAACTGCGTGATATTTGCCTCTGAGACCATTGTAAACAAACATTCCGGGAGCATGAACGCTCAAAGTATTTCCGTGATAACGGCGGGAAAGTGACCACGCCGCATTGAGGTCTTGATCCAACATGTCAATTCCTGCGAACCCTTTTCCTGTACCCTTTAAAAGATATCCAGGTCTCGTTGCAGATGGATTTCATGTCCCGGGAGTTCCACATGCCCATCATCAGGCCCCGTTTGGCCTTCGCATGATTGATGACTCCTGAATACAGCTGTCTGACCTGAGTTTCATAATTTGCCAGCAGGCTTATATTGTCGGACTTTATTGCCTCAACTGCGGTCTGACCCGCCAGTTGGCCCGAAACCATAGCCTGTGGAACTCCTGCTCCAGTCACCGGATGAGTCAACCCAGCCGCATCCCCTATCAGCGCCATGTTTTTCCAGACCAGTCTGTTCCTGATCCCAGAGACAGGGATTAGCCCTTTAGACCTGGAAAACACACCTGGCTTCAAGATATCCCATTTCTCAAAAAGGCCAGCGAAGTAATCAAGTAGTTGCGTGGGACGACTATGATTCGTAGGGAACATTCCCAGGCCAAGATTCGCTGATGAGCCTTTGGGAAAGAGCCATCCATATCCATAAGTTATGGCTTTGTGGAAAAAAATTATTGTCTTTCGCAATTCTTGAGTCAATGGAACCTGTCGCTGGACTCCAACCAGAAAATCGGGAACCCCAAGATTCATGCTTCTTGCGATTAGAGAATTGTGGCCATCTGCGCCTATTAACACCTTCGATTCAACAGTGATCTCCTGATTATGATGCCTTACGAGACAATAATCGCCATTCAATCTCATGAGCTTTGCGTCACTTAATACCAACGCTCCAGCCGCAGCTGCCTGCTTGGCCAGGCCCAGGTCAAATGCCTGTCTGTCAATCATGCATCCAGACGAGGGTGTCGAAAACTTTTCAGGGTAATAGACTGGCTGGAACTGGTTGGGTTTAGCATGGTCAGGTATTCCCCATTTACTGGAATCATCAGGACTTCTGAGGATAGAGCCACAATTGTTAACTGCAGGTTCCCACGTTTCATCAAGAACTAGCGTTTCCATGTAATCAACATGCTGGTCGATGATGCGAGAACCTATGTCGAATTCAGTTAGAAGCTTTTGAGGAATGAACTCTCCACAATGCGGTCTGTCGCCCAATCGTTTTTTTTTGTCGATGAGCAGAACCTTTACGCCATGACTGGCGGCGCACCTGGCTGCAACAGATCCGGCAGGCCCAGCTCCAACAACTACAACATCATATTTTATTGGACTTGGATTCATTCAGGCGCCTGAGAGTTTTGGTGATTAGCTGCATGTTCAGGAAAGTTTTGTTGTCGAATCTTCCCTTGTAGGCCTGGGAACCTTTCCCAAGATCGTAACAGGTGGTCGAATCCAGATTTATCAGGACTCCTGACGCATCCAGTTGCATCATTTCGGCCTGATGCTTGGAGAAAAAGGCCTCGCAGCAGGAACCCACGTAGATTCCATTGTTGCCAACGCATTTTGACTGTATGATTTCCATCAGGTGTTCGAAACTTTGTACCGTAAATGGTTCAAGACCGAACTCTCTGGCCAGATCATAACATGCGCCTATCTCACACTTTCCGCACTCTGAACAACCGGGTATCTCACGGTAGTCGCATTCCAGATCTTTCGAGCAGTATGGCAATAGCAACCATTTTGGAAGGCATTGATCAAGTTGATCAGGACGCAGATTTACGAAAAACAGTTCGTTCGCCTCTCCGAGACTGATTTGATCGTTAACTATTTCAAGCCGCTGTGCCGCTTCCGCAATGGCTTCAGCTATTTCAGCCGGATTTACTTCCAGAATTTTTCCTGGATATGCATCCAGGAAATCAATCACTGACTGAATGATTTCGTTTTTCTTGAGTCTGACTCCAACCAGACTTGCTTCAAGATCCCGTATGAGTCTGGCTGGAATGGCAAAGAAATCTCCCACGATCAAGGCCTGCTGAATTCTTTTCCCTCTCGGGCCTGGCCAGAGATGGGTCCTGAAAGTTCCTCCCGATGTCTGTTTTATTGATCTGGCAGGCTCAGATTCGTGCTGAGGTCTGGACTTGGAGTAGACCCACTGTTTACTCTGAAAGTATGAGAGTTCTTTTTCCAGGCGCTTACTTTCCCGGTCAGTCAAACCTGAAGAGACAAATTTTATACCTAGTTGGGCTTCAAATTCACCAGTTAAGGCTTTTTTCACTTCGGATAGAGTAGGAGGTGGATCTACAAGATCATTCAAAAAACATATACGGTCCATCAGGGATTCTATTTCCCTTTTCTTAAGTTTTTCAACAGGGACTCTCAGGGCCCGAAGGAACTGGTCGATCTCGTTTTTGATGAGAATCGTGCCCTGAAACATCATTGCGCCGGAAACAACAACCCCACCAGTTCCGGATATCTTTCTGCCCTCGATTTCGATATCATTGCGAGGTCTGAATTTTGCCTTTATTCCATGGAGAGAAAGCCCATCCGCCGCGATTGTGCAGATTCTGGTCAGGATGGTTTCGAATTTTCCTGAAAATGGATGATGTCCGTTAACCCCAAAAATTTCCCAACCCAAGGCCGACTCCTGGAACAATATACCCCCGCCACCTGTCAGTCTTCGATTAATGTCTATGTTGTGGGTTTCGCAATAATCACGGCGTATCTCGAGATCTACATCCTGATTGTAGCCTACCAGCGCAGCCTGTGGCCGGAATTGCAAGAACCTGAATGTAGACGGCGAATTCCCCTGCGCCACCTCTTCAAGGATGATCATGTCCAGAGCCATATTTTCGGCCGCTGATATCGAACCTGTATCTAGTAACCTTATTTCTTCCAAAAATTAATGACCCACAATTTTTTGCGCCATGACGCCAGGATTTCTTATCGGACCTAATCTGTAAAATCTGAAACGGTTATGTCTGAAATTAGTTGCTTCAAACTCTCTGGCAATGAGTAAGATATCTTGCGAGCCTGTGATGTTGAGCAATCAGGTCAAAAAGTTTTTTGAGGATGAGCTCACAAATAGTCTTAAAAAGATTCAGATTCCCATATTCGCGCGAACGAGTCGGCAAAAGAGCCGACTCGTTGGTTTATTCAGCTACAGTTTGGGCTTCAATTTTCCGGGAACTATTTTTATTTCGCTCCAAGATCCAATGCCGGGGCTGAATCCAGAGCCTTTATAACCATTTCGGTCAGATCAGGCATCCCGGAGGAATAAATCATGGTTTCTTTGAGGAATACGGCGCTGTAACCTTCATCTTTGGCTATCTTGTCAATAATCTGCTGAATCTGGTTCATGATTGCAGTCTGAATGGCCTGCTGCTGAACGGCCAGTTTGCTTCGAACTGATTGCTGCTCGGACTGCATTTCCTGATATTTCTGAGTCAGATCATTTTCCAGCTTTTCTTTCTCGGCCTGTTTCAGGGTGTCCTTGCCTTTTTCAAGATCTGCCTCAAGTTTTTTCGCTTCTGTAGTCAGACTCTCCATCTTCGGAGATCCGGCCGTTTGCATCTTTAGCAACTGCTCTACAGCATTTTTTACCTTCGTCGATTTGGAAGAAACATCTGTGAGATTAATTTGAGCAAATTTTCCAGACTGTGCCCATCCCGAATCAGGCGCCGACAGACAGGCCGTGAAAAGAAATAGGGTAATTAGGGAAGCGAAAACCATACCTGTTTTTTTCATGAATTGATCCTTTCTTGAATTATCCCGAAGAAGATACTGCAAAGTTGGCGCTGAGTCCATCAAGAAAATTTTTCCTGAGACAGCAGGCTCATGACTTCAGTGCCATGACCTTTTGAATGGTTTCAAAAAGCTGATTCCTCGAAACCGGTTTGGAGACATAACCATCCATGCCGGCATTCAGGCACATTTCTTCATCTCCCTTCACGGCATGAGCTGTCATTGCAATTATCGGAAGATTTCTTACGGCCGGATTGTCCATGCTCCTGATAATTCTCGTGGCTTCCAGTCCGTCCATATCCGGCATCTGAACATCCATGAGCGCCAAATCGAATTCTTCTTCCGCTACCTTGTCCAGAGCCTCGAGCCCATTATTTGCAATGACTACCGTGTGCCCCTGTCTTTCCAGCAAAAGTTTTGCCAGTTTCTGATTCACAAGATTGTCCTCTGCTAAAAGTATTCTCAGAGGGTTTACGGGTTTTAATCTTTCGACACTGGCTGAACTGTCCGGTTTTTGATCGGCAAAATCCGCGGGACTTAAGACCATGGCTATTGTGTGCAAGAGATCATTGGAGCTCACCGGTTTTCGTAAGTACGCCTGCACTCCCAGTTCCTGGCATCTCTCACAACCTCCGACAGGATTCGCTGAAGACATCACTACAATCCTGAGCCCAGACAGTTCAGGGTTTTTTCTGATTAGTCCCGTCAGTTCAAATCCATCCATCTCAGGCATCATCACATCTATCAAGGCGATTCTGAAAAATTCGTCGCCTTTTAGCGACGAATTCAGCAGATCCATGGCCGCTTCCCCTGAATCGGCTATTTTTGGCAGCATTCCCCATCTGGTTAGTATTCTTTCGAGTATCAGACGATTGGTCTCGTTGTCATCAACCACCAGGATTCTTACATTCTGGACTACGTTTAATTCCTGTGAACGAGATGAGTTTATCGCAACAGACCTTGTTCCCATCCGGCACGTGAAGTAAAATTGACTCCCCTCTCCCTGCGTGCTTTCTACCCATATCCGCCCCTGCATCAGCTCTACTAGTTGAGCTGTTATGGCAAGACCCAAACCTGTTCCTCCGTACTTTCTGGTAGTTGAAGAATCAACCTGGGTAAAAGGATTGAAAATCATTCGTTGTTTCTCCGGTGGGATACCAATACCTGTGTCTTTGATCTCGAATCTTAATTCAACCTCGTCATCTTTTCTGGATTCCAGGCCCACCTGGACTACTATTTCCCCTGAGTCAGTAAATTTAATCGCATTGCCGACCAGATTTATCAATATTTGACGCAAACGGCCTATATCGCCGGTTACAACTTCGGGAACGTCCTCAGCCACCCACAAAATGATTTCCAGGCCCTTCTGGGCTGCCCTTACCGCAAGAGAGTGTATTATCTCCTCGAGACGTTCCCTGATGTGAAAATCGCTGAAATCAAGGTCGAGTTTTCCAGCCTCGATTTTGGAAAAATCCAGTATGTCGTTAATTATCGAAAGCAGAGAATCCGCGGCGTAAAGCACAAGGTTGAGATTATCTCTCTGTTCCTGGGTGAGCTCTGTATCCAGGGCAAGCTGAGTCATACCCAGTATGCCATTCATTGGCGTACGAATTTCATGACTCATGACTGCTAGAAAATCACTTTTGGCTCTATTAGCTCTTTCGGCGTCCTCGCGTGCTTTTATCAGTTCGGATTCAATGAGTTTGCGCTGGGAAATGTCCCTGATGATTCCTATGAAAGAGACTTCTTCCCCAAGTTTCATCTCGCTGACCGAGATTTCCATGGGAAACAGGGTTCTGTCCTTTCGTATTCCAAACAGTTCGCGGGTTTTTCCTATAATTCGTTGCTCGCCTGTTTCCAGATACCTTCTAATGTACCCATCATGGAGATCGCCATGTGGTTCAGGAACAATGAGCCTTATGTTTTTACCTATGACGTCACTGGCCAGATAACCAAATATTTTTTCCGCGGCCGGATTGAATGTCTGGATTATGCCTCTTTCGTTGATGGTGATGATGGCGTCGATTACATTCTCTACAATCGAACGAATTCGATGCTCGCTCCTGACAAGCTGATCTTCGGCTGTTCTTCTCCTCCTGTCATTTCTGTAAGACTGAATGATGCTTGAGCAGGTTGCCAGGTAGGGTTTCAGGAAATCGATTATGGTTTGATCATAGCCTCCTGGTCTGTTGGCAATGCCTATCATCCCCACGAACTCATCAGCGGCATGGAATGGCAGTCCAAGAAAGGCGTTCAGATCAGGATGCCCCTCAGGGATTCCACTGCTTCTAGGATCATTCCTGGGATAGTTCGAAATTACAGGCCGTTCTGAGGTAATCACATGACCAAAAAGCGTCTTTAAATTGTGAAACTCCAGACCCTCATTTGAATATTTTTCGTAAAACGCTCTGGTGGTTTCATTCCACGCAATATTTGTTATGGCAAAGGTTTTTAAATAGGGTTTGGAGTCTGAATCATGCAGAATTTCTCCTATGAATCCATATTCACTGCCGGTCAACTCGAGTAGAGCGTTGAGAAGCTCCTCAAAAAGTTGTCTTGGATTAGGCTCAAAGAAGTATCTGTTCTGGGCCATGGTAAGTACGCGCAGGAGTTTGTTGCTGCGAAGCAGATCCTCCTGCGCCTTTTTCATGTCAGTTATGTCCTGGCTGATTTTAAGACAGTTAGAAATTGACCCGTCTGCCAACCTTATAGGCGTGAATGAAGCGAGTTCCCAAAAAGGCTGTTTGTCATGGCTTATTCTCGATAATTCTCCAGTCCATTCAAAACCGGAAGTCATGGTCTCCCGGATTAGAGAACTTTCGTTGAGGTAAGACGAATCAACCTCATCTATTCTTTTACCGAGAACGTCTTCAACACTGTAACCTGATACCTGGCAAAAACTCGGATTCACATATTCAATTTTTCCCTCTGCGTCAGTTATCATGACTACATTAGGACTCTGCTCGACGGCCCTGGACAATTTCCTCAACTTGTCCTGAGTATTAACCCTGTCTGTCAAATCCCTGAGAGTTCCTGAGGCGCCAACTACCTGCCCGGAATCATCGAGTGTCAGTCGGGCAAATGCCTCAACCCATCTATAACCTCCTGACTTATGTACATATCTTACTTCGTGCCGGCAAAATTCTTTCTGCTTTGACAGAAGAGACTCAAAAAGTTCCAGATTCTTTTCACGGTCGTCTGGATAAACAAAATCGATAAAGTTTTGACCGATGCTCTCTCGAACATCAAAGCCGGTGACTTCTAGCCAGGAAGGATTCAGAAATGTCCATCGTCCCAGGGTGTCAGTCTGAAATACTACATCTTTAAGACTTGTTACCACATTCTTGTATTTGCTCTTGCTCTCGCGCAGAGCCCGCTCTACTGACTCCCTCTGATCTATCTGTTTTTTGAGTTCCTCGTTGATCGATACGAGATCCGAAGTCCTCTCCGCGACCTTTCTTTCAAGATCTTTTCTGGCGTTTTCCAGTTCATTTTCTGTTGATCTTCTCTGAGTAATGTCCCTTATGATCCCACCAAAGAAAAAACCTTCGTAGGTCTTCCACGAGGATATGGAAAGTTCGATTGGAAACTCTGATCCGTCCTTGCGTAGTCCAGACAGTTCCAGAAGCATTCCGATTACTCTTGGCTGACCGGTGTCCAGGTAGCGCCTCATTCCCGACAGATGTGGTTCCCGGAATCGCAAGGGCATTATTTCTGTCAGATTCATTGCCAGAGCTTCTGCCTCTGAGTACCCAAACGCCTTTTCGGCCGCCTTGTTCCAAAAGACAATCCTACTGTCCTGGTCAATTATGATAATTGCTTCGAAAGCCGACATGGCTATCGACTGGAATTGAAGATTTGAGTTGTTAAGCATGATAGCTTCTCACATTTTCAAGGCTTTTCATTAAATCATCCGACTTTTCAAAACCGACAAAAAAATACTGAGCTGACACGCTGAGCATTATGGACTGACTTTTAAGATCCTACTAAAAAGGATCTACAGTTTTAGTATAACCCGGGCTTTAAAATTATTGTATTTTTTTAAATTCGATCCTTTTAAAAAACGGGATGATACCAACAGAGCCAGGAATACGAT
Organism: uncultured Desulfomonile sp.; assembly: GCA_964542775.1. Taxonomy (GTDB): domain Bacteria; phylum Desulfobacterota; class Desulfomonilia; order Desulfomonilales; family Desulfomonilaceae; genus CAITZA01. The sequence continues at coordinate 54,142 of CAZIVV010000036.1, forward strand.
GAAACTGATTGAGAAGCAGTCATGAACCTGATCTCAGTCGATTTGCAAAATTTCTTCCACTGTTACTATTATATCTGTTGCCTGAAGAGTCACTACTGATCTAAAGACATAATCCATAACCCGGACATGGATTCCGGGTCAAAAATTAGGTACAACAGATTCCAGGAGCTATGAACAAGATGAGATTTTGTTTTTTTGAATTGACTTTGGGTGTAATCCTGACCTTGAGCGTTGGTTCGGCTGTTTCGGCCGAATTCGGTCTGGCGGAGAATTCCCTGTCCGAATACGGGGCTGTAAGATTCGAAAATATTTACACAAAAGTTCCAACATCCGGAAAACTTGTGTCCATAAAAATAGCGGACAATGGTGTGATTTACTATATCTGCAGAGAAAAAAATTCCTATGCGATATATCACCTAGAAACCAGGCCCATGGAAAACTTCAGGGAGAAAATAGAACAGGATTCAAAAGAGAAGAACAAAAAGTGGGAGAAAATCCACCCCGAGGAATTGCTGCTCACTAAAGACCGCCATGACTATGAAGTCAAAAAAAGACTCAACAAATACACGGAGGCTGTCTGGATCAGGAATGAAATAGTCATCGACCCTCGCCAGTGAAGACTTTCACAATCTATCATCCGCGTTCGGTTTAATGACTATTCCCTGGCGCCTGTGTCTTTCAAAAGTTGAACTATGCCTGGGTGCTCTGCATTGGTCGCCAGCCGCAGGGATGTCCAGCCCTCATTGTTTTTGAGAGATGCGTCCGCCTTGTTGTCAAGCATGATCTTCACTATTTCCAGATGGCCGTTGTTCGAAGCCATCATTAAAGCCGTCCAACCATCTTTGTCGCGTAAATTTACTTCGGCTCCTTTCCCAATCAGGATTTTTGCAATGTCCAAATGACCCAGGAGAGCCGCGTTCATTAGCGATGTCGTTCCATCGTTGCTCTTTTCATTGATGATAGCTCCTTTATCCAATAACATTTTTACCACTGCGGTGTGACCCTGAGTGGCTGACATCATTAGAGCCGACCAGCCCTCCTGATCTTTCAGGTTAACATTGGCCCCCTTGTCCAGCAGCAATTTTACCAGTTCATTGTGACCGCTGGCAGAAACTATCATCAGAGCTGTTGAACCATCACCGCCAGTGGCATTGACATCAGCTCCCTTAAGAAGGGCTTCCTGCGCCAATTTTGTATCACCTGAGTCGACTCCTGCAAGGAGGTCTTCATCAGACGGCTTCAATGCCAAAGCTAGTAAAGCGCTGTGTAAAACCGACAAAATCAGAACAATGCTGATGCGCTTTTTCATCAGGTTAGTCCCTTCTCTGGCTTCAGTCTTCTCACACCGAACATGCAGGATATCATTAGAACCCAATACAGCTGATCCGGTATCGTCTTCGCATAAAGCATCACTACCTTCCAGGTCTATGTTTTTCCATATATTTTTTGACACTAACCTTTTCTTTAGTGCGATCTGAACTCATGTATCTGATCTTGCCGAAAATTTTTCTTTCCGGACCCCAAGGTCTGTCGTAGCGACCCAGTGTCCAGAATATTCCTGAATACGAATTTGGATTCCTTCCGTCCAGAGCGTATTTGTTATTGAGTTCAATCATTATGTCTGCAGCTTCTCGAGGGCTGCGTGCCCATTCAAGAATCTTTTTGCCCCATAGCATGCGAAGATAGTTGTGAATACGTCCTTCGTTGACCAGTTCAGTTTGTGCGGCATTCCACAAAGGGTCATGAGTCAGCGCATTTTCAAAATGTTCCAGAGAGTAAAGGTAAGGTCTGGCATCATCTTCATGCTCCGCCAGGGTCTTTTTGGCCCAATCGGGCAGCGACTCATACTGATCATAATTCTCCTGAACTGAGCACATGTTGTATCCAACTTCTCTCCAGGTGATGAGTTCGTCGAGGAAAGATTCCGCATTTGAACTGACACCCCACCAACCTGAGCGTTTTCCAGTCGCCTTGCCCCCCAACTGTTCAGGAGTCCATTTCTCTGCCTCCATTAATGACCAGAAGATTTCATGCACTGAGATATGTCCCCAATGCAAAAACCCTGAAAGACCGCTTGCCACATCCAGGTCTGGCACATTTCTCAACTCGGCGTAAGATGACAAATTCTTTGACAGGAATTTGCTCATTGTCTCCTTGGCGCTCAGGAATCCGCCTTTGAGTAGGGTTGCCTTAATATTGTGGTCTATGGGCAGCCGGGATATTGCTTCCTGATTGCATGACAAAAGAGAATCGGTCGCCTGAGGCCATATCGAACTGATGGACTCGTCTATTGCAACCCTGCCGTATTTCGATCCTCCTTCAGGAAGATGCTGCCTCGGACGCTCCAGTATGATCCCTGGAAGAAGATTCTGTATGAAACGCCTGAAAGTATAGGCGGAGGGGTAAGCGTTCTGAGTCGATGAGAGAGGTATCAGCCCATTGGAATCTACTTTTTCCACAAGGACTTGTAATTTTTTTGCGGCCGCCTTGACCATTCGTGGCAGAAAGAAGCTTGGAAAGTTGTCCGTGATTACAACGCACGCCTTTTTTGAGATTTCTTCCAGCAGTCCTTTTCCTGCGCCTGGTTCGGGCTCTATGTAGGGATAATAAGATATGTCGGCGTCACTGAATGCCTGTTTGTTGGCTTTCATTCCGTTGAGCACGAAGCTGTGAAATCTTTCACAAGCCCATTTGTGGCCGCACCTCAATGGCTCCAGCGCCAGCACGGGTTTCTTTAACTCATCTGACCATTCCATGGTTCGATCCAGACTGAAGTTCCAGTCAGGTCGTCTGTTGGCTATCATCCAGTAAAGAACGAAGTCTCCTTCAGGGTTAATTGACTTCTGGTTTGCTTTAACAATTCTGCTCTTGGGGGTTCCAGGCATCATTTACTCCACATTTCAAGAGGATGTCATTAAATTGATACTCATGCGGTAACAACTGTTTAAATGTGTTGGCATTATCCCTCAGTTTGTATTAAAGCCTCAAGAGTTTTAGAAATGGTCCGGAGATTTTTGTTTTGTTGAGTAAACCAATGTTCATAGTTTTTGAGGGAATAGATGGATCGGGAAAATCGACTCAGGCCAGGCGTCTGGCTGATTACATGCGCTCCATCTCCAGGCCGGTGACCCTCACTGCCGAACCGTCAAATAGTCCGGCCGGACTAAAAATAAAATCCCTGACATCACGCTTGCCTGCCGAGGTAGAGACCGAACTGTTCATCGAAGACAGGCGTCATCATGTTCAAAATGTCATTAAACCAGCTTTATCCAAGGGATTTGATGTCATCTGCGATAGATATGTCTATTCCTCGGCGGCTTATCAGGGGTCGTGCGGGATTTCTCCGAAAGAGATCATGAAACGTAACTTTGAATTTGCGCCCCGACCTGACATTACCTTTCTCATCGAAATACCGTTAGAAGTGGCTATCCAGAGAATCCAAACGAACAGGAAAGGCGCCTTTTCCGTATTTGAGAAACTCGAGTCTCTTAAGCTGGTAGACCTTATCTACAGGGGTCTCAACGAAAAAGATATCAAAAGGGTTGATGGAACTCAGGATGAAGAAACTGTCCATCGCTACATAATAGAAATAGTTCAGAATCTCATAGACATGAAAAATCCATGAGTTTGGAGATAATTAAACTTCCCTGGCCTTTGTTCAAAAAAAGCGCCTGCTTCAACCTGTCGTGAATGGGCCAAGACCTCCGAGGATTGCCGTTATCCGCCAGGATTCCCGGAAATAGGCTTCGCGCAGCTTGAAATTAAGACGCAAACTAGTTGTTATGTGATAGAAGGAAGAAGATTCAACGGGTTGTAGTTGACAACAGTCAGTGATAGATTCGGGTATATGATCTGAATTAAAAGTGTGGGGACAAAAATGTCCTTGCTCAGATGTTTACATCCGGTCTGTTGAACAGTAAAGCCATGGGCTTAAAATAAAAAATTTCCTCTAACTGCGGATTCTCCGCGCCTAAATTATAAAGAATCTCAGGAGATTGCCATGAATCGCTGCATGGGAGCGGTTATGTTGATACTGTCCTTGTCGGCTATTATTTTTGCCACTGGATGTTCCGAGCCTCCAAAAGTGACAGTTCCTCCTCCATCAGTGACCATAGCGTTCCCTGAAGAGAAAGAGGTGGTCGATTACCTGGAATACACAGGAAACACCACCGCTATTGAAACGGTGGAAATACGTGCCCGCGTCGCAGGTTTTCTCACAAAGATGAATTATGAGCCCATGTCCAAGGTTAAAGCGGGCGATCTCTTGTTCGTGATAGATCCCCGCCAGTATGAAGCAGCGGTAAAACAGTCACAGGGTCAGGTAGAAGCCAAGGAGTCGGCTTACAAGATAGCAAAGATCGACGAAGATACCGCAAAAACGCTTGAAACAAAAGAAGCGGTTAGTTGGCTAAAGTGGCAACAGGCGGTAGCTCGATCGGGTCAGGCTCTAGGGGAACTGGAGGTTGCCCAGGCCGAACTGGAGAATTCCAAACTAAACCTTGAGTTTACTCAGGTGACCACCCCCATAAATGGTAGGGTGAGTCGTAATCTTGTCGATGTGGGTAACCTGGTGGGGGCTGTCGACAAAACCCTGCTCACCACCGTAGTAAATGATGACCAGATCTATTGCTATTTTAATCTGAACGAACGAGACCTACTTCTACTCAAGAGAATCCATCAAACGGAAAAAGCCGATCGGCTGAAAAAGAAAAAAATACCTATCAAACTGGCGCTTGCAGACGAGCAGGATTTCCCTCATTCCGGATTCCTTGATTTTTCAGATGTGAAATTGAATCCTGATACCGGAACAGTTCAAACCAGGGGGATATTCGACAATCCCGACGGATTTCTGCTTCCAGGCATGTTTGCCCGGGTACGCATTCCGTATCAGAAACGTAAAGTGATCCTGATCCCGGCCACAGCCATACTCTTTGACCAGGCCGGCAAGTATGTCCTTGTCACAGACGATCAAAACCTGGTTCAGCCCCCTAAGCGTGTAAAGGCAGGTCGCGAAGAGGCTGGTATGATTATCGTGGAAGATGGATTATCAACCAGCGACAAGGTTATCTCAACAGGAACCCTCAGGGCTCGCCCCGGGATAACTGTCAAGCCCATTACACCTCAATCAGCCTCCCAGGCAGTCAACCCTCAACCAAAACAAGAAAAAAAGTGACGGGAGCCAAGTATGTTTGCCCGATTTTTCGTAAATCGTCCCATCTTTGCATCCGTCCTTTCCATCCTGATAATGGTAGCGGGCGGGGTAGCCATTCTGGCTCTACCCATTGCGCAATTTCCTGAAATCACACCACCGATGGTTCAGGTTACAGCTTCCTATCCGGGAGCTAGCCCGCAGGTAGTCGCCGACACGGTTGCAGCCCCTATAGAGCAGCAGGTCAATGGCGTCGAAAAAATGCTCTACATGCAGAGCACCAGCGCCAGAGATGGATCGTACACCCTCAAAGTAACCTTTGAACTTGGCACTGACATAGATATGGCCACAGTACTGGTGCAAAACAGGGTTAGTTGGGCCATGTCCAAGCTTCCCACGGAAGTGCAAAGGCAGGGGGTCATAACAAAAAAAACATCCACTTCATTTGTTACCATCTTGTCTCTGTATTCTCCAAAAGGGACCTACGGAGATCTTCAACTCACAAATTACGTGACAACAGTGATCAAGGACCAGATCAGCCGACTCTCCGGAGTGGGAGATGTGAATGTTTTCCCTGCAAAAGACTATGGCATGCGCATCTGGCTTGATCCGAACAAGATGGAGCACAACAACCTCACTACCAACGAAGTGGTCAGCGCCTTAAAAAACCAGAACGTTCAGGTAGCGGCCGGACGCCTTGGTCAGGAACCTGCGCCTGAAGGGCAAATTTTCGATTTCAACATCAGCACTCTGGGACGTCTCGTAGACCCTGTCCAGTTTGAGGACATCATAGTTAAAACGGGTCAGGGTGGAAGTATAGTTAGAATAAAGGATGTGGGCCGTGTAGAACTCGGTGGGAAAAATTACGATACCACATCTTATTTTAAGGGCCTGCCGTCGGCCACGATCATAGTTTATCAATCTCCGGGATCAAACGCCCTGAACGTGGCTGATTCAGTCCGCAGCCTCATGGCGCAACTGAAAAAAGACTTCCCCGCGGATATGGATTACAGAATAATTTATGATACCTCAGATTTTGTTCGGGCTTCGATCAATGAGGTGATCGTCACACTGATTGTAGCTTTCATCCTGGTTTTCATCGTAGTTTTCGTTTTCCTTCAGGACTGGCGGGCAACCCTGGTTCCTGCAACCACCATCCCCGTCACTATCATTGGCACGTTTGCGATCCTGTATCTTCTAGGATTTTCGATCAACATGCTTACCCTGTTCGGACTGATACTCGCTATTGGAATAGTGGTAGATGACGCTATCGTGGTTGTTGAAAACGTTGATCGAAACATGGTCGAACACAATTTAAAACCCAAGGAGGCGTCTATCAGGGCTATGGACGAAATAACCGGAGCCATCATAGGTATAACCCTGGTCTTGATGGCTGTGTTTGTTCCAGCGTCTTTCATGGGTGGGATTTCTGGCCAGCTTTACCGGCAGTTTTCGCTGACTATCGCGTTCACCACACTGCTTAGCGCAGTAAATGCCATGACATTGAAGCCGGTGCAATGTTCTTTATGGTTGCGGCCTCAGCATGGTACAAAAAATGTTTTTTTCAAGCGTTTTGATTCCGCGTTCAACGCAATTACTGACGCATATACCTCGACAATAGAATACCTCGTCAGGAGAATCCCGCTGATGCTCCTGGTATGGTTGACGGCCCTTGGATTCACTTATTACGCTTTTACGAAGGTCCCAACCGGCTTTTTACCACCAGAGGATGATGGCCTTATTATGATCAATTTCCAGTTACCTGACGGGGCCTCTCTGAAGCGTACAAACGAAGTTGCCGCAAAGATTTCTGAAATACTGTCCAGCACAGAGGGTATTGCCGATTTTTCGGTGACATCGGGAAACTCAATTCTGGATGGAATGGGACCTAACCTTGGTCTCGGATTTGCCTCCCTGACTCCGTGGGATGAACGTTTAAAAAAAGGGCTTTCCAAGGATGTAATTATGACCCGTTTGTCTCGAAATTTTTCGCAGATAACTGAGGGAATAGTTTTTCCTTTTTCACGACCTCCCATTTCTGGTCTCGGCGTAAGTGGTGGATTTGAACTTTGGTTAGAGGACAGGGGAGGTATTGGGATAGAGGCCATGGCACAGGTCGCCCAGGAACTTGCAGCCGCTGCAAACGCCAACCCCGACCTGAAACAGGTGAACATGACCTTCCGGGTTGCCACCCCGATCATCTATGCCGATGTTGATCGCGTCAAGGCCATGTCCCTGAAAGTTCCGGTCCAGTCAGTCTTTGATACTCTCCAGTCCTATCTTGGCTCCACTTACATCAATGACTTTAATGAGTTCGGTAGAACCTGGCAGGTTATGGCTCAGGCAGATTCGAGGTTCAGGGCAAGCCCGGAAGATATTGAAAGGCTTCAGGTGAGGAACCTTTCAGGAGAAATGGTGCCGTTGGGGACTCTGATAAAAGCCTATTTCAAGGTCGCTCCAATCAGAATAGACCGTTATAACATGTTCCCGGCTATCAGACTAATCGGTGATTCAGCTCCAGGGGTGAGTTCAGGACAAGCCTTGAAAACCATGGAAAATCTTGCAGCGCAGATACTACCCGCTGGCATGAGCTATGAATGGACTGGCATGGCATACCAGGAAGCAAAAGTCAGTGGTCAGATCTTCATGGTATTTGGAATGGCCGTACTTATAGTGGTCCTGATACTGGCGGCTCAATACGAGAGTTGGGTAGATCCTGTCGCAGTGGTAAGCGTAGTCCCTCTGGCGGTTCTCGGCGCGGTGACCGGTCTGACACTTCGGGGCATGGACAATAATCTCTATACTCAAGTAGGCCTGGTGCTACTTGTAGGTTTGTCATCCAAAAATGCCATACTCGTAGTTGAATTCGCCAGAGAGCAGCAGGCATTGGGAAAACCTTTGCTGGAAGCCGCCGTGGCTGGAGCAAAATTGAGGTTCCGGGCAATACTCATGACTTCTCTAGCCTTTATTGTAGGGGTTTTCCCGCTAGTCGTAGCCACGGGAGCGGGAGCAGCCAGCAGACAGGCCGTCGGAACCGCTGTCTGTTTCGGTATGCTCGGAGTAACAATTCTTGGGGTGTTCTTCACGCCGGCTCTTTATGTCGCCCTTCAGCCAGTGAAAACCTATTTTGACAAGAGGAAAGCCAGAGCAGAGGCACAGAATAACTGATTGATGCAATTGGCGTCAGGTTTGTTCCAGTGTACCAGATCCACCCGCCGGGCTATTCTGATCACGGCTTGTCGCCAAAGCCTGGAGATGAACATTTCATGGCCTCATTCATGACTCCAGAGCTATTTTTGTCAGTTCACCAACCCTGTCAACCAAGACAACCTCCAGACCATTGCAAATGTCTGGAGGAAGATTTTCCACGTCCTCCCGGTTACTTGACGGCAGAGCAATTACTTTCACTCCAGCTCTCTGAGCCGCCAGAATTTTTTCCCTTATCCCACTCACGGGGAGAATTTTTCCACTCAATGTTATTTCTCCGCTGACTGCGACATCTCTCCTGGAAGGCCTTGATGTCAGTAGTGATAAAAGCGAGATAGCGATTGTAACTCCGGCTGACGGACCGTCTTTAGGGATTGAGCCGGCAGGAATATGAATGTGAATGTCCTGATCCAGAAAAAAATCCGGATCAATCCCAAAAGACTCTGAATGGCTGCGAATGAAACTAAGAGCAGTTTGAGCGGATTCACGAAGAACGCTTCCAAGAGAGCCGGTTAAAATTAGCTGCCGGGTTCCTTTCATTTTTGTGGACTCGACAAAAATGATTTCACCGCCAAATTCGGTCCAGACAAGACCGGTTGAAACTCCTATCTGATTTTCTGATTCCGCTACTTCATGGCGATATTTCCTCGGCCCCAGGAATTTCGACACCATTTCTCCATCTACCGAAATACTTTTTGATGACTGACCGCTCTTGACTGTAATCATGGCCAGTTTTCTAACCACATTTGCTATTTCCCGCTCAAGATTTCTCAGGCCCGCTTCCCGGGTGTAGTCAGATATCAACTGCTTTACGGCTTCGTCGGCGAAAGAGACATGAGAACTGGATAGCCCGTTATCCCTTAACTGGTTTGGTATCATGTAATCCTTCGCTATTTTGAGCTTTTCCGGTTCTGTGTATCCTGAGAAATATGCTACTTCCAGCCGATCCAATAAGGGTGTTGGGAGGTTCTCCACAACATTGGCCGTGGCAATGAACATGACGGATGATAGATCGAATGGGACATCCAGGTAATGATCCACAAAATTCCTGTTCTGTTCCGCATCCAGAATTTCAAGGAACACAGAAGCCGGATCTCCTCTAAAATCCTGGCCTATCTTGTCGATTTCATCAAGCATGAAAACGGGATTGTTAACACCTAACCTTTTGATTTCAGATATTATCCTCCCAGGCATTGCGCCCACATACGTCCTGCGGTGGCCTCTCAGTTCGGCTTCATCTCGAAGACCGGCCAACGACAGACGAACAAATTTTCTCTCCATGGCTTCAGCAATCGCCTGTCCTATGGAAGTTTTCCCGGTGCCCGGAGGGCCTGCAAAACACAGCACTGGGCCTCGTGTGATCTGGGCGCTTCTCCTGCCCTGACAGATTTGTCGAACCACTGAACGAAGATCATCTATCTTGAAAGGTTTGGCCAGGAAGTTAGACACACCAGTTGTGAAAGCTTTGACTGCACTGTCAACCGTAGCGTATCCCGTCACCATTACTATGTCTGTGTTGGGCGCAATTTTCCTGATGGTTTCTACAAGCTGAACGCCATCCATCATCTCCATTTTGAGATCTGTTATAACCAGGTCAAATGATTCAGAATCGATCGTCTCAATGGCTTGCATTCCACTTGAGGAAACACTCACATCGTATCCATCCCTGGAAAGCACATGCTGAATATTCGATCGAGCCATTTCTTCATCATCGACGACCAGAATTCTGCTACGACTCAGGCTGCGCAAGGTCCGAACTGCGAGGTATTCCAGGACTCTTTCTTTTACGTGAGGAAGTCCGTGATGTTTTTGTTCGAGAATAGATGAAGCGCGTTCCAAGTCCAGGTTGTCATTCGTGGAGTTATTCCAGGGCAGGCCTGTCAGATAATCAATGTAGCTGATTCCTACAGGATACTCGGCGGCAGAGGTATCGGTCTTTTCAAGTCTATCAAGTTCCTTAAGAGCTACAGACCTGACATTGTCCGGGAGTTTCGCTTTGAGTATTTCAGATCTCAGATGAACCAATTCATCAGGAATTCCGGGCTCGGGCTGTTCAGTTTTCCGAAAAAATGACATTTGGATTCTCACCACCGCACCATTGATCAGAAATCACTTTCTACAGCTACATAATATTCCACAAGATTTTTTGTGCAAGGATTTTGGGTCAGCCCTCAAAGCGCTGTTGTTCAAACGAAAGGAACAGAATCTTTCCTTCAGGTTGCAGGTTGCAACATTCGGGTTCTCAAGCGACGTTTTGATCAACTCAGTGTTTAGAATCGCTTACGTGTTTATCTTCTAATAGTCGTTGCTTTTTGCAATAGAAATCACAAGCGGAATTCTTCCCCATCTATCAACCGATCTATAACACATCTAATGTATTCCACTGGTTACAATAGTGGCACGCTAATTGATAAAGCCCAGGCACAAGAAGATTCAAATGGAGGTCATCATGAGAAAATTTGCAGAGATGTTCGTGGCTATGTCAATGGCTGTCTCCTTTGCGGAAGAAGGAGAATTTGAAATGGCCGAATCCTTCCTCGGAGGATCTGGTCTCTATGCTGGCAAAGTAGCTCAAAATACTACCAGGAGAAGTATCAACAGCTCTCGAAAGCGTTCAATGAGGGCCTAATCCGAATGAGACCTTCATTTGTCTTGAAGAAGACTCTTTTTGGCCTTCAAGGCTAACTCGATTCCAGGGGTTTTGAGGAGACCACAAATGTCATCAGTTTCCACATCGGACAAAGGCAGACTAATCGTCAAGACAATTATTTCCGGGGCTATAACTGTAGGTTTGTATGCGGCGGCATTTACAAACACTGATTTTTTGATGGCCGTTTTCAGCAAGGGTGGTTATTACGCGGCCTTTCCTATCGCCACAGTTTTTGCTTTCTCGTTTGCGCACGGATCTTTTTCGAGCAACCTCTGGTCTGCGCTGGGGATAGATGCGGTGAGCAGGCAGACTACACAAACGGCGCACAAAACAGCAAGAAAATCAGCTCAAAGACAAAGACCCCGTCTACGCATGAGCCTGTAAATGTAAAATCTGGAGGACAGAGTTATGACGGATTTGGCGCTGGAAGGCGTAAAATTTATCGATTTGACTTGGGTGAATGTAAGTTTTTTGTTTGTGGTTGGGTTCATAGGTGGGCTAGTGAGTGGTTTCATAGGTTCAGGAGGAGCGTTTGTTCTGACGCCCGGGATGATGAGCCTTGGAGTTCCAGCGGCCGTGGCTGTTGCAAGTAACATGTGCCACAAATTTCCCAAAGCCATGGTAGGAGCGTATAAGCGCTACAAATACGGTCAAGTTGACCTGAAACTCGGCTTGGTGATGGCGGCTTCAGCCACGGTAGGAGTTCAGGCCGGCATCAAGTTGCAGGAAATGGTCCTGGCCAAATGGGGCGAAGCTGGTTCAAACCTTTATGTGAGTGTATCTTTCGTTGCCGTATTGCTCATAGTTGGAGGCTATGTTTTCGTCGATGCCTGGAAAAGTTCGAAATCAGGCGCCCCAGAGAGCACATCGTCTCTGGCCTTGAGATTACAGGCCATAAACTTGCCACCGATGATCCATTTCAGGACCGCCAATATCACGATATCGTTATGGTTCACTATTCCTGTTGGTTTTGCTACAGGTCTTCTGGCCGCTACCATAGCGGTTGGCGGATTTATAGGGGTCCCGGGTATGATTTACGTGGTGGGCGCTAGCGGGATCATGGCGTCTGCAACCGAACTGGTCATTGCATTTCTTATGGGACTGGGCGGTTCAATCAAGTGGGCGATTCACGGGATGGTAGACATCCGACTGACTTTGATAATTCTTGCAGGCTCATTGTTGGGGGTCCAGCTAGGCGCAATAGGAACCACCTATGTCAAGGAACACATGATCAAGGTGGTCATGGGAACCATAATGCTCATAGTGGCAGTAAGCAGAGCCCTGGCCATACCCAAATATCTTGAAGAGCTTAGCATTGTGACAATTTCCAAACCTGTTATTGACTTTTTGGACATATCCAGTTTTGCGACAATGTGCCTGGCTTTGGCTGTCGGCGCCATAATAATACTTGGAGCCATGTGGAAGGGGAGAAATCCCCCTGAAGTTTTCAGCGCCAAACCTGCCGAGAGTCTGTAGAAGCTGGCGAGGATTCCTTAAAAACACGGGCGGGCTCATGCTCGGCGACTTGAAGGTTGCTAGTGGCAGCCCGCCCTTGATGGTTGTTCACTCAAGCCCGTACCTCTTAATCTTGCGCCAGAGTGACACTCTGTCAATACCGAGTGTCTCAGCGGCCAGGGTTTTGTTTCCGCCTGTTTCCTGTAAAATCTTGGCGATATAATCGATCTCCTGTTCTTCTAGGGTGGGAAATCTGCCGTCTTTCTTTCTGAAAGCGGTAATTTTGAAGTCCCTGATGTCATCCGGAAGACTTTCAAGGCCTATCAGGGAACCCGATGTGAGAGCCAGGCCGCGTTCAATTATATTTTCGAGTTCTCTGATGTTTCCGGGAAAATCATATTCGCTGAGAACCTCCAAAACCTCTCTGGAAACCTGCGGCGTTTGGCGGGATAGCCTTTTTGAATGTTTTTCAAGGAAATGCTGAACAAGGATCGACACATCGCCTTTACGGGCAGCCAAAGGTGGAAGGTGTAACGATACAACGTTAAGTCGATAATAAAGGTCTTTCCTGAATTCATTGGATTGAACGGACTCCTGAATGTTTCTATTGGACGCTGCGATGAATCGAACATCAATTTTTAGAGTTGAAGTTCCACCGACCCTCATGAATTGCCGTTCCTGAATCACCCTTAGAAGCTTGACCTGCATATTGAGAGACATTTCGGTTATTTCATCCAAAAACAGGGTTCCACCTTTGCATAGCTCCAACAATCCCGGTTTTGCAGAGTCAGCTCCTGTGTATGCCCCTTTTTCATGACCGAAAAGTTCGTTGCTCAAAAGGTCCTCATTAAACACCCCACAATTTATTCCCAGGAAGGGACCACGACTCCGGTCACTCTGTTCATGTATGGCCCTAGCCAGAAGTTCTTTTCCCGTGCCTGACTCACCGGAGATCAGAACGTTGCAGTCCGTTTTGGCTACCTGACGGGCCGTTTCCAGAATACGTTTCATCTCACGGTCATTAGTGATGATGTTTACAGATACAGATTCTGACAAACGTTTCAGGTCCTGCCTCAACTGCAGATTTTCTTTTCGAAGCCGCACCTTCTCAATGGCTTCACTGACTATCTTTCGCACGGCGTCAATGCGAAAGGGTTTTGCGATGTAATGATAGGCCCCTTTTTTCATGGCTTCAATCGCGGAATCCAGGGTAGCGTACCCGGTTATCATAACGACTTCAACAGAAGGATTTCTGGAGCGAGCCTCTTCAAGGATTTGCATGCCATCAACCTTTTCCATCCTTAAATCAGTCAGGATGATATCAAAGTCCCCGTCCTTGATAAGCGCTAACCCTTTAGGACCACTTTGAGCGGTCGTAATTTCATAATCCTGTTTCTTTAATATATGCTCAAGATTCTTCAGGGCCATTTCTTCATCGTCAATAATCAACAGTCTAGGCGGATTGTTCATTTGTGGGCTCCTGAGATGGAATATGAACCGTGAAAGTAGTTCCCTTATCCAACTGGCTCTTGACTGAGATCGTTCCGTTATGTCGGGTTATGATTTCGTGAGTTATAAACAGCCCTAGTCCGGTTCCATGACCAACATCCTTGGTCGTAAAAAAAGGGTCAAATATCTTTGAAATATTCTCTTCAGCAATTCCCTTCCCCGTATCTTTGATCTGGACCCTGACCGATTCATCAGGAAATTTTCTGGCAGTGACGCTTACTTCTCCCTGCTCATCAACAGCTTGCACAGCATTGGACAACAAGTTTATGAACGCTTGCTGTAATCTCGTTTTGTCACCAAATATTCGGAGATCTTTGTCAATGTTTCTGGAAATTTTCACTTTGGCCGGCATCTGACCCTGTAACAGGTCAATGCTTCCTTCCAGGAGATTGTTGAGGTTGAACCATTCTTTTAAAAATTCTTTGCTTCGCGAAAATTCCAGTAAATTCAATACAATTCCTCTTGCCTTGTCTACCTGTTCCAGCATTTTTTTCAGAAGCCCCTTCTGCCACTGAGTATCGGCTTCTTCAAGCTCCTCCAGTAGTATTTCGCAGGAGGAAGAAATATTTGACAGTGGATTATTGATTTCGTGGGCTACCCCGGCAAGCATTGTTCCCAGTGAGGCAAGTTTCCTGGATTGAACCAGTTGGTCTTCACGAACCTTCAATTCGCTCGCCATCCTATTAAAAGATATAAAGATCTCGCGTATGTCTTTTTCTGCGGGAAGGTAATCAATCGGTTTGAACTGACCACGAGCAATTCCATACGTGCTCTGCTCGAGAAGTTTTAAAGGTTTCATCACCTTTACGGAAAGGAAACCTCCCACACTTATCAGTCCAAGTCCCATGATTGCAAATGTGATGAACTGAAGTCGCATTGTAGTGTCAATAGTGTGACTTATTGACAACCGCTTCCGATGAACAACCGTCTCGGCAAACTCAGAAATCTGCGAACCGGCTTTTCTTATCGTTGTCTCCAGATCGGCCTTTGTCTGTTGACCGTTTTTACATTTTGAATCCAGGGAATATCCAAGGCAACTCGATGTAGCTTTTTCGTATGTCTCCAGATTGTCCCTGAAAAGACCGGTCGTTTCTTTTGAACTGAGAGCCTCTATCCTGTCGTAATCTTTATTGAGGATCTCTTTTACCCTGCTCAGGTAATAAAGCGCGGTTTTTAATGACTCGTTATTCCCATACAAAAAGTAGTTTTTCTCAAATCTCCGGATTTCCAGTACAGATTCCTCCAGTTTGCTTATGTCCTCCAGGTATACGAGCTTCTCCTCCAGTTGCTTCATGAAATAATACGAACCCAAAAAACTCGTAGCCAAAATCAAATAGAGGGCAATGACCGCCAGGATTGTTTTTTGACGAATACTAAAAAATGACATGGGCATAAGGCTCGTCCTTCTGATTTTTTTCGGCAAGACTCCGATAGGAAACAATTGCAGAGGGAGCAAATCCTGTTCCAAGTGATCAGGTCCGGTAAATTAATTTATAAGAGCTTGAAACCTTTGTTTATTTGGTTATCTCCTGATATTCGGAGACTAAAGACGCGTTGCAAGTTGCAATATTGCTGATTGCAACAGGGCTTCCGTAATCTTAACACATTGAAACAACTAATTTTATAGCGACGAGTCACAATTATCAACTGCGCTGTTGCCAATTGCAACACCCCTGCCTTCACTGCGGTTATGGAGAGCCGCTAACTCAGCCATTTTCAGTTAAAATTTTCATTGGCGCCTTTATTGAACTCTACAAAACAAAAATTCGGCGAGGGGTTTCATGAAAAAGACCAGCAAGAAGATTACGGCAATGCTAAACGCAATAACTTTCGCTGAATCAGGTGACCACGAAACAGCTATCGAGTTCGCGGAGGATTCAGCGAGATTGAGGTCTACTTCTACTGAACAGGCATACCAGTCCCAGTCGAAGTTTTCATCAATGATGAATGACTCCATTGATCGAACCATGTCTGCAGTGAGCTTTGCTGAGGAAAACCTTCACCAGCAGGCGCGCAATTTGATGACCGGTATTGGCGCAAAAACGATCCTGTTGGTTATAGAAGGCGAATTTCCAAGGCAATCCGCTTTCAGTTACGCCTGTAAGTTGTGTGAAAGAACCAACGCTCAAATGGATATTCTTCAGATAATTCCCCCGCCCTATGGTCCCGAATCCTACCAGATACTTGCCCAAAGGATGTCCACCGCCGTAACAAATCTGGTTCATTTGTTACAGAAGGACGACCGGCTCAGCGCAATGCCTAAACTGACCATACGACTTGGAGAAATTGACTCCAAACTTCTGAATTACGTCAAGAGACATAAAGAAGTTTCAGTGGTGGTTCTCGATTCTACCAAGGACATGACCAAGCGTCCAGATTTAAACAAGCAGAGCGATTTCTTCAAGAGTCTCTCCAGAAAACTTGCTGTGCCTCTCATGACCGTCTTGGACAGAGTATCTGTAGAAGCTATAGGTTAGGCTAATAACACTGGAGTTTCCCAGCTCTAATTTATTCAAAAAGTTGATGTTTCTTGACATGGCTTCAGTCAGGCTCTTTCTTAAAGGCATCGGGTTACGGACATGCCGCAGGATGTAAAGGTCGCTTTAGCAAGGGGAGGCAGACGGGATCAACGCGTCTCCTGAGGCAACTGGTAGAGATAATCGCAGTTTTTGCGCTTCTCTTTACGTAATGCCAGGATCCGAAAGACAGGAGGCGTCAGAAGAACCGCTCACAACGGTTTGCTTTAATGAAGCTACCAGCAGGGATTGTCGGGGGATACTCCGAGGGTGTCAGACTTGAGCTCACAGACGCTATCGGAGCCATTCACAGGGTTGAAATGATTTTAATGGAATAGCGGGCTATAGCGCCTACGCTGGCATCCAGTATGCGCCGCATAAGGGCTCAAAGGAATAAATAGTCAAAATCCTCTTGAATCTTCAAAAGACCGACCGTTGACATGTGAATTTCCTACTGCTACGATCAAGTCCGTAATGCCTTTTGGCAACCTATTGACACCCTAGATCGTCAAACATGCGTCTACATTTCATATTGATTCTAGTTCCTATGCTGAGTCTATCTCTCAATCTCCCTGGAGAGGAGTTCGAGAACCTGCTTGCTTGCGTCATCAAAGATGGGCCAGACTTCCATTCGGGTCTGACTGCACGAGTTTTGGGGGCGATTGGCATGCCGTGTGGGTTGGCTCCCTTGGGTAACGTATTGTTTCTCTCTGGCTTAAGTGTCTCTCAGCATGGAAAAGGGATGATCACTGGAGAAAACATCCTTTACTCTACGGAATTTAGATTGCCGGCTTTATGCCGCCCGCTTCCCTTTCTTCGAATTAACTCCAGAACAATATCTTCATCACTCGTCCCGCGTGACTTATCCTTGCGAAACAAATTTTGATTCGCGCCTCTTTACCCATTTTTTACAAATGTTTCAAAATCTGAATGACTCTCGAATCGCCTGGGGAAGACAATCATTTCCTGTGAACAGCCCGGTTTCGTCAGGCCTGGCGCTCGGGAAGCAATTCAAATTACCACAACGGTATTCATACCTTTTGGCGCAAAGAAGATACCTGAAATCATGCGCGATCCTGGAACGGGTATGAGTATTCAAGGAAATGCAGTTCAAGACCCTGTTCCTGTGATGAAAAAACGATCTGAAACTCTGGAGGAAAAAGATGATATCTCAATCCGGTCCGTCACACAGCCTTACATTGCGTCTACGTTTTGAGAGGCGTCCCGGGGCATTGGCGCGAATAGCTTCCACCATAGGAGAAAGCGATGCGCTGATCGGTTCGATTCCAATAGTCAAAATAGAGCAGGACTTTGTCACCAGAGATTTTGACATCTATACTTCTGATGACAGTCATGAGCAAAGAGTGATTCAGGCCATAAGCGCTCTACCGGATGTTCAACTCCTGAAAATAACGGACCGCACACTTCAATATCATGAAGGCGGAAAAATAGAAATAATACCGACAAAAAGACTGTCCCGCCGGGAAGAGCTTTCCATGGCATACACGCCCGGAGTGGGCAAAGTGGCATCTGCAATTGCCACCAATCCCGACGACGCTTACACTTACACGCTCAAAGGCTCGACAGTCGCGATCGTTACTGATGGGACAGCGGTTTTAGGATTGGGAGACATAGGACCATTGGGCGCTTTACCGGTCATGGAAGGCAAGTCCATGCTGTTCAAGGAATTTGCTGGAATCAACGCTTTTCCGATTTGTCTGAACGTACATTCCACCGATGAGATAGTCGCCGCAGTAAAGGCTATCAGTCCCGCCTTTGCTGCGGTCAACCTTGAAGACATATCTGCCCCCAGGTGTTTTGAAATAGAGAAAAGGCTCACAGAAGAACTCGATATACCGGTTTTTCACGATGATCAGCATGGCACTTCAATCGCCGTGCTAGCAGCCCTGAGAAACGCTCTTAAACGAGTTAACAAAAGGCTGGGGGATACTCGAATAGTGGTTTCGGGGGTAGGGGCCGCTGGAGTTGCCTGCACAAACATGCTTATAGAAGCGGGAGCCAGAAATGTAGTCTGCTGCGACACGGCCGGCGCTCTTTTTAGTGGCCGCACTGAGAACATGAATCCCGTGAAGGAGGAAGTGGCGAGAGTTACCAATCCCGAGGGAATGCAGGGAAACCTTAAGGATGTTTTGGTCGGAACCGATGTTTTTATTGGGGTGTCATCCGGAAATCTTCTGGAACCGCGGGACCTGTCGGTAATGGCGCCCAATGCCATAGTTTTTGCTTTATCGAATCCTGTTCCTGAGGTTAACCCGTGGGAAGCGCTGGATTATGTCCAGATTGTTGCCACTGGCAGGAGCGATTTCCCGAATCAAATCAATAACGCTCTTGTTTTTCCAGGTCTTTTCAGGGGAGCGCTGGATGTCAGGGCAAGAAAAATCACCCGAGAAATGCGACTTTCGGCTGCATCTGCCATAGCTTCCCTGATCTCCGACGAGGATTTGGCCGATCAACATATTATTCCGGGCATTTTTAACAAGAGCGTTTGTCCCGCCGTAGCAACCGCAGTAGCAAATGCGGCTGCATTTAGCGGTGGGCTTTGATAAGTTCAGTTCAGAGATCCTGAGGCGTTTTGCAGGACCGACTATGTGGATGTAGTGTCGGTCCTGTTAAGAATTGCTGCATTCGGGATCGGCAAGTTTGCGGAAGTCTTCCTTTTGTTTTGGTCTAAAGACTATTGACCGGAAAATATTTCCGCTGGCAGCGACTGTTTTTTCCTGATCTGTCTAACAGCTAAAGGCTTCGACCTCTGATTGCGTGACACGCCTGGTTCACGAGCAACCTTTATTGTTTGGGAGTATAGTGATATCATTGTCAACAATCAGGACGCAGCAACGATTTTTTAATGAGACTGGGCAGTTCCTGAGGGATCAATTCTATGGCGCTCGTGAATTTAGAAAAGGACAGGCCGCATGATTGTAAGGATTTCAGTGAAGCAGTTGTTTCTACGTCTGCCACGATCTAGGCCGGTTTCAGCAAAGGTTTGTATTTAATGGCGGAGAGAGAGGGATTCGAACCCTCGGAACACCTTGTGGGCATTCACGCGATTTCCAGTCGCGCCCCTTCGGCCACTCGGGCATCTCTCCTGGATATAAAACTTGTGGAGTATAGCTTATGAGCGTCATTGCGGTCAAGGAGATTTCTTGTTGAATCAGAATCAAAAAGACGGCTTTCGATCTGCCTTCGTTGCGGTGATTGGCAGACCTAACGTAGGTAAATCAACTTTAATCAACAGGTTACTTGGACAGGAGCTTTCTGTAGTATCACCTAAACCCCAGACGACAAGAAACAGAATATCGGCGATTGTAAATTATCCTGAGGCTCAAATAATTTTTCACGACACCCCGGGGTTTCATGACGCCTCAAACGCTCTCAACCAGTCTCTGGTGTCAGCAGCCAAAAAGGCCGCTGCGGACTCTGATATTATATTGTACCTGGCGCCTGCCCGAACAACGATATCAGATGAAAACATGGCTCTGCTGAAGTTTGTGAAGCAGTCAAAAAAGCCCGTGATTCTGGGGTTGAACAAAATTGATCTGTTATCCAGGTCAGATCTGCGTTCAGCTATTCAGGTGTTTGGCAGGCCTGGACTGTTTGAACACGTCGTTCCTGTGAGCGCATTGACCGGGGAGGGCATAGAGTCGCTGGTCAGGAAAATCATAAGCCTGGCCCCTGAAGGAACTCAGCTATATCCAGAGGATTACATCAGTGATTTGCCCGAAAAATTTTTCGTGTCTGAATTTATTCGAGAGCAGATTATACGACTTACATCGCAGGAAATTCCCTACAAGAGCGCCGTAATCGTAGAAAAATTCATCGAGGGCGACAAAAGGGTAAGAATCCACGCGGACGTTCATGTGGAGCGAGAGAGTCAGAAGAGGATTCTGATTGGCCATGGCGGTTCCATGATCAAGAACATCGGAATAGCCGCCAGACAGAAGATTGAGTCATTCCTGGATTGTCCAGTTCACTTGGAACTGTTTGTCAAGGTTAGTCCAAAATGGACCAGTTCATCATCAAAAATCAAGGATTTTGGTTATTAGCGCTACTGCGCAAACAACTGCCATGGATTCTTCAATCCATTTGTAATCCTGATGGTTAATTCATCAAACTCAGATTATCACCATCATTCGTTTGGCCAGGAGTTTGAAAGATTCAGGCGCATCGACATCGATGTCCGCCATCAGGGTTCTTGCTATCCTCAGTAAACAAATTTGTCCGGCGCTCAAATCAAAGTCTATTTCCAGATTCTTACCCATATCCAGATACTGGTTGATATCTCTTGTGATCACTGGATCAGCTGGATTTGCCGCAAGTCTCTGAACCAGGTCATGAACATTGCGAGCCAGCATTTCACGGGCTGCGCTTGTATCCAGGTCTATCTTCCAGAATTGAGCGTCTTCAAGAACCCTCTCCAACTGATCCGGAAACAGTCCATGGGACAATTTTTCGAGCTCAATAAGGAACTCCCTGTTCAAAACAAATCTGGCTGCTGCTCGGAATGTATCGGGCAAACTGACACCGTGATTTATAATCAGACGAGCCAAATCTTCGTTTTTCCGGAAAAATGTCCCAAATAAGGTCGCCTGCTCCCTGAACAGCGCCTTGGTTACTACCTTTAGCACTTTGTTACGCTGATCCTTGAACAGATCTTTAAATGCGAAGTAATGTTTGGGAAAATAGGTATCGAGTTTTCTGATTAACTCCGTGGAAGAAGTCCGGTGAAAAGTGTCTATCAGGTCCTTTTTTACATCATCATATTTTATTTCAATTTTTCTCGTGTCATCAATTGAACATCTTAAATCGAGAGCCCCAAGATACAACACCGAAAAAACAAATTCCCTTTTTTCATGAGTTACGAGACTTTCAACGGTAAGTTTTCCGAAAAGCATGGCTCGCTCGGAAAATTCCTCCCTGGCAAAATCCAGAATTCGAATGTCATAGCAGTAGAGTTTGTTCTGGGGAACCACTTTTTCATACAGAGAGGTGATTACTTCATGAGCGGCAACCTGAGAAAGTCCGATCATGAGTGGAAATATTTTATCCTTGAATATCTGATCACCATAACTCTGAGGTTTTACATTACTCCTGGCCACACCCAATTCCCGCAAAAATCCGCTCATCAAACCCGCGTCAAACCTGAATGCCAACTGTAGGGCCCTGGCCGCATAACTCATTATCTGGAGCGTTTCTATGCCGGTCAGGTCATCGAAAAACCATCCACAACTCGTGTACATCAGCATCCTGTTGCGTTCCATCTCAAGTAAACTCAACGCTTCGATGATTTCTTCAGGAGTGAGTTCACGGCCCGCCTGTTCTTCAACAAACTGTTGGGCATTGGCGTGATCATCCAGGATCACTGAGATGTAATCATTCCTGGCTTTCCACGGATGCTTCAGCAATCTTGAGCAATTTTTTTCAAAGATGACGTCCAGATTGTCCCGCAGTAAATCCATGGAACGTCTAAGAGGCCCTCTCCATGCCTGGTTCCATCCTTCTCTAGTGGAAGTAGAACATCCACAGTCGGACATCCATCTCCCAACTCCGTGAGCGCAACTCCAGGCTGTGTTTTCAAGAATTTCAACATGCGCAACCGGTGGATGTTTCTCAAGAAATTCGCCGTAATTTGTAAGCTCTACACTATTGTCCCTCATAAACAGCTTGATAGCATAGGCCAACGCCATCTCACCGAATCTGTGATGATGACCATAGGATTCACCATCTGTGGCTATATGCACGAGCTGTGGCCAGTTTCTATCCGGGGAAAATGCGCTCATCAAACGATTTTTTAGTTCGTCCCCGCTGTTCAGAAGGCCTTCAAATGCGATTCCCTGAGAGATGGGGCCATCGTAAAAGAATATCGTAATCTTTTTTCCCCTCGGCAGATGGCAGATATATGGTCTGGAAGGATCTATTGGATGAGAATTTATGTCAGTCCAGGGGGCGCCCTGCGTTCCTTTAAAACGATTAGCCTGACTCGGAGCAAGGATTGTAAAGTTAATCCCGTTGTCGACCATTATTTCCAGCGTCTCGCTATCCACTGCGGTTTCCGGAAGCCACATTCCTTCCGCATGACGCCTGAATCTGGCATAAAAATCCTTAAGACCCCATTTTATTTGGGTTTCCTTGTCATGTGAAGTTGCCAGAGGCATTATCATGTGATTATACGCTTGAGCCAGGGCGTTACCGTGGCCTGAACGCTTGGACATGCTCACTGAATCAGCCTGCAGGATAAGCTGATAAGTGAGAGGGGAATTGGCCTCCAGCCATGAAAGCAGAGTTGGCCCAAAATTAAAACTTATGTATTCATAATTGTTAACAATATCCTTCAACCTGCCATGGCTCTCCATGATCTTGGCCTGGGTATTTGGCTGATAGCATTCGTGACAGATCCTCTCATTCCAGTCATGAAAAGGATGCGCCGATTCCTGTCTCTCTATGGCTTCCAGCCATGGATTTTCACGAGGAGGCTGATAGAAGTGTCCGTGGATACAAACGTATCTGGGAATGTCTCTTAGCATTTTGTCGTCCAATGGCCTGTTCAGGTTTGTAAGTGAATAAACGATTTAAGAATCAAAATCCAGACGGTCATGAATATTGTGTTTTTCGTCACGGCTATCCTGACTCTATTTGATCTTGTCTGTTCGGTCAAGGTTTAAGGACAGAATTTCAAGCAGATCCAGCTTCTCGGTCTTTTCTGAACAAAAAAGCGCCAGCAAAAATTCGCTGGCGCCCCAATAATCGCACTTCAACAGCAAAACAGACTTCTATACGACTTTTCCAGATTAGCGTTTATAATACGATGTCTTGATATTCTTGCCTTTCTTGGAATTGTTCTTTGCCTTGCGGGAAGCATTTTTCCCCTGCTTTGCAGATGATTTGTTTTTCTTTAGGCTACTCTTTTGAGACTTTTTGGACTGTTTAACTTTTGATTTTAAGTCCTTGCTGGAGGCCTTGGAACTCTTCAGGCCCGACGTTGAATCAGACTTCTTGAAAGTACTTTGAAGCGCCTTGGCAAGACTGTCATACGGTTTTGAATCCGATTGTTTTGCCATTCTTTCCACAAAAGAAGTAGAAAGATCAGTCGCTTGCGTAGTGGTAGACAAGACGCCGAGACAAAGCACAGCAGTAAATGTCACCGTTAATAAGGCTCTTATCATAACTTCACTTCTCCTGAGTATAGGGATTTTAGCAACCATATAAAATTTAACGCTATTTGTCAAGGGTTTATAAAACTTATGTAAATACAAAGCGCTAAGGCGCTTAAGCTTATGACAAAAGAGCTTTTAGTTTTATTTGCTTATGATCCGCTTGATAAAAGGAAGCGTTATGGGCGGCGCCAGGTAGTGAACTGACTCTAATACAGTTATTGCGGAATTCCAACTGTAGTAGTTCGTGAGCCAATCGTTCAGGGACTCTGGCTCAGGTTTGCAAACGAGTCAGCTCCTTTTTCCAGACATCGATAGTCAAATGCGGAGCGCCCATTCTGACTATCGCAGCATTTTGGGTGACATTCCTGAGTAAACCCTGTCAGATCGGCTCTGATAGAATCAAGAATCAAACGTGCTTTCTCCAACAGTGTTTTTCTGCTACACGGTTTTTGAAAGAAACCTTTGACGTGAGTGGCGACCTGTTGGCTTAGCTCATCTTCCGGAACAATCGTAGGAGTCAGGGGACATCAGAAAAGGAATCGCAAACCTAAAGCCCTCTGGACATGGCAATCTAGAGTCAGCGCTCAATTAAGACTTCAAGAGATGAAATTCCGGGAATGGAGCAAGATTTAGAAGTCTCATGGGAAACAATGCAGGACATCCGGTCAGCTACCTTAGTTTCATCCCCTTGTGCTAACCTTTCGGGGATACCTGTCTTGAATCCCATGACTATGAATGGAAAGACCCTACTTCTTGTCCTTTTTTGCAGGCTTGTCCGCCTTTTTTGCCTTATCGGCTTTCTTGGCGGCGCCATCTTTTTTGGCGGCCTTAGCTTTGGCTTTGGCTGGCGCGCATTTGTAAACAGGAGCGCAATACACAGGGGCGCAGCATACAGGGGTATTGCAGCTGGATGAACTTTTGCCAAAAAACGGCAGGTTAAGTCCGGGTAAAAATGCATCAGCCGGGCTCGCAAAAATGATTCCAGCGGCGCCAACTGCTACTGTCAAGGAAAAGACCAACAACAGCTTCTTCATTTCTCGTTACTCCCTAAAAGATGGTAGATCCTTCAAGGGGATGATATTGGTTCCATACCACATATTGACTGTTTTTGTCCAGTATTGGATTGTTTCGAAAATATGAAGGAGAAAAACTTGTTTGTGGTCATTAACTGAACTATATGTTTGTGGTCACGTGGTCCGTCTGACCCATTGCTGGACATCAAGTTCGGAAAGGTGAAAATATCTCATGATAGTAATTACGGGTGGAGCTGGCTTCATCGGAAGCAATTTGGTCAAAGCTCTTAATGATGCCGGAGAAACTGACATCCTCATTGTAGACCGACTTGGAACATCAGAGAAATGGCGCAACCTGATTGATCTGGACTTCCACGATTACGAGCACAAAGATCAGTTTATGGCAAAAGCAGAAAAAGGTCTTTTTAACCACTCTGTTAAAGCCATAGTT
The DNA here is from genome assembly GCA_964542775.1 of uncultured Desulfomonile sp. Classification (GTDB taxonomy): domain Bacteria; phylum Desulfobacterota; class Desulfomonilia; order Desulfomonilales; family Desulfomonilaceae; genus CAITZA01. Next base: position 79,264 of record CAZIVV010000036.1, read on the forward strand.
CACTTGGGCGCCTGTAGTTCCACAACTGAACTTAACGCTGACTATCTGATGGACAACAATTTCGAGTATTCAAAGAGGCTGGCCCATGTCTTCGCGGCAAAACCCGGACTACGGTTTGTCTATGCGTCCAGCGCAGCCACTTATGGGGATGGAGCCTGCGGTTATTCTGACGAAGATGAGGTTGGAAAGCTTTTAAAACCCCTCAACATGTATGGCTACTCAAAACAGCTATTTGATCTTTGGGCTATGAACACAGGATTCATAAAACATTCTGTTGGACTCAAATATTTCAACGTATTTGGACCAAATGAATATCACAAAGCAGACATGCGAAGTGTTGCCATCAGGGCATATTTTCAGGTCAGGGAATCTGGAAAAGTTCGATTGTTTAAATCCTACAGGGAAGAATACAGTGATGGAGAGCAGCTAAGGGATTTCATCTATGTAAAAGACGCTGTTAAGGTGACGATGTTTTTTCTGGAGAATCCCGATATACACGGCATTTTCAATGTTGGCACAGGACGGCCATCCAGCTTTAACCAGCTTGCTGACGCAGTTTTTTCCGCAATGGGAATGGAGCCAAACATTGAATACATCGAAATGCCCGAGGGACTGGAAAAAAGGTATCAATACTATACTTGCGCTGATACCTCAAAACTGATTTCGGCGGGATTCGACGGCAAATTCATGGAACTGATGGATTCAGTCAGAGATTATGTTCAGGGACATCTGGATAATGATCCCAGAAGCAGACCCTGATTCCTGGCTCAATTGTGACCCCTGGAGGAATCGGCATTCCTCCAGGGGTCACAATAATTTCCCTAAAACAGACTTCCTGGGGTTGGCGCCAAGCAGGCGTGTCCACGATTAGAGTCCAAAAGTTAACTCCGTGATCTTCAGATCATTCTTGAGGCCAGTGACACCGGGATATTCCCTGACCAGCTTCTCGGCCCTGTCTTTGTCTCTGGCCTCCGCTATTCTGCCGGAAATAGTTACAAATCCGTTAGTGTCGAAGTTGATCTCAATGTTACGGGCTATTGAAGATGAGAGTTTTCGCCTGAGCAAAGCCTCTATTCTCTTACCAACAGAAACGTTTTTCAGATTCTGGCAAAGAGCCTCTTCGTCAGGCGCCTTATCCATTTTTTCAATGGCTTCCATTATCACATCGCTGGCCTCTGAGGATCCATATTTTTCAGTGTTGATGACAAGATCATACAAAGACCATTCGTTAGGATCACTTCTGAAAATGGATCGTATGAGGTTTTCCCTCTCGTGATCGTATTTAACGACGAAGTCCTGGGCCTCCAGTCTGGTAAAGTTGTAGCGCTCCATGATACGTTCGACACGCAGAGCAAACGGAGCTACTATGCGGCATTTGAATACTCCGGGTATTCCACGCAAAACCACCTGGGCCCCTCTGCCAACTAGCACCACATTACCAGAGCTAGCCTTTTCAAATGTTAATGCCTCGAAAAGACTAGTGTATGAGGGTCTATCAAAGAAGATTCTCTCGAAGAACCGTGGTCCATGTTCGGTTTCGTACAGATCACATGCGCGGCTGTACTCTGGATCACAATTCTGCGCCAGTTCGTGAACCTGCTCTCTGCCCACAAGTTCAAGTTCCATCCGTCGAGCTATAGTCGCCGCTATTACATCAGCGTAAGATCCAACCAGTCTAGAGATCGTAACGATTCGCATTTTAACCTCTCAAGATTGTTGCGAAGATTCGCTATGACTACCCATGCTCCCGGGACTTTCCCAATATCAGGCATCCCAGTGGAGGCAACGTCAGATTGAGATGCTGCCCATATCCGTGATGAGGCTTTGAAACTGTTCTAATAAGCCCTCCATTACCGACATCACTACCTCCATAATAGGAAGAATCAGAATTCACCAGTTCGAGATAATATCCATCCTCCGGCGCCCCAACTTTGTAGCCTTGTCTGACAACAGGAGTGAAATTGAAAACACAAACAAGAAATCCATCAGGGCCGCGTCTTAAATACGAAATCACGCTATTATAGTGGTCGTTGCAGTCTATCCACGAAAAACCCTCGGGCTTGCAGTCCCATTGCCACAAGGCGCTATTTGAAAGATACAAAGCCCCCAGATCCTGCATGAACTTCGACAACTTTTCATGAGGTGGAAAATCCAGAAGAAAGCTTTCCAGACATGAGTCATGGTTCCATTCATTCCATGTCCCCAACTCAGAGCCAGCCATCAGCAGTTTCTTTCCAGGGTGTGTATACATATATGCAAATAGCTGTCTCAGATTGGAAAATTTCTGCCAGTCATCCCCAGGCATTTTGCGGAGAAGGGAACCTTTGCCATAAACAACTTCATCGTGCGATAAAGGTAAGATGAAATTTTCGCTGTAGGCATACATCATGGAAAAAGTCAGATCATTTTGATGGAAGCTTCTGTGAATCGGATCCTTCGAGAAATATTTGAGGGTGTCATGCATCCATCCCATGTCCCATTTGTAGCCAAACCCCAGACCTCCGAGGTATGTTGGGGTGGTAACGCCTGTCCACGCTGTTGATTCTTCAGCTACTGTGAAACATCCGGGGAACCTTCCATAAACCGCCCCATTGAATTCCTTAATGAATTCTATAGCTTCAATATTTTCATTGCCGCCATACCTGTTAGGAATCCACTCCCCTTCCTCCCTGGAATAATCCAGATAGAGCATGGAAGCTACCGCATCGACCCTCAAGCCGTCTATGTGATATTTCTCCAGCCAGAAAAGCGCGTTGCTGACCAGGAAGTTTCTTACCTCGTTTCTACCATAGTTAAATATCAGGGTGCCCCAGTCCCTGTGTTCAGCCTGGCGCGGATCTTCATGTTCATAAAGCGCTGTTCCGTCGAATAGTCTCAAGCTAAAATCATCTTTCGGAAAATGCGCCGGGACCCAGTCCAGAATAACGCCAATTTTCTGGCTATGCAGGTAATCTATGAAATATTTGAAGTCGTCAGGAGAACCGAACCGGCTCGTCGGCGCGAAATACCCCGTCACCTGATAACCCCAGGACGCGTCAAACGGGTGTTCCATGATCGGCATTAATTCAACATGCGTAAATCCGTATTTCGTGCAGTGAAGCGCCAATGGCCCAGCCAGCTCCCTGTATGTCGCCCACCTGTTCCCTTCCTCGGCTATCCTCATCCATGAACCAAGATGCGTTTCATAGATGCTCATGGGACCGGACATTGAATTGGCCCGACTTCTGGATTCAAGCCAGTCCTGATCAGACCATTCAAAATGGTCTACATTCCAAACGATTGACGCCGTGCCAGGCCTCAACTCCATGTAGAAAGCAAAAGGGTCTGTTTTTATTCTTAGATCTCCAGACTGGGTTTTTATCTCGTATTTGTATAACGTGTTCACCCCTATGCCCGGAATAAACAATTCCCAGATTCCAGAGCTCCCCATACTTCTCATGGGGTAGAGCCGCCCATCCCAGTTGTTGAATTCGCCTACAACACTAACCCTTTTGGCGTTAGGCGCCCATACTGCGAATGAAACCCCACTAACCCCGTCAATCTCGAGCTGATGCGCCCCAAGCTTGTCATAGAGATTGTAATGCTTGCCCTCACCCAGGAAATACAGATCCTGGTCACCCAATGTGGGCATAAAACGATAAGGTGGGTCAGTAGTCCATGTCGAACCATTCGCAAATGTAAACTCAATTGTGTGATCAAGTGGAAGCTCGTATCCCGGTAGCCAAACCCAGAACAGACCATCATGCGCCGATGGCTCCATTGAAACACTCTGACCCGCAAAACTTACTTTGCATGCCGTGGCGTCAGGATGATAGGCCCTTATTATTACACCGTCTTTACCTTCAAGCCGAGCCTGATGCGCCCCCAGGATTCGGTGAGGATCGGAGTGTTCAATTCTGATAAGACGATCAACATCCTCAACTGACAATCCGTAAAGAACTCCACTTAGGTTCATGTTAATTCCCTCTAACTAATGGAGGATACTATTCAGGAAAATCTCTCGCAAAATAAAATATCTCAAGTTTTAAAATCTGAACAAGATCTTATAACTAGCATTCCGATCAAATTCTAACCTATTTACCAAAACCGGTTCAAATTATTTATTGATCAACTTTATTATTTTGCGGAATGTTTTCCTGCTTGACATAAAGAATTCTCAAACAGTTTGGACAGGTGAGAAATTCCTGCTGTTTGAGGACTCGAATATTAAGTTGCGGAGGAACAGACATGTAACAACCGGTGCAGGAACCGTTGATCATTTCAGCCATGGCGTTACCTCTGGCTTTCTTAACAATCTGATAACGTTTGAGATATTCCTGGTCTATGTCTGCTGTGATCTTTTCTTTCTGTTCGTTGAGCGCTGAGACAGATTTTGTAGCAGTTTCAAGAAGTTTCTCGGTGTCTGCCTTTTTATCTACGATCAATTTCTCCAGTCCACTCAGCTCGGACTGCTTCTTTTTAACACTTTTTTTCAGATCGTCTGTCTGGTTGATAAGTTCCAGAATCAATTCCTCTATCTCAGCGGCTACTTTCTTCCCCAGTTTTATCTCTCGGGACAAGGCGTCATGCTCTTTCAGGTTTTTTATACTAAGCAGACGTCTCTCAGATTTCTTGATCTTGTCCTGCTCAACTGAGATATCTGCCTCCTTGGACTTCAGTTCTTTTTCCAGGACGGCCCCTTGAGCGGCCGCTTCATCTATTTCATGCCTCAATGCAACCATGGTCTTAGCCATTTCCTGAAGTTCCAGAGGCAGCTGATCTATGAGTTGCTGAAAATGGTCTATCTGGACATCGATGTCTTGGAGTTCCAGCAACTTAAGCAATAGGTCTTTCAATTAAAGTCCCTCCTTGTGATTGTTAATAACGGACAAACGGGTCCTTTTCATCAGGGCATTCATGACAACCTATCTGAACACCCATTTTTTCGAATTCTTTTCTGAAACTTCGGGCCATCAGCCCAACTGTGTGTTTTTCCATGCCGTAATGACCAGCGTCAATTACGCAAAGATTCGATCTGATCGCATCCACCGCGGTATGGTATTTCACGTCACCAGTAACCAGGACGTCAGCCCCGCTTTGAACCGCTTGGCTGAAATACCCGGCGCCGCTTCCTGAAACAAGAAAAACCCTGGAAACAGCTTTGAGTTCGTGGCCACACACCACCGTGCTACCACAAAGCTGAAATTTCCTGATGACCAGCGCGTTAAAGTCCCTAAGAGTGAGCGCTCGATCGAGATTTCCCACCCGGGCGCAACTCGCCCTTTCCGGTGTGGTCACATCACAAAGACCAATGGATTGAGCAAGGAAATCGTTTATTCCACCCAAAGACGCGTCAAGATTCGTGTGTAGACTAAGAACATCGACATTCAAACTGATTGCGGACATGATCGTTTGTCCGGTCAGATCTGATTTCAGAATATTTTTTACTGGATTTATTAGTATGGGATGATGGGTGATCAGTAATTCACAGGATTGTTGTCTGGCATAGTTTATTGTTAGTGGATTAGCATCGAGACTGAACGCAATGTTTTTTATGTCTCTGTCCAAATCGCCAACCTGAATTCCTGAATTGTCCCAAGGCTCCGAACAGTCAAATGGAAACTTCAGATTGGCAATTTCCACAATTTGAATTAGCTTGAGAGCGCTCAAATTAAGGAACCTGCTTTCATCTCCAATAACTCAATCATATTATTGCTGATATTGCTCCTTCCGTGAAAATCACAATCCATCCTTTCAGTCTATCTGCGGTTCAAGCGATCGCGATAGCGTGGTCGGCGCCAAAAGCGTCCCTGAAAAGAGCCATAGACCTTATTCTATTAAAATTGCTCACAAAAAAAAACGGGGAGCCTTTTCTAAAGCTCCCCGTTTGGAAGTTTGCAAACAAAATCTCTTGGTCAATTGATCGCATTTCAGGTTAAGTCTTTAATGGTGGGCCCACCTGGATTCGAACCAGGGACCAACCGGTTATGAGCCGGGAGCTCTACCAGCTGAGCTATGGGCCCTTTCTGATAAACAGCTATTATACATTTGGACGCTGACTCAGTCAATCTAATTTTCGGCCCAAAATGTGGTAGCACAAAGATGATCTGTACTAAACAATAAGATTACCTACCTGGCCTAGTAACCCCAGTAACCACTGTTGTAGCCCTGGTAATTTTGCCACTGATTGTTAACACTTCGCCTGTAAGCGTCCTGGCCATATGCCTCTGTGTACGGGATCACAGTCTCCTTACCCTCGACTTCTTTCACATCCGCCAAACATAGAACCACTTTGTCGAGGAGAGCTTTTCGCTTTTTTACGATGTTGTTGAAATCTTTCTGCTTGGGAGATTTCACGGACTGAACGCATTTCTGCAGTTCGCCAAAATTTCTGTTTTCAGCGGCCAGCAGATTTCTCGTCTCTTTCCTGATCTCCCTGAGCAAATCTTCCTTATAGGTAAGAGCCTCAGAGACCTGCAAAGCGATTGTCCTGTCTTTAGCCGGCGAAACAAGCGGTTTGTTTGTAATTTTTTCTACCGGTGTCTGTTCAAGCGCGCTAAATCTGTCCAATCGGTCTTTTATTTCCTGAAAAGACTGTTCCCACTTACTCTTCAGAGGTAAACACTGGGTGTCCACTTCCTGAGCGCAAAGGGGCTCTACCAACATCGCGCTTAACAGAACGACGGGTAGAATAAACTGACAGACACGGAAAAAAACCGAATGGATTGATGCCTTCACTTTACACAGTCTCCTTTCGGCAAATAGCCCTCTGATGAAATGAAGCATGTATCAATTTTAGCTTATTTACGAAGAAATTTCCAGATCATTTATCATTTATTGACGTTTCATGTTAGGTATTGGGTAACAGCCATTAACACGTTTTATTTAAGCTATTATAATATGTTAATTTTTAGAATATCGGCGAGCGACTTCCTCCATGATGGAAGAAACTTTTTCAGAAAGCATGTAATTGATGCCTCCGCGATCAAATGATTCCCGCACTAACTCTAGGAATGTGTCAAAGCCTCCATCACTTTCAAGTATGATTTTTGCGTTACGCGCTTCCTCGGGTGTATATTCACTGTCCGCATTTTGCGCCACCTGATTGAATGTTTCACGAAATTCTTTTTTCCCACCCCAGAAAACTATTACATTGTCCATGTATTCCAGCATTTGCTGCATTTCCTGGATGAGTTCTTCCCTCGTAGCGTTTTCCAAGTCCATCTGGTCACCTCATTTCTTGAAAAATGATCATTGAAATATCTTTAATCTTACATGACTATAC
>CAZIVV010000037.1:0-3339 GCA_964542775.1 uncultured Desulfomonile sp.
CCGATGGACGCTCAATGTTAATCGCCGACACATAAGGCAATTCCACAACCCGGCCGTTAACTTCCCCTAACGTCTCACTGATCAGGAACACGATATTGTTTGAGATTACGAAGCGGTCCTCTGACAGCCAGTTCTCCAGTGTGATGATCTTTAGACGCTCAGAGTCCGCCATTGAGGCGTATTGTTGTGAGGGCGCAACCGTTTCAGCATGTTTGATTATAACGGCAAACGGTTTACTGATGTTTTTTGCCGTGATTGCGTCATCATCCAGTTTTACGAGTCGGCGCATTGTATCCAGGGCGGTTACAATGTCAGTCCTGGAGGCAGCGAGAATTTTGGCAAGCCTCTCTTCGCCTATCCTTGAGGCGATGTCATCGCGGTCCAGCGGATTGTGGAATGTTATTCCTTCGGCGGGATCGTAAATTATCACTATCTTGGGGGCGGAAGGTTTAAAGGGCTTGATCAAATATTCGATCAGAAAATCTACCAGGGGAACATATCGACCGTCCTGAACAGGATATATGTCTTTGGTGTTACCATAAATCAAAAAGGCAGTCGATTGAGATGAGAGATATTTCTCGATAATTCGACCTGCAAATTGTGGCGGTGTAACCTGATTGGCCGTCATATTGAAAGTTCTGGGACTGAAGTTCCGGCTGACACAGCACGGCCTCAGCCCAAATCCCTTGTCTTTTCAGGAACAGATGTTTGACCAGAGCGTTGTTTTAGCAGCTCGTCAAACTGTGCTTCAGCCTGTTTTTCGGCGCCTATTCGGTGGTATTTGTCGTCAAGTTGCCCTTTACCGGACTGACGCATTTCCGTGGCTATCTTTGCCTGGGCCTTCATTGCGCCGATCTTGTCTCTTATGGCTACTATAGAATCGTCTACCGATGATTCGGCAAGTCCCCTGAGACGGGATTCTAATTGAATAACCTGTTGGGTTGAAACAAATTCAGCCAGCATTTCGCCCTGTTCTTTTTTCAGCTTTTCTATCTCATCGCTGAATGATCGGAGGCGGATCTTGTAGTCTTCGACCTTGTCCTTCTGGGATTCCAGTTCTTGGGTGAGCTGCGCTTCTTTCTGATCTATCTCCTGGATACGTGTCAGGTACCTTGCGCCGGCCTCGCGATGCAGCGGGTTGTCAGGCTCGGATTCAGCCGCGGCCAATGCGCCTTCGAGACGGCTCTTGATCTCGGTCTCCTCCTTGTCCAGGTCCTTTAACGCCTGGGCCGTCTTCTCCCGTTCCCTAGCCAGCAAGGCCACCGCACGCTCCATTTCAATGTATCGTCTCTTAGCCTCGTCGATGGCTGTAGCGTATGTGGCTCTGATTGCTTCCGGACTGGAAGACACTACATCATCACCGGCGTTTATGAACATCCCTTTAATGCGAGTCCAAAGCTTTCCCAAAAAACTCATTTGCCCACCCTCGAAATAAATTCTTGCTCCACATTTATGATTTGGATTCACAGAACCCCTGGACGAAAAATTCCCTGATGTCATCCCACTGGTCGAATTTACATGTGACGGGTATGGAACATTTTCTGTTCCACGGTTGCACCATCAGCCCCACCCCAACTCCGTTTTCCATGTAATCCATCAGGTGACGCTCGTCGTCTTCAATAATGAAGTTGGCCCCTGTCTCCCTGAGGTAAGTCCTTTTGTCCCTGTCGCCGCCTGTCACGATCATTTCAGGGAGTCTTACCGGCCAGTTGAGGGATTCCAGTTGCCTGCGCGCCGTGCCGGGGTCATTGCGGCCGGTTATGAACAATAACGGTTCCTTCGTCCGTTCATATATTTCCCATAATACCGTCTCGGCCCCTTCGTACGGTTCGATGTAATCCTGGCAGAACATGTGATGGGCCGATTCTCTGAGCGCTTCAACCGACAATCCAAGTGGCTCCAGATCCCAACCCGTCAGGTCAGTCGGTTTAATACTGTTCCCGGTGGCATCGTTTATGTGAGACAGGATGACATCTATTGATCGCAGAACCACCCCATCAATATCAAAGGCTATTTTTATCAACGCTGGCCTCCACGCTTGCGGCAGTCCATTAAAAACAGTCGCCGTTTATACAAGACACTGTCTATAACATAATCATAGTTCTTCCCGATTTCAACCGCTCGACGGCTTCCGGCTGCAACATGAGAAAACTTAGATTGACTTGACATGCCGTACAAAATAAATTCAGTGTTGAATCTCCACCAAAAAACCTTCGCTCCGAATGAACCTGCCCCATTTACAGGCTGGGTTCAGATTCCGCAGCGTACCCTTTGGTGTCTTTTCCAATTAGCCGGAGTCACTGTTTCATGACCCATAACCTGGTATTCCGTTCCGTTGTCGGCCTGATAATGGTCATCATAGTTGGCACAGCCGGCTACATGTACCTCGAAGGATGGACTCTCCTCGACGGACTTTACATGACCGTCATAACCATTGGCTCAATTGGTTACCAAGAGGTGCATCCCCTCGGGGAATACGGACGGATTTTTACTATCTTCCTCATTTTTATCGGTTTTGGTGTGGTTGGCTATGTTCTCATAACAGGCAGCAGGATGTTGATTGAGGGTGAAGTTGAGAAAATAATAACAAGGCGGCGTTCCATGAGGGCTATCGAGAAAATTTCAGGACATTTCATCGTTTGCGGTTTTGGTAGAATGGGGGCATATGTTTGCCACCAGTTCGAGGCCCGGGGCATCCCATTCGTCGTGGTGGAAAATTCGCCGGAAGCCCAGTTGAAGATCATCGACTCCGCATACCATCTGGCTCCGGGAAACGCCACGGAAGAAGACATCCTAATATCTGCAAATATCAAATCTGCCCGTGGACTTGTCTCGGTCCTGGACTCCGACGCGGCAAACGTCTACGTAGTGCTTTCCGCACGCGAGTTGAACCCCAACCTCGAGATAATAGCCCGCGCTGGTGAGGAAAACGCCCACAAAAAGCTGCTCAGGGCCGGAGCCAATCGTGTCATCAGCCCGTATCAGGTCGGTGGCATGCGCATGGTAATGGGGATTCTCAAACCCGAGGTCATGAATTTCCTCGAAGTGGCCATGGACTACCGCGACATGAACATAGAACTCGAAGAAGTCACGATAGTCGAGGATTCCGTTTACTGTGGCAAATCCCTGGTCGAAACGGACATGCGTCGCGACCTGAACCTCATCGTCATAGCCATAAAGAAAAAACACGGCAAAATGATGTTCAACCCAGGACCAAACGCCCTAATCGAAGAAGGTGACATGCTGATCGCCATGGGTGAACGAAAAAGCCTGGGCATCCTCGAACAGAAAGGTAGCAAACCACAGGCGTAACAATATCAGCATACGTGACACCCGTTT
>CAZIVV010000038.1:0-40649 GCA_964542775.1 uncultured Desulfomonile sp.
GAATGTCCATCAATGGCTGGTTTACATTTTTATTTTTGAACTTTGTTTCCTGTCAAGAGTCAATAGGAAGATAGAGATACTTTTACGAACCGGCCTGCCCGAAAGGAGACACGTCATGCCAAACCGACGTAGATTGATTACGGGTTGCGTTGTCGCAGCCCTTACCATATTGCCACACATGGGGAATTTGTCTTTTGGTCAGACTTATGACAATTCTTCCTTGATGCAGAGCGGCTCCGGGCAGGATGGATCCATGCCTCAGGCCTATTACCCGTATTGGCATAACTATCTCGACAATATGCAACGGGAGGGCGGCTATTACGCAGTGACCGGCAACTACGGTGGCGCCCCAATAACCAGTTACTATCCGTCATCTTCATCAAGCACAGCGATGAGTCCGGAAGCGACGGCTCAGTCCAACATGTATTACAACCCGTCTGAGTATTACGGGGCCCAACAGCAAGGCTATCAGGCGCCTCAGGCTTACCAGACCCCGCAGCAGACTTATCAAGCCCCCCAACAGCAGGCCACAGAGTCAACTCAGCGATCTTCCAAAAAGAAGAGGTCTACATCTCAGGCTGCCCAGCAGCAACAACCGGCTTATCAGCAACAGGCGTATCCCCAACAGGGGTATGGGCAACAGGCCTACCCCCAACAGGCTTATGGACAGCAGCAACAATATCCTCAACAGCAGGCCTACGGTCAGTATCCCCAGCAGCAGCCTGCCGAAGAGACTACTGGTGTTTACAGTTCCGACCCTTCGGTTCAGGCTGCACAGCAGAGAGCCTATGAGAGGGCAGTCGCAAGACAGAGAGCTGCAGAGTTGGCTGCGCAACAGCAGGCTGCTATGCAGGAACTTCAGCAGACTCAGGCTATGTATGCGGCGGCCCAGCAGAAATTGAAGGAGCAGGAGACCAGACAGAAGCAGCTTCAGGAAGAGTATCACAAAAAGGCAGTTGGGGAAGCTTATGAGAGCTTGAGAACGGCTCAGCAGAAATATTATGAACTAATGGGTGTTAGCGGAGAATCAGGATCGGGTCCGGCCAGACAGGCTCAAACCCAGATGGCTTCCCAAGCTCCAGCTCAGTCGCTTCAGTATGCTCCTCAACAGCAGCCCTATCAGCAACAGCCGATGGCTGCGGCAAACCCTCAGGCCATGCCTACGGCCGCCTATCCACCTCAAGGATATGCTCAGCCTCAACAGCAACAGGGCTATCCACAGGCAGGCGCCAATCCAGGCTTGACGGTTACCCCGCCGGGCAGTGTGACCCCTTTGAGAATTCAGTCCCAGCAGGAACAGCAGCAACAGGAGACTGGAGGTTTCTGGGCCACCCTCAAGGAAATTTTCTCTCCTCCTACTACTGCTCCGATACCAAATCAGAGAAGCATGTTTGACAACAAGAACAAGAACAGCATGGACGATTAGGAAAATTATTCACAATAAAAAAACCCGGCAATAGCCGGGTTTTCTGTTTGTGGATCATCCCTGCCTGAGGATAATCTCATAATTTTTTATAAGATGGGCTACATCAGCTCCTGTAGGTGTCCTGAATCATGTCATTCAGGTAGCGTTCCGGATTAACGACTGCATTCTTGGGAATTTCAAATTCGACTGAGCCACTCCTCTCCATCACAAGCTTGAGACCATGGTGATAATTCTGGAAAATCTTTCGGCAGACTATCAGTGGAGCCTCAGATCCGTCCAGAGACAATCTTATTAGTTCCCTGAGAGCGTCATCGGCAAATCTTATCCTGATGCCGTACGTCCTCTCGAACTCATCCTCAAAAGTCTTTATGTCCCCTTCAAGCTTGAGGTAGCGCTTATAGACGGTTTCAACAGAAAGTCCACGCTGGACAGCCGATTCAATGACCAGTTCGAGCGCTTCTCGTGGAAGAGCTTTACCATAACACTGTATGAATTCCTCTGACCTGGCCTCCAGCTCATTCAAAAGCTCTTCCCTTTCCAGTGAATCGACTTCATCAAACATTTCGCATCTCGACGGGTGGTACTCGTCATTTAATATCTGATTCAGGAAAGGCCTCGGATTACGGGCCAGTTCTTCGGTTACCGTGAAGCGACTCAGGTCGGTAGATGGCAATACCCTCTCAAAGCCAACCAGTATTTTTTCAACTACACTGATCAGAGCCCTGGCCCCTGTCTTTTCCTTGTGGGCTTCATGCGCAATAACCTTCAGAGAATCATCAGTAAATCTCACATCGATACCATACGACTTGAAATCCTGTTTCTTCGAGGTCACAACACTCGAATACCTGTTCTTGAGGATCTTGTACAAGTCGTCCTCACTCAGATCTTCCAGAATTGCAACTACCGGAATTCGTCCAACAAACTCGGATTCAAATCCATACTTGATTAAATCCTCAGCCTTTACCTCCCTGAGTAGATCTGACCGATTTTCCTTTTTCTTGAGTTCAGCCTCGAAACCCAAACCTTTTGAAAAAAGTCGCCTGGAGATGATCTCATCCAGACCGTTGAACGCCCCAGATACAATAAAGAGAATATCCTTGGTGTTAATGGTCCTCTTGAGCCTTTTTCCGGTTTTCTGGAAATGTGCGGCCGCTTCCATCATCGCTATAGGATCATGCGCTACCTTAAGATCAACCTCTGTTTCTTCCATCGGCTTGAGGAGGTTCCTCTGAACTCCGGTCCTGGATACATCAAGTCCAATTATGTTTCCTGATGAGGCAATCTTGTCTATTTCATCAATGTATATGATGCCATATTTAGCTTTTTCGATGTTACCGTCCGCCTCTTGAACAAGATCCCTGACAAGGTCTTCTACATCCCCGCCAACGTAACCTGTTTCGCTGAATTTGGTGGCGTCTCCCTTCACAAAGGGAACGCCAAGTTTTTTCGCAATCAACTTTATCAGATAGGTTTTCCCTACTCCTGTTGGCCCTATCAAGAGAATATTGTTTTTTATACGGCCAACACCCTCTCGGTCTGCGCTGTCACCATGCTCCTGGAAGTACCTGATTCTATTGAAGTGCGTGCAGATTTTGGTCGCAAGAATTTCCTTGGCTGAATCCTGCCGTATTACGTATCGATCCAGATACTCGTGTAACTCTGCGGGCTTCATGTCGAAGCGGATCTTGTCAGGGGCTTGTTCAACACTGGCCGTCTTACCCTCTGAGGTTTCATCTACCCCAGGCCACGGTCCAATCTGAGTCCCCATGATTCTGATCCGGTTACCATACTTCTCCGCGAGGAATTCATTTATTTCCTTCTCGATTTCCTTCGGGTCAGGAAGATTTGTATCTTTCATGGAGTCTTCAATGTTCATTTCTCAAACCTTTCAGTCGATAACTCAACCGTTCAAATCTTGATCTCAAATAGAATATATGTAGCGCTTCCATATTCGTCAATCTGTCTGCGCAAATTAGAAACGGCCTGGATTCCTTGCCTGGGAGGACCAGAAATTGAAAATATTCGATAAGCCAATAAAGAACCAGGTTGCCCCAGGCCATTTTTATTTATTATTATAGTCAACTATAATAGCGGTATTTGTTGACATACAGATTCGTATTTTCCCCGGATTGAGGGTTAAATCGAGTTCACTTTTGTCAAAGGAGAGTTTCAAACAAGGATTGTGTATTTCTGGATCACACTGGCCGCAAAGCGCGCGGGAATCAGGCATCGCAAACAGGCTCACCATATAGGGCGCACATTACAACATCACGCCCAAGAGGATCACCCGCCCTGTATCTGCAACCTCCCCCACATTCATCTGAGTGAGAACATCCCGAGCATTTGGTCATTTCAAGAGGAATGTGTTCAACGCTGTTCCATGCCTTTAGCAGGCCATCGCGCAAGTTTCCCAATGTTTTTTCGGGAAACAGACCACACCTGCTAATCATTCCGGATGGAAGGACTGCCATTAAATGGCGACCACAAGTCCATCCCGCAGAAGATCCATGGTAAGAGCCGCCAAAACCATACTGGATTTTAGGCGCCGCTTCAACAATTGGAACCGCCAGTTCAGGATGCGTTTCGTAACGGCCTCGTACACAGGGATAATCTATGCTCCATTCCCGAACATCGAACTCTTCTATTACCTGACTCATTTCGTCCCATTCATCGATGTTGCCTGAATGTATCATGGTAGCTACTGAGAGATCGATTCCTGCATTCCTGACAGCCTTCATGGCCCCGAGAGCCTTTTCATAGGATCCGACTCCCCTCAAGAAGTCATGTCCGCGCTTCATTCCGTCGAGGCTAATCTGAACTTCGTGAAAATTGAGTTCACGGGCGAATACATCGTTGATGGCAAGGCCATTGCTCAAAAGAACAAATCGTAGGGGGAAATCCCCAAGAGCTTCATTCAGGAATTGAAAATGTTTGTAGAGTGTTGGTTCTCCTCCACTGACCAAAACACGAAGTCCCTGCATGAGACTAAGCTCGTTTAGTAATGGAATGACAAGATCCCGAGGAAAATCTTCAGGCCGGTCTTCACCCAAATAGCAGTGAGAGCATTTTAGATTACACCTGTGGGTAACCAACCACTCCAGATATCTCAACGAGGGATTCGGAGATTTTTGAAAAATCAACTGCCTGGACCCGGAATTCTTCCTGGCCTCCAGGATATTTTCCGAGACACAATATTCCAGGAATTCGACGTCAGGAGCCAATTGATCCAGGGTTCTCGATCCGTCACAATTTTTCAGAAAATTGAATCCATCTTCATTGACCTCATAAAGCTCGTCCTTGGTAATATCGTAGACGTGCGGTTCTTCAAGCAGTTTTAAAGCCACACTGTCGCTAATCCTGAGGTAGGCGGCCTTACCAAGTTCGTGAAGGTTTGCCAGTCTTAGACCAGCCAAGTCCAGCGCATTGGTCCTGAGGGCCCTTGACAGAACAATAAGGCCACCGCAGGGAAGGCAATTTTCAGGGGGGGCTTCCGAGGTGAAATCACACCCGTCCAAATAGAAAGGACAGGCTTCACAAACGGTTGATCGAAGAAACGTCCTAAGGAAAGAAGAATCAAAAGCCTCCGGATCATCATTGGATTCTCCCGGAGGCTTTAATGCCGGCAAAATAGACGCCAGGGTATATCCCCGACATCTTTCCAGCTCTGTACGATTGGGTTTATAAAAAGAGCAGTTAGCCCGGCAAATCCATTCATCCGGCAACAGGTCACTCATCAGCTATCCTTGCAGACCGGATGAATTAAAGCCGGCCATGATTTAGCAGGAACTCTTGCACTTGCACATTCCCTTAGTCACTTTGGCTACTTTTTTGATCTTCATGTGATCCTCCAATAATTGTAACAGTCCTGTTCTAAAAGTAGCTCCAAGGCAGAAGCGTGTCAAACAAAAATATTCATAACCCATCGACAACACTACCTAAATCACACCAAAACCCGTTTCATGACATCAAGCTGATACAGCCTGAATTTTTATAACACCATGCATGTTATCAAGGACCATTTATGATACTTGTGAATGTCATCTCCGCCTGACGCGCATGGGCTTCGAAGAGGCGTTCACATCAAGAAACGACCTATTTCAGTTAGTTACCATTCCACCGAAGTGACATCCGGGAAAACTGGCCTCCTGAAATTACCAGATCCGCATTTTTTCCGTGGGACCTACAATTTTTTCAACAACTGATTGGCTGCTGTCAATAAAGGATCCCAGACCGGCGAAAATGGTGGGGCGTATGCCATGTCACACTGAAAGAATTCATCCACTCTCATTCCGGCGTGAAGGGCCACAGCAACCGAGTTGATACGGTGGGCGCATCCTTCGCGTCCAACCATTGATCCACCCAACAGTTTTCCGGATTTCCTGTCTGCCACAAGCTGCACGTGGATTGTTTGATTACCCTGATGGGCATGCGCTCTGGATCGGCTCTTAATCACCTCGTCCACGGCGTCAAACCCGTCTCTGGAAGCTTCTTCAAGAGACAATCCTGTTCTCGCCACCTGCATGTCAAGCGCCTTGAAGACAGCGCTGCCGACTATGCCAGGCAGTTGGACATTTTCGGTCAACAGATTGTCTGCAACGGCCCACCCTGCCCTGTTGGCCCTCAAGGCCAGGGGAATCCAGACTCTTTTGCCAGTAACGACATGAAAAGCGTCAGCGCAGTCTCCCGCTGCGAAAATGTTCGGATCCGATGTTTTGAGTCCGTGATCAACTGCAATAGATGATTTTGGTCCGAGTGATAAACCCGCTCCCCGGGCAATCTCGGAATTGGGTGTCACCCCGACACTAAGAATAACCATGTCAGCGGTGAGGTCACCTTTGTCTGTTTTAAGTATCAGACCCTTGTCTGCCTGGTTTATGGAAGTAATTTTGATACCAGGCTGAAGCGCAATCCCGTTTTCTGCCAATTCGGAACTCACCACAGCTGACATTTGCTCGGGCAAGTAGGGGATAAACCGCATTGAAGGCTTTATCATCTCTACTTCAATACCCCGTTCATGAAGAGCCTCAGCCATTTCCAGTCCGATGTAACCCATCCCGACAATTGTCGCTTTCCTGACATTGTTGTCCACTATGAATTTTTTGATGGCTCTTCCATCCTCGAGAGTTTTCAAGGTCAACACGCCTGGCAAATCGACGCCTGGCAAATCCGGTTTGACAGCTCTTGCCCCAGTGGCAATCAGAAGCTTGTCGTAGCGAAGATCTTCCGATGAGCCATCATGTCCGAGGTGCGTAACCGTCCTGTTTCCGGGATTCACGGATATGGCCCTTCGGCCAAGTCTCAAATCAATGCCCTGCTTCGATTTGAATACCTCTGCCTTCCTTACGATAAGGTCGTCCATGTCTCTGTCAGGAACGGCTACATTGTAAGGCATTCCACAAGCCGAATATGAAACATCACCGGTTTGTTCGAGGACTGTTATCTCGATATCTGGATGGTTCCTTCTGGCTTTGGATGCAGCGCTCATGCCAGCGGCATCGCCACCAATTATTACAAAACGCATTTGAAGCCCCCTTTTGATTATTTGCCGAAGCAATCCTGAGCGTGGTGTTGGAATTGATTAAGACTAGTCACATACTATCCGATCATTCAAGACTATATTTGGGAAACGGCAGCGTTGAAATCAGCAGGCAGATCAGTATGCTCTTTGAAATACTAGTTGACGAGTTTCTTCAATGCGAGCTTTAAAGCGGACTCGAGATCTATGTCAGATCCGGAGTCTTTGATTATCCTGTCTGCAATGGATTCCGCAATCTTTTCCTTGTACCCGAGATTCAGGAGCGATGACACCAGATCCGACTGGACATCGTCGATAGGTTTTTCTGTCGGCGACATCGATGAAAAGATACGACTCTTTTTGAGCTTCTCTTTCAATTCCAGCACAATACGCTCGGCTGATTTTTTTCCAATTCCCGGAATGGATGACAGCTTTTGAATATCGCTGCCAAGCACTGCCAATCTGAAAGCGTCCGGAGGAATACCCGACAGAATAGTCAATGATGTTTTGGGGCCTATGCCAGAAACCCCCAGCAACATCTCGAACAGCATTTTCTCTTCGGTAGATGAAAAACCGTATAGCTCCAGGGAGTTTTCCCTCAGGGCGGTATAAACATGCAAAAAGGCTTCACCTTCCAGCGAGAGCGATTCAAGGGTTACCAGCGAGACTGAAACATCGTATCCAACTCCATTAACATCAACAATGACACGGTTGATGCCTCTGCTGATTATTTTTCCTCTCAAGCAAGCGATCATTTTTTGACTTTAACCGGACCCGAAATATGTGAATGAAACAGGGCCATGGCCAGCGCATCCGACTGGTCGGGAGAATGAAGGTCCTTGAGACCCAGTATTTTTGAAACCATGAACATGACCTGCGATTTGTCGGCTCTCCCGTATCCGGTCAGGCCTTTCTTTATTTCAAGGGGGCTGTATTCTACTACATCCAGGCCATGGGCCTCTCCAAGGGTCAGGATAACCCCGCGGGCCTGGGAGAGTTTGATAAGGCTCTGGCTGTTGGTAGCGTGAAAAAGCGATTCTACAACCATAGTTTCAGGCCTGTGGGTCTTGAGCACCTCATCAAGCTCGCAATACAGCGCATAAAGTCTTTTTGACTGGGACTTTGTCTTGGGCGTCTTGATGACTCCGCCGGCCCTGAACTTCGATACGGCGCCCGTCTTTTCCACGATTCCATACCCGGTGATTATACTTCCGGGATCTACACCAATAATGACCAATTCAATAGCCCCGCGCCTTTACCCTCATTTGTGAATGCATTTGTCAGATCTATTGTGGACCAGGCCGTCCCCCATGCGTCAACATTATCTGAGAGACCCGCATCCTGTAAAGTTTATCCGATCTGTTGATTTACTAGGCCGAAAGCTTCATCATTTCTTCATCAGATATGTCAAAGTTGGCGTAAACATTCTGAAGATCATCATGGTCATCAAGGACATCCATCATCTTGAGCATCTGTTCAGCTTTCTTTCCGTCAAGCTTCACACTGTTTTGAGGGATCATTGTGATAGAGGCTTCATCTAGCTTCCATCCCTGATCTTCAACGGCTTTGCGAACAGTTTCAAATTCTGAGGGATCGGTAGTAATTTCGAACATCCCATCGTCTTCTTTGACATCCTGAGCGCCACTTTCCAGAGCGAGCTCCATGACCTGATCTTCAGTGAGTCCCTGAGCCGGAATGCTTATCACACCTTTTTTTTCGAAGATCCATGCTACACATCCGGATTCACCCAGATTACCGTTGTACTTGTCAAATATGTGTCTGATTTCAGCGACCGTCCTGTTTTTGTTATCGGTGAGAGCCTCAACCAGGACAGCTACCCCTCCTGGACCATACCCTTCGTAGGTGATTTCCTCATAGGTCACACCGGCTATTTCGCCAGTTCCCCTCTTGATTGCACGGTCTATGTTTTCCTTGGGCATATTGGCTGTTTTGGCGGCGCTCAGGACGGTGCGCAGTCTTGGGTTGCCCTCTGGATCGCCTCCGCCCATTCGTGCCGCTATTGTAATTTCCTTAATAATCTTTGAGAAGATCTTGCCCCTTTTCGCATCCGCTGCGCCCTTCTTGTGCTTGATGGTGCTCCATTTATTATGGCCCGACATTACTTGTACCCTCCGTTGATTTTTTGCTTGTTCTATGATTCGGCATCATTTTCTTTGGAAACAGGGCCTGTGACTTTTCTGATCGGAATGATCAGGTCTCATCCCTGCAAGTATATTATTAATCTGACAATTGTTGACTACCACGTATATGACAATCTTTCAATATTTACAAAAAAGTTCAATGCTCATAGCAAGGCGCTTGCCAAAAATGACAACGAAAGGTAAACAGTTTAGCACATGAAACGTGGATGCATGAAGATACTGATTGTACTTAAAGCCCAGACATCCATGAAAAGTAGACGTGAGGATTTATGAATTCAGAGCGCGTAATATCGGCCAGCGCCTTATCGGATGAGCCTGAAAATGATGGAAGCCTTAGGCCGAGGAGTTTGACTGAATACATAGGTCAGGAACGGATCAAAGACAATCTGTCCCTGTTCATCGAGGCTGCCGCCAAGCGTGGAGAGGCCCTGGATCACATACTGTTTCATGGCCCTCCCGGTTTGGGAAAAACTACTCTGGCGGGTATAATCGCCAGGGAAATGGGTGCGCAGATAAGAACTACTTCTGGGCCCATCCTTGAAAAACCCGGCGACCTCGCTGCCATCCTGACGAACCTCGAGGAAAGAGACGTTCTGTTCATTGATGAGATTCACAGGTTGTCTCCCGTGGTGGAAGAAATCCTGTATCCCGCAATGGAAGACTTCACCCTGGATATACTCATTGGTCAAGGACCTAGCGCCAGGACCATAAAGCTTGATATCTCACCATTCACCCTGGTTGGAGCTACTACTCGAAGTGGGCTGCTCACAAATCCTCTCAGGGACAGATTTGGCGTTATTTTTCATCTGGACTTCTACACAAATGATGAACTGACACAAATCGTTGAAAGATCAGCGCGAATACTTCGTGTGGATATTGATAGGAATGGAGCGAGAGAAATTGCGGAGCGATCGCGCTCAACACCGCGTGTAGCAAACAGGTTGGCCAGAAGGGTTAGGGACTTTGCCCAGGTGCGCGGATCTGGCCTCATAGACAGAAAAACCGCTCAGAAGGCGTTGGATTTGCTGGATGTCGATGCATTTGGTCTGGACACCATGGACAGGAAATTCCTCGAAACGATTGTTTTCAAGTTCGATGGCGGCCCAGTTGGCATAGAAACCCTTGCGGCTTCAATTGGTGAGGAGAAGGACACTCTGGAAGACGTTTATGAGCCTTACCTTGTTAAAGAAGGATTCGTGGATCGGACTCCTCGGGGCCGAACTGCAACCGCCAGGACTTATGAACTCTTAAAAAAGAAGCGCTCCTGATTCAACGACCCAGATCATTGAACATTATCGGGACTAACTCCGCCGATTTCTCAGAGTCGATTTGATCAGATGTCATCTATCATAAATGTACTGGATGAAACGGTAATCAACCGGATTGCTGCGGGAGAGGTCGTAGAAAGACCGTCTTCCGTCGTTAAAGAGCTTATTGAAAATGCGATTGACGCCGGCTCTACCTACATTTCCATTGATATTGAAAATGGGGGAAAAAAATTAATCCGCATCAGGGACAATGGGATAGGCATGTCCAATGATGACGCTTTTCTGGCGCTTGAGAGACACGCCACGTCGAAACTCAAATCTGAAAAAGATCTCATCGGGGTTGCCACAATGGGTTTTCGTGGTGAGGCGCTCGCCAGCATAGCCTCGGTTTCCAGACTCAGGCTAGTGACAAAGGACGAGCGTGAACCTCAGGGAATGGACATCCTGGTTGAGGGAGGCTCTCTGAAGAAGGCTGACAGAATTGGCGCTGGCAGAGGCACAATCGTAGAAGTCAGGAACTTGTTCTTCAACGCCCCGGTGAGAGCAAAATTTCTAAAAAACAGGACTGTGGAGTCCGGTCACATTCACGAACTTGTTCTCAGGATCGCTTTAGCCAACATTTCAATCGGTTTTAAATATTCCGAAGATGGACGCATAAAAATAGAGTCCCCCCCAGTCAATTCTGTCCTGGACAGAATCGCATCGATGTTTTCCAGGGATGTTCGACAAAATCTCATAGCGGTCGATCATTCACTGCAGACCATGCGCGTACATGGTTTCGTTGCCAAACCGCCTTACGCTCGTTCTACAATGCGTTCGACTCTGACTTTCGTCAACAGGAGACCCGTAAAGGACCGCCTCGTCAACGCTGCGCTGAACAGGGCGTTCACCGGATTGATGGAGCGCGGTAGATATCCGTTAGCCGTGCTATTCATAGAGGTGTCTCCGGAGGATGTGGATGTCAATGTGCATCCCCAGAAGAATGAGGTCCGTTTCCTCAACCCGACATCGGTAGCTGACCTTATAAACCAGGGAGTTTCCCAGGCTTTGTACGACTCGCCATACACGACTGTAGCGAATCCCGGCCCTTTCACCAGGGAATCCCAAAAGTTGCCTCAGGAAAAGCCAATCCGGAAGTTTACGGCAAAGCATCTTCAGGAGTCTGTTTTCCCTGAGGTCAAACCTGTTGAATCAGGAATAGCCGTGTCGACTACCAACTCTCAGGCAAAAGTAGATCTTACGCAGAGCACGGCTTATTCAGATCTGGGAATTATAGGCCGAATCCCAGATTCTTTCATTGTTCTGCATGATGGTGAAGATATTATTTTCCTTGATCAACATGCTGCACACGAGAGACTGGTATTTGATAGCCTCCTGCAGGCCCGAAATTTCAGAAACGACATTCAAAGCCAGAATCTTCTTCTACCGAAAGTTGTCAGCCTTTCTCCCGTTGAGGCGCAATCGATCAGATCCCACAAAGAGATTCTGGCATCTTCTGGAATCATATTTGAGGACTTTGGGCCAAATGATATCCTCATCAAGGCGTGTCCACAATGGATAGCGGAAGCTGACACCGAAGATGTAATCAGGGACCTGGCAGGAACGATAATGGAGACCGGAATGAAACCCGATCCTGAAAGTCTGGTCATCGAAATTTTCAAGACACTTGCATGCAAAGCTTCCGTGAAAGAGACCACACCAATTCAGACCGAAGAAATAAAGGCCCTGTTAAAAGCTCTGGACGCCAACAGATCCCCAAGGGTCTGCCCTCATGGAAGACCCCTGACAGTCAAGATACCATTAACAGAAATCCGAAGACGTCTTGGAAGGTCATCCTGATCAACTTAATGCGCAGGCTCGATCGGTGGAGCATCTCCAGTCTCAGGAAACTATCGCAATACGAGCTTTACCGGTTTAGCCAGATTGATGTAAATTCCATTGGCGGTCTGACCCCGTGTGGTGGTTCCCACGTACATCTTCAAAGTGTCTGCGAGCTGAGCCACTGTTTTATTCAGGAGCCTGACACATCCGTGAGACTGGCCTGACCCAATACTCCAAGGAGAATCTGTGCCGTGGATTCTGTACGCGCCCGCATCGACCATTTTGATCGGGGCGGCTATAACGTCTTCATCGTCCATAACTATTTCATTTCGCCTGTTGGAAAGAGCTGAATATTTTGAGAAGAAAGGCATCATGTGACCGCCATAAACAGATCTGCTTGGAACCTGTCCATAAGCCCATTCACGATCCTGAGGAGGAATCCACAGAGGCTTATCATCAAAAATTCGCAGAATATAGAAGGTTCCCCTTGGGGTTGGATACTCTGGTGAACCCAATCCAGCTTTACAACTGTAAAGAAGAT
This sequence comes from uncultured Desulfomonile sp., assembly GCA_964542775.1. Taxonomy (GTDB): domain Bacteria; phylum Desulfobacterota; class Desulfomonilia; order Desulfomonilales; family Desulfomonilaceae; genus CAITZA01. The sequence continues at coordinate 12,734 of CAZIVV010000038.1, forward strand.
TCTTCTCCCCGTTCTCCCTGAAGCCTGATAACTCCACCGTATAGGTCGAACGATCAACCTCGATCAAAAAGTTGGAGTAGAGATTTATAGGTTCTGACGCCAGTTTTCCAAAGGAACCAAGACGCTCGTGAGAATCCAGGACACTTAGGGAATTAACATTCTGGTCGAGTGTCGGCGATAGAGAAGCGAGCTTCACAAGGGAGTCGCTCAAAACGTCAACTGAGCTTATTCCGGGAAACAGAACTTCCCCTGGAGCAATAGCGTTGGCCTTTTTATTGACTCCGACGTTAGTTACGGCTTCTTTCCCGGTCACGGCCTGGCTCTGAACTGGAAGGGACGCAACGGCTCCGGAATCAGACGGTGACTGTGCAGTGACTGAATTCCGGTTTTCGGATTGGTCTGAGAGTCCTTCTATCAGATCTCTTACAAAAGTGTCTCTGGCGCACAAAGAATGAGGAGCAGACATTGACACTGCCAGGAATGCTCCCAAAAGACAGAATGTAAGTTTCTTGTTCCAACTCATGATCCAGCCCCTAAGAATAAGTAATAACAATTAAATTAAATAATTTTTCCAGTTAGTCAAGAATACGCGGACCCGCATTTGACTTGTCTGGTTTCATGGTAGCTATTATACTCAATTAAGTCACTCTAGTCCACTTGCATCGTCAAGTCGGCAAATTGACCTGGAGGTTGGATGAAAACAATTGGTCATCAGGGATTTCCCGTCAGAAAGGCCCCCGCCAGAAATCAGGCAAAACAGTTCGAGAGTCTCAGAGCTACCGAACTCTACTGCCCAATATGCAAGCGTTCGATGCCTGTTAGAGAAAGGCTGCTTCTTGTGTTGCCAGAGGGTGAAAAATACGAATATCTCTGTGTACGATGTGGCTCATCCGTAGGTGATCGGGTCGCCAAAGATGAGACAAAACCACTCATCGTATATTAGAAGGCAATTGGGATCTAAATATTGCCAGTTGAGCGTTCTGAGCAGTTGTAGCTTTTGATGTACATGTAGACCATTCCGGGGACACCTAAAAGAAATGACAACAGGAACGTTAACGTTCTGAAAATGATCGCTGCCGCTATGGATTGAGCGGTTGTCAGACCAAAAATACGCTGTATTTCGATTATAGCGACATCAAATACGCCTATTGATCCTGGAGTCAAAGGAACAAGACTCACAATAGACCCCACGCTTGAGGTGATGACAGTCGCCTCGAGTGTGAGAGGCTCGTTAATAGCCCTATAGATGAAATATAGACTCCCTATAAGGGCAAAAGACATCAAGGTCACAGAAAGAGTCAGACAAGCTGCAAGTCTTCTGTGCAAAATAATGGCCTTCCACGAGTCTGCGATCTCTCTTAATCTGACCATTAAATATCTTTCACTACGAGGAATTGAAGGGACAAACACCGCAAAATAGAGGCAAACCAACAACAGGCTCGAAACAAAAATGAACAGGGTAAGCTGAAAATACCCCGCAAATATCCAAAGACTCATCAAAGCGGTAAAAGCGAGAAAAGAATTGATCAGGGCCACCAGCAATGCGCCGGCTCCGTAAATCGCTGCAAACGCTGTAAAATTGAGATTGTGTTTTTTTTTCAGGTATATCGCCAGGCCTCCGGAGCCCCCACGCATCGGAATTACCAGATTACCCAGCATCATTGCATGTGTTATCGCCAAAAGTTCGATCTTGCCAATTTTCAGATCGAATCGCCTCAGAAAAAGGTCGAGCTGGTAACACGTCGCCATGAAGCTGCAAAGTATGAAAACAACTGCTACACCAAGCTGCAGCTTTGAGGCTTCCATTACTGAATAAAAATCTTCAGCGTGAAAATAAACGTAAGCGACACACCCCAACACAAACACAATGGCCGTTAAAGAAAGAATCAGGCTAAAACCAGTTTGCGGCATTCCTCGAAAGTAATTAACACATTGAGCTTTAAAGCGTTTAATTATCTCAATTCTCCTCTCCACCCATGGATTTCTCCACACCGGATGGCGCGTCTTCATTAGGGTATCATAAGTTCTAACTTCCATTAAGTTTTTAATCCAGAGTACAGTCAGGCATCTTTACCGGCCTAAACAAGGACGTCAAAGGTCCCTCTGTAGCTGTCTGAGTAATCAGGAAGCCAATTCCCGGTCTTCATCGCGCAGGGAGTGAGACCAAGGAGGACAAATCAATGAATTCATCTTCGATGTTTTTGACTTCAGCCAGCTCTCAGACGGAAATTTGCCTTTAGATAGCTGGTTCCTGAGTTCCTCTACCAGAGGATGCTTGGGATACCTTTCCTGAAACTCCTCAAAAACACGAGCAAATTCTCTAAATGGTGTTGACATATGGCCTCCACATAATGTTAAGCTTTATATTTCTTGTATAACTTAATATTATCAGACACCATATAAGCCATTTAGTTCTTAATGAGAGTCTTTTGCGGATGTCAGCAATAAAAAAAAGACGGCCAAAGGGCCGTCTTTTTTCCAGCATTTCAGCTTTGTGGACTTATGAGATTCTGAATTTGTAAACTTCGTTTGTCTGCGGGTCGATAACATGCACCGCACAAGCAATACACGGATCAAAAGAATGCACCGTTCTCAAGACTTCGAGCGGTTTCTTGGGATCGGCGACAGGCGTTCCGATGAGGGCATTCTCCACAGCGCTTTTCTGGTTTTTGGCGTCTGACGGCCCCAGATTCCATGTCGACGGAACGACTTGCTGGTAATTCTTGATCTTGCCTTTTTCGATGTTAATCCAGTGCCCCAGAGAACCACGAGCCACATCGTTAAGACCAACGCCCTGACCATTGACCGTCTCATCAAGCTTGTAGCTGGTGAATGTCTTGGTGTCACCGCTCTTGATGTTCTCAATGAGTTCCATGGTCCACTTTTCGGCAGCTTTTGCGTTTACGAGGCATTTAATGGCTCTGGCTCCAATTCTACCGAGAGTTGAGAACAATGCTTCCGGACCGATTTCAAGTTTTTTGAGGACTGCGTCCGTAGTCGCCTTGATTTCTTTCTGACCACTGACATATGAAACGAGGCACTGCGCCAATGGGCCTACTTCCATGACCTTCCCATCGTATCTGGGCGCTTTCATCCATGAGTATTTTCCGTCTTTGGCCTTGGTGTCAGGAACAGCGCCTTTCAGAGCGTCTCCAGAGAGAGGCTTGGTTTCACCTACAGATGGGTGAAGAGGAGCGCTAGCTTCATACCATGACCTGGTAACATCCTCAGTTATCTTCTGCGGATCAACAGGTAGGGGCTTCAACTGGCCGTCGAGAATCATGCCTCGCGGGAAATACAGGCTTTCCGGTTCCTTGTCGCTCTGTGGAAAATCACCATAAGCGAGAAAATTCTTGTTGCCACCGATCTTAGTCCAGTCTTTGTAGAAAGAAGCGACTGCTAGCACGTCGGGGATGTAGACTTCCTCAAGGAAGGCGATCTGCTCTTTGAGCATGAACAGGTACTGGGAGATCCTGTCAGCGTTCAGCTGCTCTACAACGGTGACTCCACCGGGCAGATGTCCCTGGAGATGTGGATTCTTTGCGCCCCAGATGGCTGTCATCTGGGCTGCATGCACCTGCTGACGCAAATTGTCGAGGTAGTGACCTACCGCCATAAGGTTGGCTTCGGCCGGAAGTTTATAGGCTGGATGCCCCCAATAGGCGTTGGCAAAGGGGCCTAGCTGGCCTGAGTCAACAAAAGCTTTCAGCTTTGCCTTGAGTCCCTCATAATATTTCTTGGTCTGTGGCCTACCGCTCACACCCGCGGACAGGTCTGCGGTTTTGGCCGGATCGGCGGACAGAGCCGATACCACATCTACCCAGTCCAAGGCGCACAACTGATAAAAATGCACAGGATGGTCATGCATGTTTTGGGCCGCATGTGTCAGGTTCCTGACCAGTCTCGCGTTCGGTGGAATCTTGATCTTGAGAGCGTCTTCGACAGCCCGGACCGAAGCCAGTGAATGAGTCAAAGTACACACACCACATGAACGCTGAACCAGGAGGTGAGCGTCACGGGGATCACGACCCTGAAGAATTATTTCAAGACCACGGAAAAGCGTTCCTGTGCTCCAGGCGTCTTTAACCTTCCCGTTTTCAATTTCTACTTCTATGCGCAGGTGACCCTCAATTCTTGGGATCGGGTCAACGACGACTCTTGCCATGTTTTCGCTCCTTTTGAAAAGCTTATCTCATTTTTGATTTAATACAGCGCCTGAAACCGTGAGCTACTTCTGAACGTAGAATGGGCTCATGTTGTCCCAGAAACCCTTCTCACTGCAGCCTATGCACGGATGTCCAGCTTCAATAGGCCAGTTAGTGCCCTGGTTCCATTTGATAATCGGGCAGTTATTGTAGGTCTCTGGACCCGCGCAGCCAACTTCATACAAACACCAGCCTTTTGCTGCGCCAGCATCGCCGAATTCCTTAACGAATTCCTTATTCTCGAAGTGGCCTCTTCTCGGGCAATTGTCATGAATGAGATAACCGTAGGCGAACAGAGGTCTACCCTGATCGTCGAGCGCAGGGAGTTTTCCAAGCAGCAGGTAATGCACTATGGTGGCAACCATGTTGTCAGCGTTGGGAGGACAACCGGCTATGTTGACAGTCTTGACGCCAGTAACTTCAGAAATTCCCTTTACCCCTGTGGGATTGGGTTTGGCCGCCGCTACACCACCATCAATAGCGCATGCTCCAACACAGATTGTGGCCGCTGCATCCTTGACGACGTGTTTGGCTATCTCCTGGAAGGTTTTCCCATGGATCTTGCCATAGACGCCATTGTCCTTAGTCGGGATTCCACCTTCACAGATACAGATATACTTGCCCTTCTGGTCCTTGATTGTTTTCTCGAGGATCTCTTCCGCCTGATCACCCGCGGCCGCCATGATTGTTTCATGGTAAGCCAGATCAATGATGTCCAGAAGTATGTCAGCGGTCCAAGGGTGAGTGGTTCTAATGAACGACTCAGTACAGCCGGTGCATTCTGCAAAATGCATCCAAACAACTGTGGGACGCTTGGTCGCGACCGCTTCAGCGATCCTGGGAGCGAATGTAGCAGGAAGACCTAGCACCGTCGCCATCAAACCGCAGAACTTCATGAATTCGCGACGGGAAACGCCTTTAGCGGCCAACCTCTCGTTAAACTCAACAAATCTGTCCATTACTAGCCTCCTTACGTGGACTATCTCAACAAAACATATTTAGCTATGGAAACTTAACTACAACCTAAAACATAATTTGGGCTACGAAAGAAGATTACTGACTAACTAATGCGTCTGATGTTTAAAACAAACATCTCATGACACGAGTACATTGTGTCAGTGTAATCGTAAGACAGACGGAAATCAAGTTTAAAAAGCGCAACATATCAATGTATTACCTTTTAAGTAAGCGTGCTATTTTCCAGCGCTCGCAAGGTTTGCCGGATTCCCGCTGACCCCGGCGCTTCGATTACAGCGGGGTTGTTCGGCCCGAGATGACAGTCTTATAGGCAAAGGGAAGCTCTCTGAATAGTCTGCTCGATGTCTTCATTAGAATGCGCTGAGCTCACAAACCATGCTTCAAAAGCCGATGGCGCCAGATATACCCCGCTGTCAAGCATCCTTTCAAAAAACAGATTGAATTTCGGCTTGTCCGCGGCGAGGGCCTGTTCATAATTTTCTACGGGACCGGGATGGAAAAATACGGACATCATGGATCCGACCCTATTAATAGTAGCGGCCAGTTTACGGCTTTCAAACAGTTTTCTCAGACCGTTTTCAAGAGCCGCCGAGCTGGCCTCCAGCCTATTGTATGGATCATCGCGCAGCAGTATTTTGAGCGTCGCAAGACCGGCTGCAACCGCAAGCGGATTTCCAGACAGGGTCCCTGCCTGATAGACTCCGCCAACCGGCGCCAAAGCCTCCATTATTTTTCTGGCTCCACCGAAGGCTGCCACCGGCAGACCACCACCAATGACCTTCCCTAAACATGTCAGGTCTGGCCTGATGCCGTACAATTCCTGAGCTCCTCCTTTGGAAACCCTGAATCCGGTCATCACTTCGTCAAAAATCAGAATCGTGCCATTTTCATCACACAGATTTCTCAACCCTTCGAGAAATCCCTTAACGGGAGGAACAACTCCCATGTTTCCTGCTACAGGCTCAACGATCAGGGCTGCGATTTTTCCTGAATTCAGGGCAAACATCTTGCGGGTGGCATCCAGATCGTTGTAAGGAGCGACAAGAGTCTGTTCAACAACCGCTGAGGGAACTCCCAGAGAATCGGGTATGGAGAAAGTGGCTGCGCCGGAGCCGGCGCGCGCGAGGAGCCCATCACTGTGACCGTGATAGCATCCTGAAAATTTCAGGATCAAGTCTCTCCCGGTGAAACCGCGGGCTAGCCTTATGGCGCTCATCGTCGCCTCGGTCCCTGAACTGACCAGCCTCACCATCTCGATAGATGGCGTCATGGAACAGATGACTTCGGCCATCTCGATTTCCCGCCTGGTGGGAGCCCCGAAAGAGGTTCCGTCCTTCATTGTTTTTTCAAGAGCTTCAAGGACTTCAGGGTGACAATGCCCCAGAATCAGCGGGCCCCATGAGCAAACATAATCAATGAACTGATTACCGTCTTCGTCAGTGATCCTGGACCCCTTTCCGGATTTTATGAAATGGGGTTTGAGTCCAACTGATTTAAAGGCTCTTACAGGAGAATTCACACCACCTGGTATTAGCTGGCAGGCCTTGTCATATAAACTTATGGAATCGGCGTTGTTCATATTTTGACTTCCTTGAATATCTTCATATCGTTTCAACTGATTTCATCATAATACGTCATGCTGACTTTTTTCAATTCACGTTCGCTGAAAAGTATTTCATAGTCTTTGATTCCTGAAGCTTCAGCCATTGCGTCAATGATTCGATGACACGCGGCCTCGGAATCGGCATGCACCATGGTAAAAAGATTGGCCTTCTTCTCGCCGAAAGGAGGTCTCTCATAGCAGTGAGTAACTTCGGGGAAGGATGCAAAGACGCTTCCAACTTCATCGACACGATCCGGGGGCGCTACCCAGACAACCATGCCGTTGAATCCGATGCCGGCCTCAATATGTCTTATCATTGCGCCAAGCCGCCTGATTACACCAGCTTCCATCATGTTTTTTACACGAGACAGAACTTCGGACTCGGATATTCCCACTTTATGAGCGATTTTGAGGTACGGCTGGAACGAATCATCCATATCACCTTGTAAAATAAGTAAAATGCTTTTATCAATTGAGTCAGGGTCATAAGCAGACATGATCTTGTAACTCCGGCGCCTGTTTTGCAAACTATATACATATGAACCGAACCTATAAAGAAAATTATTCGTTGTGTCTTGTGTTTCCAATGGGCATTGAGGCATACCCCTTTCTCAAGAGAGTTGAAATCAGGAACAGGAGAAAGATTGGCAAGGCTGTCCTGAGGGAGTGTTTCTTTGAGGGGGCAGATTTTTTGGTTATCCGCAGTGGCGTAGGACCGGCAAAAGCCGCTAGCGCAATAAATGAGCTTAACTGTGGTGTTGACTGTTTTCTGAGTATAGGAACAGCGGGAGCTCTGACCCCGGAACTGCGACTCGGACAAATCGTGGTGGTCAATGAAACCATTCACGCCAGAGACACTGCTCATGCCCTGCAGTGTGACAAACAAGTGGTCAAACAATTGTCACTGGCTTGCGTTCAGACCCAACAACCTCATATAGTGAGGCGCCTGGCAACCAGTGACAGGCCTGTGTTCAATCGTAGCGCCAGGGCAGCTTTGAATGACAAAACCCTGGCAAGCGCGGTAGATATGGAAAGTCACGCCATGGCAATCGCTGCGAACAATAGAGGCAGCCGGTTTGCAGCCCTGAGGGTCATCTCGGACACGGTTGATTCCGGACCATTACCTGAAAGAGTTGATTTGAGGTCTCTGGCAAGTAACCCGGCTCAGATAGTTGGCAGACTGGCCCCTTTCATGAAATGGCGAAGCTTCATGAAACAGTTCTTTTTTGCTATTAGCAAACTGGATCCGGTGTTGATTAATTTTATTAGACGGACCCAGCAGACCCAGGAGGAAAATTGATAGATCGCAATCACTTCTCTAGTTCCATTCAGTCGACTCCAGGCGAGAGACTGTTTGAATGCAAGGTTTATTATGAAGACACTGACTGTATGGGTGTCGTTTACCACGCTAATTACCTCAGATTCATGGAAAGGGCCCGAACTGAGTTTGTGGCTGAAAGACTCAGAAATGTGGTGGAGTATCATGACAGGGGCCTGTTTTTCATGGTCCACAAAATAGAAATAGCCTACCACTCTCCCGCCAGACTCGGTGATAGCCTTGTCGTACGCACATGGATTGACAAGACTACGAGGTACAGAGTCGTAGTGAAGCAGATCATAATCAGAAAAGGGGAGTTGAGGGATTATTTGACGACTGCTTCCATCACGCTTGTCGCAGTAGGTAATGACGGTAAGCTCCTTGAAATACCCGATGAATTCCATGCGCTGGTGAGTGATTGACTAAATTGAATCCGGGCCAATCCCTAATTTTAAGCACTAGATCTAAACCGTACAAGCTTCTGTTTGTGCTTGTCATGGGTCTCGTTCTTGCGATGTATTCGCCCGGCTGCTCTCATTCGTCAGAGCAGTCTGAACTTGTGAGGAAATTGCTGAATGTTTCCGGATTAGGGGCTCAGTTATCGAACATACATTCCGCTCTCTGGATCGCCCTTCCATCAGACGCTTTTCTGCATGACAATCAAAGGAATAGCGCCCTGAGGAACTTCAAAAAAGCCCTAAGTAGCGATGAACTTGTTTCAATAGCCCAAAACGCATTTCAAATTCAGTTTGACGCTGAAAAGATAGAGCTGGCGATAAAGTTTTTTGAAACCGGTCCGGGTCGTAAGCTGGCTCGTGTCCAAAAGGAGTCATTGACCAACAACAACATAAGAAATATCAGGGAGAGTCGAAGAACAGCAGCTTTACTGGATGATAAACGTCTTGAACTGATCACCAGAATTATCGAAACCCACAAAGCGGCAGAGGCAAACAGCGATCTGGCTAACATGCTGATCAGATCACTGTTGGCTCAGGGAATTGGCCAGGAGGGGGGCAAAGCTCCTCTCACCGGACACAAAACTCGGGCCTCCAGCGCAGCGCTTGAAAAAAATCTGATAGATGAGACGGTCCTTCTGTCTTACGCCAATAATCTTCGATCCTTTGATGATAAAGAACTGGAAGCTCTGATCAGTTTTTTTGAAAGCCCTGAAGGTAAATGGTTCGAGACCACGAGCGACCTGTTCATCAGGGAAATTGTCAGCAAGCTGGGGGAGGCTCTTGCCCAGACACTTTCCCAGCAATCACAGCAGATCAGATAGTTTTGTTAAACTGACGGGAGACATAATATTGAAATTGAGAAAATCATTTTTTCAGGCCAGGACCATCTCAGGCCTCTTCGCCCTGACTTCTGTCATATGGTGTCTTACAGGCGCAGGAATCCTTTCGTTTGCTGATGATGGCTTCAAGACCTTTGTCGATTCCAGGGGACGTTTCTCAATAGAGTATCCGTCGACCATGACTGTGGATTCGCGGTCCCCTGATGAACTAAAATTTTCCCACCCTTCAGCTTCTCTCAGGATAAGTCTTGATGTTATCAAACGACCCGGAAAGTCCTCTCTCAACACCAAAACTTTCATTGAAACCATGAAAAAGACTTTCCAGGAAGAGTTCAAGAATTCGACCCTTATTGGGGAAGGCGCATCTGCGAATGATCCGAACCAGTTCTACCTGATTTACACCTTCACTGACAAGAGAGGGATCAAACTCACTCAGCTCACACAATTCTTCGTGGGAAAAGAAAGAATATTGCAACTGATAATCTCTGACAAACCTGAAGGATTCAAAAATCTGGAAAGCGTGATCACCAGGATTCGTAACTCCATGAAAATAACAAATTCGTCCCTGGAGTGAACTACTTTTCCAACCGGTGGTATTTGAATGAGTATATTCAGGTTAATTTCTGACTTCAGTCCTCAGGGCGATCAGCCCGCAGCTATCAAAGCGTTGGTTGAGGGAGTCAATTCGGACGTCACGCACCAGGTTTTGCTCGGAGTGACTGGTTCGGGCAAGACTTACACAATGGCCAACCTCATAGCGAGGGTTGGCAAAACCTCTCTGGTGCTGGCCCCTAACAAGACACTTGCCGCACAGCTCTTCAATGAATTGAAAGCGCTGTTTCCAGAGAATGCGGTGGAATACTTCGTCTCATATTATGACTATTTTCAGCCAGAGGCTTACATACCCACCTCAGATACTTACATAGAAAAAGACTCCAGCATCAACGAGACGATCGACAAAATGAGGCATTCGGCTACCCGTTCGCTGTTTGAGAGACGCGATGTAATCATAGTGGCCTCTGTTTCATGTATTTACGGCCTGGGATCACCCGAGGCCTACCAGAACATGTTGCTCCACCTCATCCAGCGTGAGGAATCTGACAGGGATGAGGCGCTGCGAAAACTGGTAGAGATTCAGTACACCCGAAATGATGTGGATTTTCATCGAGGGACATTCCGGGTGAGGGGTGACACTGTTGAGGTATTTCCGGCCTATGAAGAAGAGAAAGCGATTCGGATCGAATTCTTCGGTGATTCCGTCGAAGGAATCTTTGAGATAGATCCGTTGCGGGGAAAAGTGATTCGTCCTCTCGACCGGGTGGCCATATATCCCGCGAGCCATTACGTGACTGAGAAATCAAAGTTGATCAGGTCTGCTGACAGCATACTGGAAGAAATGAAGCAGCGTGTTGATCATTTCAGGAACAATGGCAAATACATAGAGGCGCAGCGGATAGAGGAAAGAACCAGATTTGACGTGGAGATGCTCAAGGAAATGGGTTACTGCAATGGGATCGAGAACTATTCACGTTATCTGACGGGCCGAAACCCGGGAGAGCCTCCACCTACCCTGCTGGAGTATTTCCCCAAAGATTCGCTGTTCCTGATAGATGAATCACACGTAACAGTTCCTCAACTCCGAGGAATGTTCCGTGGAGACCGTGCCAGAAAACAGACCCTCGTTGAATACGGATTCAGGTTGCCAAGCGCGCTGGACAACAGGCCCCTGACATTCGAGGAATTCGAAAAACTGGTGAGTCAGGTCATATATGTGTCTGCGACTCCGGGACCATACGAACTCGAGAAAGGTAAAGGTCACGTTGCCGAGCAGATCATACGGCCCACTGGGCTAATGGACCCGGTCATAGAACTGCGACCGGCGTCGGATCAGGTGGATGACCTCTTGCATGAGGTCCGTCAAAGGGTAGCAAAAAACCATAGAGTCCTCGTCACCACCCTCACCAAGAAAATGGCTGAAGACCTGACGGAATACTATGCTGGATTGGGTGTGAGGGTTAAATACCTGCACTCGGAGATTCATACCATAGAACGCATGGAAATCATCAGGGATCTGAGGCTTGGCAAGTTTGATGTTCTAGTGGGGATAAACCTTTTGAGAGAGGGACTGGATATTCCGGAAGTCTCTCTGGTAGCAATTCTTGATGCGGATAAAGAGGGTTTTCTCCGGTCCGAGAGGTCACTCATTCAGACAGCCGGAAGAGCAGCCAGAAACGTTGATGGAACAGTCATCATGTATGCCGACAGGCTGACAGAGTCCATCCAGAAAACCATCGACGAGACCAACAGGCGCAGAAGCCTGCAACTCGAATACAACAGAAAACACAACATCACACCGGAAACTATCCGAAAACAGATCAACGACATCTTGAGTTCACTGGTAGAGCAGGACTACGTCACAATCGAGACTGAGCCATCCAGGGTAACATCTCAAATTCCTGTCAACAAGATTCCCGCGATGATAGATAAAATGACCAAGCTGATGTTTGCATTCGCCAGAGACCTGGAATTTGAAAAAGCTGCAGAATTAAGGGATCAAATCAGGGAACTCGAAAATGTCAGGATGAAATACTGACCATTACAGGGTTTTTCCTGCGCCTTGTGGCTTGGATACTGTATGTTGAAGACGGGGACCTTTCGGTATTCGCGGGTCATGCGGGATGTATTGTCGCAACTGAATCCTGTGCGGCTTTTTCATTATTTGAAGGTCTATTCTTCGCCTGCAAGTCCGTTCCCGGACAAAACATCGAGCCGTTCAGCTTCCGGTAAGGAAGGAAGCTCAGAAAAGTCCTTGAGTCCAAACACCTCCAGAAATTTCCTGGTTGGTCCATAGAGGATGGGTCTCCCTGGAACATCCTGTCGTCCCATTGCCACAATCAACTCCTTGTCGAGAAGACTCCTTATGGTTCCTGAGCTTTCCACGCCCCGAATTTGCTCGATTTTGTGACGGGTGACAGGATTGTTGTAAACGATTATGGAAAGAGTCTCCAATGCAGCCTTGGTCAATTTGGCTGGTCGTTCATTTCTGGCTTTTATGACCCATTGCGCCAGCTCAGGCAGAGTGCGAAACTGGTATCCACCGGCAACCTTCATTAGGTGAAAGCCACTGCGGCGCCTGGCATAATAGGCCTCAAGCCTGTTTAGTGAATCTTCAATCCGCTCCCTGGTGGCTGAGGAGATGGCAGAGGCAAGAGTCTGGATGGAAACGGGCTCGGAACTGGCAAAAATAATAGATTCCACTATGGATGTGAGCAGTTCATCGTCCATGATTTCTGTTTCCGTCCCGCTTTTATTGAATCTCCATGAGTCTGATTCTAGAAGATGCGATGGGATGAGTCAAAGGGAAACCATACAATAGTTTGCAAGAGCATTTTGCGTACGAGATGTTTCAGGATACGGAATCACGTATTCCATCAGTTGTGTCTCAACATGGTGAGTAAAAGATTCAGGCTCTCCAGTCAGTGACAGTAACGGCGGGGCAACCGGTTTGTTTTCACGAATTAGCTTGGGATTTGAAGCGATAAATTTTTGTGCTATTATAGTAATGCAGGACATAATGCAAATAGGTTGTTGAGGAACCGTTCATGAAATATTTTGAAGAGAATCCGGGTGGTGTAAGCAAGGCGGATATAGTAGTAGGAATTCCTTCATTTAATGAGGCGCCATACATACCATTTCCGGTCGAACAGGCTGACAAGGGGTTGACCAAATATTACCGGAACCGGTCAGCAGTAATAATAAATTGTGACAACAACTCGGAAGATGGTACGAAAGAGGCTTTTCTGGGTTTGAACACACAGACCCCCAGGATCTACCTGTCAACGGAGCCCGGAGTAAGGGGCAAGGGTAACAATCTAAGAAACCTTTTTGCCAAAGCGGTCGAACTCGAGGCCAAGGCGATCATAGTGGCGGACGCAGATCTGAAAAGTATCACGCCGCTCTGGATACGAAACCTTTGCGAACCCATTTTTGACAATTACGATTATGTCGCTCCTCTCTATATCAGACACAAATATGACGTCACTGTTACCAATAACATAGCGTATCCACTTACCAGGGCATTGTATGGCCGACGGGTTCGCCAACCGATCGGAGGCGACGTTGGCTTTTCCGGAGACCTTGCTAAACAGTTCATCGAAAATGATTTCTGGTCTGAAAGGGTTGGGGCTTTTGGCATAGATATATGGATGACAACGATAGCTCTGAGGGGTCGAAGCTCCGTGATTCAATCCTTCATGGGTAAGCCAAAAATTCACAAGGTTAGGGATCTCGATTCTCACCTGGAAATAATGTTCGAGGATGTTATCTCAACAATATTTGACCTCATGATCAAGTACGAATCCTTTTGGCGCGAAGTTAAATGGAGCAGACCAACGGCTGTTTTTGGATTCGGACTCGGCGACGTAGAAATGCCGCCGCCTGTTGAGATGGATACAAGCAGTCTCTGGGAGAAATTCAGATCAGGGCTGACTGCGGACTGGAACATTTATTCGTCGGCTTTGAGCGCTGAAAATATCAACAAGCTGGAGGAGGTAGTAGACCTCCCGGTTGGTGGTTTTGAGTTTCCGGCTGGTTTATGGGCCAAAATGATATACGATTTTGCCATTTCTTACAGGAACGGGATTATGGATAGACATGAGCTGGTTAGAGCTTTGATACCTCTCCACTACGGAAAGACTCTATCCTTCGTTTCAGAAACACAGGCAATGAACAACCAGCAGGTCGAGGAATTTATTGAAGATCAGTGCATCCAGTTTGAAAAAGCCAAATCCTATCTTGTTGAAAAATGGTTCGCGTGATTGGGCTTACTGTTTGTTTGATCCAGGCTCGTCGCACGTTATAAGGAGCAAGAAATGCCAAAGATATTGATAGTAGATGATGAAGAAGGTATCCGTATGCTTTATTCCATGGAACTTCAGGACGAAGGTTACTCAGTTGTGACTCTTCCTGACGGAAATGGATTGATGGAGGTCATAGACCAGGAACAACCGGACTGCATTATTCTTGATATAAAAATGCGGGAGTATAACGGACTGGATCTGCTTCAACAGATTCGCAAAAAGTTTTATGATTTACCTGTCATTCTGAATTCAGCGTACTCCAGTTTCAAGGTTGATTTAAAGTCGGTTGCGGCGGACTATTACGTCGTGAAGAGTTCGGATCTGACCGAGCTAAAGGAAAAGCTCAAACTGGCTCTGGAATGCAGTATTCCGAAATAATTGATATATCTTGTGTGCTCCGAATTAGTTGTGATGCTGTTAACCTAAATGAATGATTTAATAAAAATGCAGAACTTGGGAAAGGTTTACCAGACGGGGCCGGTCCTGGTTCACGCATTGAAAGACATTAATTTAATAATAGGTTCGGGTGAATTTCTGTCAGTAATGGGGCCATCAGGCTCCGGCAAGTCCACACTGATGAACATTCTGGGATGTCTGGATGTTCCAACGTCAGGAAAGTACTATCTTGATGGTGAGGATGTCTCGCAATTGGACCGAGACAGGCAGGCAGACGTAAGAAACCGGAAAATTGGGTTCGTTTTTCAGGGTTTCAACCTCTTGCCGAAACTGAATGCTGTCCAGAATGTAGAACTGCCTCTGATATACGCAAGGGTAAGTTCCAGGACAAGAAAAAATAATGTGATGGATGCGCTCGCGCTGGTAGGCCTTCTGGAGCGGGCCGACCATCTACCGAGCCAGTTGTCGGGAGGACAGCAGCAGAGGGTTGCCATAGCGAGGGCGCTCGTGAATAATCCAGAAATACTTCTGGCAGATGAGCCCACAGGCAACCTTGACTCAAAAACCAGCTCAGAGATTATGACTGTTTTCCGAAGACTGAACCAGGAACGTAACATTACTTTCATCCTGGTGACCCATGATCAGGATTTGGGGCATTATACCGACCGCATCATATTGATCAGGGACGGGGCCGTTGAGAATGACACGAGACTCAAATAGCATTCTTCCAGAAGTTGTAGTGTCAAGAATCACAAAAATTTTTCAAGTGGCTAAATCCGATCAGGGATTAACCATCTCTTGTCAAACACAACAACTTTCAATTTGTCGATGAGAGTAACTTTCACCAGGATTAAACCAACACTCACCGCAAATTTATCATCATTCAGGGAGCCGTCGCATTGAAAAAATTCATTATAGTCATAACCCTGACAGTTATTCTCGGTTCAGTGATTTTTTATTTCATGAAAGGGGATTCCGACAAACCTGACTACAGCTTCGTGACCACTCCCATTGAGAGGGGAGACCTCAAGGTGGAGATAAATTCGACAGGAAGTGTAAAACCGGTAGTTGAGGTGTTGGTAGGCAGCCAGGTTTCGGGATACATAAAGGATCTATACGCTGATTTTGAATCACGTGTAACCAAGGGGCAGTTGATTGCGCTGATCGATCCCGACACTTTTAAGGCCAAGGTCGAACAGGCTAAGGCTGATTTACTGGCCGCCAGGGCTAATCTCCTGAAAGCGGAAGTAACACTTGTCGATGAGAACAGGACACTGAGACGCAAGGAGAGCCTGATAGGACGAGACTCGATAAGCCAGAGTGATTATGACGCACAGAAGACAAAAGCCGATGCGGCGGAGGCTCAGCTAGAAGTCGAAAAGGCACGCATCGCCCAGGCGCAGGCACGGTTGCATGAAGCCGAACTTCAGCTAAAATACGCTCACATAGAAGCCCCTGTCACGGGAACTGTAACATCACGCAATATGGATGTCGGGCAAACAGTAACGGCAGGATTCCAGACTCCCGTCCTGTTCAAGATAGCCGAAGATTTGACTCGAATGCAGGTATACACAAATGTTGATGAAGCTGACATTGGAAAAATCAGAGTAGGGCAGAAGGCGATATTCACGGTTCCAGCTTTTCCTGACAAATTCTTTTCCGCTTCAGTCACACAAATCCGCAATGAGCCAAAAATTGAACAGAATGTGGTAACATACAATGTCATTCTGGATGTTGATAATGATGAACTGTTATTAAGACCGGGCATGACGACTAACGTTCAGATTCTGGTCACAGAAATTAAAGACACATTGATGATTCCCGATGCGGCCCTCATGTTTTCTCCACCTGAAGCCGCTTTTCCCCGTGGCAAGCCCAGTGTTCCAAAGCCCGGGGAAAGTCAAAGGGCCTTGTGGCGCCTGGTAGGCGAAGGGGATTTAAAACCTGTAGTAGTAAGAATCGGGGTTTCCAGTCCTCAGCGGACCCAGATTTTCAGTGATGAGTTAAAAGAGGGAGATCCCATAGTGGTTGAGGCAACAATGAAGAGGAAGAAATCGGGACCACATGGTGGTGGATTCAGGTTTCAGTTTTAATTAATCATAGTTCCATCTTTTGTTCATATCCGATCAATAGCTGCATTACTTAAATGGATTTCCATTTCTTCAAGTAGAGGTGTTTTATGACTGACGCCACTCCACAGGATAACAGTTTTTTTGAAGATGGCGCCCGGGGGCGCCCCGTTGTTATCTTTTCAAGAGACAAGGCCGATTTTGATTACATGAGAATCAATGTGCCGTGCCAGAACGCCTGCCCCGCGTTCACAAATGTCCCGGCATATATTCGAAGCGTATACGAAAAACGTTATGGTCATTCTTATGAGTTGAACAGAATAGCGAACCTGTTTCCCGGAACTCTGGGACGCATCTGCTCACGCCCTTGTGAATCTAAATGTCGGCATGGTGAACCGGAACTCGGGCAGCCGGTAAACATTTGCCACATCAAACGTGCAGCCTCAGATTTCAAGGAAGTGGGAAGACCCCTGCTTTCACCCATGTTTTCTTCACACTCAAAGCGAGTATGCATAGTTGGATCGGGTCCTGCCGGCCTTGCTGCGGCTCATGACCTAAACAACATCGGCTTTGACGTCACTGTAATTGAATCCATGAGCGAGCCTGGTGGGATGCTAAACTACGGGATTCCTGAGTTCAGGCTCCCTCGTGACGTCCTGAAACATGAAATTGATAGCATACTCAGGATGGGGGTTAGTCTAAAGACCGGAATGAGAGTGGGCTCGGACATAAGCTTCGAGGAACTGATGTCCGATTACGACGCCACCCTTTTAGCTACTGGATGCTACTCGTCAAACAGCCTGAACGTTCCGGGCGAAAATCTTGCCGGAGTTTACTCGGGGCTGGATCTGGTCATGGATGTTGCATCGGGTAAAGCGCCTGATCTCGGCAGAAGGGTTGTAGTGATTGGAGCAGGGTTCACAGCTTTCGACTGCGCCAGGTCCGCATTGCGACTCGGAGCTGAGGAAGTGACAATATTCATCCGGGGACTGGAAGAAGAATTACGTGTCACCGAGGATGAAATTCATGACGCCAAAAAAGAAGGCGTTAGAATCCAGGGACTCAGCCTGACTCAAAGAATTATAGGCTCTTCCAGGGCTGAAGCTATCGAATTTCTCAGAGCCAGGACCGGTGAGATTGGAACAAATGGTCGTCGTAAAATCCTGGCTATAGAAGGCAGCAATTTCATTGTTGAAGCCGATTCTTTCATAATAGCAATTGGTCAGAGCCCGGAGCCAAGCTCGGCGCCCGGCTCAAAGGACGAGCGTGGGGTTCTGGTGGGTAATAGAGAGTCCTTCAAATCATCAACTCCGGGACTATACCTTGCAGGGGATTTCCTTACCGGTCCATCCACGGTCATAGAATCGGTAGCATCGGGAAGACGGGTCGCCGAAACCATTGCCAGAGACCTGACGGGCAAGAGTTTCAGGGAGTGGGTGGTAAGGATGGAGGAGGCCGCCATAACCGACCGCCTCAGAAATTGGGACTTTTTACCCAGGCAGGAAATGCCTTCAATAAGCCCTGTATCGAGTCGCATGAAGGACGCGAAACTCGAGGTTGAACTTGGTTTTACTCAAGAGGCGGCTTTCGAAGAATCAAAACGCTGTTACCTTTGTTACCTGCATTACGAGATAGATATTTCAAAATGCATTTTCTGTCGTTATTGCATTGATAATGCTCCCAGAGACTGCATCAAACTGATTGACCAGGTGACTCTCAACAGTGATGGAGGGCTCGATGGCTTCGTTGAGACCACGAACTGGCAATCGGTCAACGCCGTGGTGATTGACAATTCCAGATGTATCAGATGCGGTGAGTGTGTCCGAGTCTGTCCTGTTGATTGCATTTCCGTAACAAAGGTTGAACTTGTTGAGAGAAATCTCTTGGATGGGAGGCAATAATGTCCGCCGAGCGCTTTGTAATAATAGGAAACGGCCCGGCAGCTAACGAGGCGGCTAGAGTCTTGAGGGAAAGTTCGCCACGATCAAAAATTACTATGTTCGGGAAAGAATCATCCAAACCATATAAGCCTCATCTTTTACCAGAAGTGATCGCTGGAAGATTTGACAGCGACAAAATTTATGTCAAGCCTGAAAACTATTTTCTTGAACAGGATATTCATTTGAGACTGGGGCAGAAGGTGACCCATGTCGATTTCAGCAAATATCAGGTGGTTCTTGAGCACAAGGAAGTCGTTTCTTTTGATGGGCTCATAATCGCCACCGGTGGACGTCCACGGATTCCAGAGCCACTGGAAGTTTTCGAAGAAGTCATGTTGACACTCAAAACAATCAAAGATGCCCACAAATGGATTGAAAAGCTGTCCCGAGTCGATTCGGTTCTCATCATCGGCGGAGATCTGACATCTTTAAGTCTCACCAGAGCCTTGGTAAGCATGGGTAAAAAAGTCTATTTCATGTTGAATGCAGATTCTTTCTGGCCTCTGCCTTTCAATCAACCTCTCCATGATGCTATTCAAACACGATTGTGTGAAAAAGGCGTTCAGGTTGTAACTTCGCGAAACATCAGGAAACTCTCCCAATCATCGGATACATCGATTCATGTAGAAACGGATTGCGAAAAATTTGAAGTTGGGATCGTGGGCGCTTTTTTTGGATTGATCCCCGATGTGAAATTCCTGGTCAGATCCGGATTGGACATTGATAGAGGCATACTGGTAGATGAAAACCTTCAGACCCGTTTTCCGAATGTTTACGCCGCAGGGGATTGCGCTCAGGTTTATAACCCTCAGCTCAGGGATTACTGGGTCTCCATAGGATATGAAAATGCCCTTACACTAGGAAGAATAGCCGCTTTAAATATGTTGGGAGGCCTGGTTGCGGCAGTAACATCCCCGGAAAGTATTTTTAGTCTGAATGGGGTTAGGGTCAACACCTCTTGGTGGATGGAGTTTTGAAATGCCCAAGGTAGATATAACCGTTGAAGTCTGTGGTATGGCCGGAGACGGAACAATAGCCGCTGGTGGAATGATAAACGAAGCTATGTCCCTTGGTGGGTATTTCGTGTTGGGATTTGATTCATATCCTGCAGAAATCAGGGGATTTGGACGATGTGTAACTCACACCAGAGTAGGCTCAGAAGAAATTACCGCTCTGGAAGAAAAAGCTCATATACTGATTTCGCTCAATGATGAGCAGTCACGTTCCAGAGCCCCGTTCCTGAACGATGGCGCCATGGTGTTTTTTGATTCCAGTCCTGCGTCGTATGTCTCGGAAGATCAATCGCTCGCTGCAGTTTTGAAACCCGGAGTGTCACTTTATGGGATGCCATTTTCGGATTTGGCCACCCAGGCGTCCGGTTCGCCAAGAGGCAGAAATCTTACGGCCCTCGGCGGATTCGCTACGGTCTGTGGCATCGATCCTGATCTTTTCCGAAATGTAATCACCCGCAAGTTTGAGTCCAAAGGATCTAAAGTCCTGGATATTAACCTTAAGAGTTTTGACGCTGGAATTGATTACGCGAACAGACATTTCAAGGATCGGTTTGTCAAATCATTTGATGGAGTTGCGATTGATGAAGACTCCAGAAGGGTCATGTTGTCCGGGAACCAGGCGATTGGCAAAGGGGCTGTTGACGCGGGCCTGAAGCTTTATTTCGGCTACCCGATAACACCGGCCACACCGATCATGGAATATCTTGCCAAGGCTTTACCCCCTAAAGGCGGTCGAGTGGTTCAGATGGAGGATGAGATCGCTTCTATTGGGGCCGTTTTAGGGGCTTGCTATACCGGAGCCCGTTCGATGACAGCAACCTCCGGGCCAGGGTTCGCGCTGATGACAGAGTTGATCACTCATGGGGTCATGGCCGAAATCCCAGCCGTCATACTGGACGCTCAAAGAGGTGGCCCATCAACAGGATTACCCACGAAAACAGAACAGTCTGACCTTCAGGCTGCTGTTTTCGGAGGCCCCGGAGATTCAGCCAGAATTGTCATTGCTCCTACCAATGTCTCTGAATGTTATGAGTATACGGTCAAAAGTTTCCAGCTTGCTGAAAAATATCAAACCCCCGTCATAGTGCTGACTGATTTCTTTCTTGACAACCGTGTCGAGAATGTAGAACCGCCTCAGTCATCCGAGGAACAGATCCGTAGTGGCAATGTGTCTCCGGATAGCTCGGCCATGGGACATTACCTCAGATACCAGGACACCCATGATGGTATTTCTCCGAGGGCTCTTCCAGGAATGAAGGGCTTTAACCACGTTGCTACGGGACTGGAACATTCTGAAAAAGGAACACCGGACTATACTCCAGAAAACCACATGAAAATGTCCGCCAAAAGACACCGCAAGATCCAGGCTGCTCTCAAGGATCTTTTCGAACCGGTAGAATTTTTTGTTGACTCAGAGATCGACGTGGGAGTCATCGGTTGGGGATCTACTTTCGGATCGACGCTGGAGGCGGCAAGGGAAGCCCGGGAAAAGGGCCTGAAAGTAGCTGCGCTAAAGATCACATCGATCTTTCCGTATCATTCGGAAAAAATAAGATCGTTCATGCATAAATGTAAGGTCGTTCTCATGCCCGAGCTGAATTTCGAAGGGCAATTAGCCAACCTTGTTGGACACTTGAACGGCAGGGACATACACAGACTGAACCTCGTCACAGGCTCTCCTATTGCGCCGTCAGTAATCCTCTCGGAAATTGAGAGACTCATAAGTGGAGGAATCCAGTGAAAACATCCGCCAGAGCGCTTGCTGAGAAAATAAACGGAATCAGGGAATCCGGTAACCTGAAAGTGCGTTCTTCGGCATTGCCGACATGGTGCCCGGGCTGTGGATATTTTGGAATACATCAGGGAATCAACAACTGTATTGTCGATCTGGGATTGGAACTCCATAATGTTGTGACAGTCTCTGGAATAGGTTGCGCAGGGCGATATCCTTTCTTTACAAGCACTTACGGTCTCCACACAGTACACGGCAGGGCTCTTCCCACCGCTACTGGCGTAAAACTTGCCAACCCCGAACTCACTGTGTTTGCCATCGGTGGAGATGGCGACGGCCTTGCTATAGGGGGTGGTCACTTTGCCCATGTTGCCAGAAGAGATGTAAATATCAATTATGTGCTTTTCGACAACTCAATCTATGGATTGACCAAGGGTCAGCCATCGCCAAGCTCCCCAATTGGAACCAAAACAAAGGCCAGCCCGTCTGGAACCGTTGACAAACCTCTCAACGCTACCCTTATGGCTCTGACCTATGGCGCTTCATTTGTGGCAAGGCTGTACGCCGGAAACCCTGAAATGATAACAGCGGCCTTGGTAGAAGGTGTAAAAAGTCCGGGGTTTTCGTTTTTCCACGTTTATTCAGCTTGTGTGACTTTTGACAAGTCTTTCAAGACTTGGAATAACTTGAAGAAATGGACTCACCCTCTTGCTGACGGCTACGATCCGACGGATTACAGGGGGGCCGTGGCGGAAGTTCTGGACAATGACTTCAGTTTGGGGGTCATTTACCGTAGGTAAGGTTCATTTTTCAGGACGTAATGTTTCAAAAGGGATCCATTTTCCTGCAAACCACGTTGCAGGGAAACAGATCCCTTTTTCTTGCTAAATAAAAAGTTCTGCGGAAGAATTTGTAGAAAAAAGCGGCAGGATAGTCTGACATTTGTCAGGATAGGCGCATGTGAACTGAAAATCGTCATCCAGCGCTATTCGTATAGCCTCACCCACCTCTGAAACGTAACTTATTTCCAGCCCACTGGTTACGTAATCCGGAAATTCCGACACCGTTGCACGATTTTTCAACGGCAGGATTACATGCTTAACGCCTGCTCTTCGGGCAGCCAGCAGCTTTTCTTTGACACCGCCAATGGGAAGGACTCTACCCATAAGCGTCAGCTCTCCAGTCATGGCGACGTCTTTACGAACGGGTTTGCCGGTAAAAAATGATGCTATGGCCACTGCCATTGCTACGCCCGCTGAAGGCCCATCCTTGGGGATAGCTCCCGCCGGAACATGGATGTGAAGATCAGAATGAGTCAGGACCCGTTCATCCACTCCCAACAAACTGCTTAGGTTCCTCAGACATGTCAGCGCTGCCTTGGCCGATTCCTGCATGACCTCTCCGAGACTCCCGGTAAGCGTGAGGTCACGCCGTCCCCTGAATCCCGTAACTTCAATGAATATTATGTCTCCGCCGGCCTCAGTCCACGCCAGTCCAGTCGCCACCCCTACTCTATCCACTTCATCGGCAATCTCTGAGAAATACTTGGGAGCGCCAAGTAGTTTTTCGATAGCGCTTACGGTAATTACTGATCGGACCTGCTTACCCTGAGTCAGCTCCCGAGCTATCTTACGGAAAACGGAATTGATTTCGCGCTCCAGATTACGAACCCCCGCCTCCTTGGTATAAGAAGAAACAAGGAACCGGATTGCGGAACTCTGAAACTGGATTGAATAATCCTCCAGCCCGGTCTCCCGAAGCGCCTTGGGAATCAGATAAAGCTCGGCTATCTTCTCTTTTTCTTCTTCCGTATATCCGGCAATCCTGATTACCTCCATCCTGTCCCTTAAAGCAGTTGGAATAGTGTCAACCTGATTTGCCGTAGCTATAAACATTACCCTGCTAAGGTCAAAAGGGAGGTCAAGATAGTGATCGGAAAAGTTTGAATTCTGCTCAGGATCCAGCACTTCAAGAAGGGCTCCAGCGGGATCTCCCCTGAAATCTCGACCGAGCTTGTCTATTTCATCGAGCATGAACACAGGATTCCTGCTACCCGCTCGCCTCAACTCCTGAATGATTCTTCCCGGCATGGCCCCTATGTATGTTCTGCGGTGGCCCCTGATCTCCGCCTCGTCACGAACTCCACCGAGCGCCACCCGGACAAATTTACGGCCCATGGCCCTGGCTACGGATCTCCCGAGAGACGTCTTGCCAACCCCTGGAGGTCCTACCAGGCAGAGTATCGGGCCCTTATTGTCCGACTTGAGTTTCCTGACGGCCAGAAATTCCAGGATCCTGTCCTTGACCTTCACCAGGTCGTAATGATCCCTGTTGAGGACAGTTTCCGCCGACGATATGTCAATGTCGTCATCAGACAGCGAATTCCATGGCAAACTTGTCAACACCTCTATGTAAGTCCTGGATACGATATGCTCCGGAGAATGCGGCGGAATTCTCTCCAGTCTCTGGAGTTCACGCGTGGCGGCTTCAGTCGCGTCATCGGGCATACCACTGCCACGGATCTTTGCGTGAAACCCCTTGATTTCTGAAACCAACGGGTCATCATCAGCGCTAAAATCCCTTTGCAGGGTTCTTATGTGATTTTTGACATCATGCTCTTTGGTTCGTTTAATGGGATGCCCGGCCTCGACTGAATCACCGACCGCGGTAGGACGAGGTCTGGAGAGTTGCAGATCCGCATGAAGATAAACAAGCGCCTTCCTGAGTCTGAAGTGCGAATCATCCATCTCCAGAAGACCCTGTTTGGCCTCCGGCTTCAGCGACAGATGTGTGGCTATAAGATCCGCAAGTTGACCCGGAGTCTCGGCTCTCTCTATGCGCTTCACGAAGTGATCACCAAGAATCCGTCCGTTGCCGGCGCTCATCTTCAGCATGGTTACCACTGAGGAAACCAGAGTGTCTATAAGCTCCAGCGGCTCGTCATCCTCATCAATGATCTCGACCTCGGCCATCATGTAGGGCTCGCACTCTTTCTGCTTGACCATACGAACCCGGCAAAGACCCTCCGCTACAGCTTTTACGCCGCCACTTTCCAGTGAGACTACCTTGTCAACCCGGGCCAATGCGCCTACCTTGGAAATATCCTCATGCCACAAGCTCAATCTGTTTCTTGGTCTCTGGTAGAAAAGCCCCACCAGGTTGTTTCCCGCAGTCAAGGATTCCGCCAGCTTGACAACTCGCGAACCCTTCAGAAATAGTGGTATCACCACCTGAGGGAACACAACCATGTCTCGAAGCGGAAGTATAGGAACTACTGAAGGGAAATTCCCCTTTAACTTAGACGATTTCATGCAAAGACACACCCATCCCGCACTAAAAAGTAGATAACCTAATTTTTTCATTAAGATTTTATGGCTGGAGTATATCACACTGAGTCGAAAAAGTCAACGAAAGGCCTATTTTCAGCGGGTTTCAGACATCACAAATAGTTCAAAAAACACATGACTTCTCATTGATCACCTATTGATATAGCTAACTGTTTTAGTTTTCTAAATGAACAAAAAGACGGGATCTGAACAAATTCCGGGCTGTTTTTCATGACATCAGTATCTTTTCCACGATTCTGCTCTTACTGTTTAAGCGCCTGATTTTACTATTCCACTGGTTCTGATACGAGGCCTGGCTGAAAAGCACCTCCTCAACGTATTCCTCATGAATATTTTTTAACATTTTAAAGACACTGGATATTAATCTGGGGGAAGCTTTCATTTCCTGATTGATCAGCAATGGTGTCCAGGTGTTAAGAGGCTCACAGGATTCAAAACCATCTATTTTCCATATTATTTTCCCGAACGGAGCGTATGTTTCCATCAGCTCGGTCCTTTTTGTCACTGATCCAGGATCAGGAATGAGTATCCATAGGACAGGTGAGATTATTTCATCCTCACGATACAGTGGATGGTAGTAACTGTTGAGATAAAGACCGGTTTGAGCCGCTACATCAATTACTTCTCTTATCGCATTGATCTGAGGATAGCTGTCATTTTCAAATACTATGTGAACAGAGGTATAGGGATTCTCATCACAAAAGATTCGAAGCAGTCTGGCCGCCCAGTTCATCGAACCTGAAGCGAGTTCACCCCTGAACCAGAAAGTGAATGGGTCCGTAGATTTGCTGCAGACCATCCTCACCATGCGTTCCTCAATCATTGTTCCGGAGTTGACTATCCATTTGCTCACGTATTGCGCCTCCTCTATGCATCCGATCGACAATTCCTTGTCACAAACAAGGGAAGGAGGATTAATGTGATCCAGCTCCGTTTCGAATTCAGACTCGAACTCCAGCAGACAATCCCGGAGAGACTCCTTAGGGAAATTATCCGTCTCATAGACATGGTAAGGTGGGCGGTTGTAATACTTCAGACCCAGATGTTGCGCCTCGATGCGGAAATCGGTCCCCGGAAGAACCGACAGAACAAAAGGATGAACCACAGAGTATCCCTGCGAGTTCTTGAGGTCCCTCATTGTTTTTGAAAAACCCTGAGGGCTATCTCCTGGAAGTCCAAGTATTATCCCCGTTGTCACCTCTATACCTTTCTCCTTCAGTCTGAGCGCTCCTCTCATCACTTTTTCAGGATCACCGCTACGACTGGCTAGTTCTAGCGCTACCGGATTCGTGCTCTGCAAGCCTATTTCAGCAGATACGAGGCCTGAGTCCACAAACAAATCAATGTCCTGATCCGACAACAGATCTGACCTGAGCTCAGTATGAAGTCTGATGCTCTTCCTCTCACGCAAACAGGTCAAGACGGCCAGTATCTTTCTGAAATCGGGTCGAGCGTTGAACGTCGGATCCATGAGATAGATTTCTGAGACGGCGCACGAATCAGAATAGAGAAAGTCAAACAGGTGTTTCAATCTGTCCGGTGAGTGAAAGCGGACCTTCGCAAAACTCTTGTGATAAAAACAGTATTTGCATTTGAACGGGCAGCCCCGGGCCGTTTCCACAAAAGCAGTCTGATAGTACTCAGTGTCCAGGGTTCCGTTCAGGTACGGGTATGGACACAAGTCCATCTTCCATGGATCCGGCACGGTGTCATTGATAATTACTTCCCCAGCGACCCTGCTGAATGTCCCGGGAACATCCTCTATGGACAGGTTTGCCGTCAGGCGTCCAAGCACACATGATATTCGCGATTCTCCCTCTCCGAAAACTCCGGCGCTGACCGCAGGATGCCTTAACACCCAATCGTTGTCCTTTGTCACCTCGGGACCTCCGACCAGGATAGTGGCATCAGGCAATTCCCTTCTGACCATGGAGGCTATGAACAGACTCCTCTGAACGTTCCAGACGTAAAGGGTCATACATATAACATCGGGACTGAATTTCCTGATTGCTGAGATCAGACCCTGATCGCCCAGTATGTCCGTGATCGCGTGATCCATTATCTCCACATGGAGCGAACCTGCCCGTTCAAAAACCCCGTCGGCTGATACACCAAGCGCCGAGGTAATAAACCCGGCCGCTAGAGGTATGTTCAGCGGAGCCTCACAGAAGTCAAATCTTGGAGGGGGCAACTGAATGAATAGTATCTTTTTCATTTCATTTAAAAGGCAGAGCCGACGCTTCTATGAATTAGCATACCCGGTCACGTATTTTAACAACGTGTGTTTGGACTTATTTGAATTTCAGATAACCACCTGTTTCAAGCCCAACCGGGATGACCCACATCTTTATCACAAAAACCGTAAGTATTACGACTGAACGGATAAAATTCGTTTCAGGTACCCGAGCAATGACATCATGCGCAATTGATTTCTCCTTGACACCCAATTTAACAGTATTCTAATATCCATATACCGTTCAAAATATAATAGAGTCCCCGACCTTTCAGACCTGCGACATCCCTGAACTACCTTCAGCCATTTTGTGGCTTCACAGTTGGACGGGATTTAGTGCGTCCAAGGGTCGAAACCAGTTGTTCTTGCCTCGGGAGGGAGCATGAAAAAAGTTCTTCTGGCTTGCGCCATTACTTTGGCCATTGTTGCCGGATCATCAATCACCTGGGCATGGGAATTTTCCATGACCGGTGAAACGCTCTGGCGCTATCGCTATATCACAAGAACCGGAAATAACGACATATTCGGTAACGCTGATCTTCCAACCGTTTCGCTGGGTGTCAATCACATAAAGAATTGGCCTACGCCTTCGACGAACAATGAACTCCCTGTACCGGACAACAACTTTACCGGTCAAATCACTGGAGTTTTAGCAGGTGAGCCAGGATTTGGTTCGGATGCCAACCTGACCGATTACAGGGCTACAATTTATCCTAAAATCACTGTCAACAAAGCCATCACTCTTGATGGATCCATTAACCTGACATCTCTGGGCATACATTCTTCCGGCCGGCCTTACGCCAATGAGGACATGTTGGTCCCTGACACTGCAGGAAGCGGCTATTACAATTCCCTTTGGGTGCCAATCAGTAACAGACCTGCTGGAGCCAATGTTCCTAACACCTTTGTAACGCTGCAGTGGTGGA
>CAZIVV010000039.1:0-8687 GCA_964542775.1 uncultured Desulfomonile sp.
AAATAAATCTGTTTTCATTTTATGTGGTCAACATATCATTAATAATGATAATAAGTTAACTATATAATTTTTTTGCGATAAATGTAAAAAATGCTTGATTGGCGGGGATTTTGTGATAGGAAGAAGGCACTTCTCAACATACCCTTTCGCACTCAGTGAAAAGCCCAGAAAGGGGCGGCTATTATCAGCCGTTTTCGGGCTTTTCATTTTTTCAGGGTTGATGTAAATAGTGAATGGCGCCGGAGGAGGGCTTTATTTCATCACATAGTTCCTTGATGACGGACATTCATGCAAGGGAGAGTGGTAAAGCCCAAACACTAAGTAGGACATTCAGCGCCGGCGCCATTCCAGCCAAACCGTCAGTTAGAAGACTATTCCCAGTTCCGCAAAGGCGCCGTCAAGACTCGAGTCCATCCGCAGATCCGGACGATCTTCATAGAAGTTGATGATCCTGTAACCGCCCTTAGCGTATCCCCACCTGTTATTGCCCAGAGGGACTGCATATCTTAGGCCGGCCTGGACGTCGAATCCCCATGCTCCATCCAGCCATGCTACTCCAGCCCGGGTGTCACACGAAAGGGCCCCGCCGTTACATTTGTTGGTAACGCACTTCTGGAACTCTATGCCGGACATAACCATGTTGCGGGTCCTGTCAGCGGTTGTTCCGCGACCACCACACACATTACTGTATAATCGTCCCTTGACTTCATTGAACAGCCAACTGTTGTATATGGACACCCGCGCGCTGCATGTGCTTATTGCAGTATACTGAAGCCCGACCCTCTGGTAGAAATTGTCCCATGTCGTGTGCAACTGCGTGCCTGCAGGGTAATACCAGCTTCCATAGTAAAATGGCCGGGTAGTCGTGAAAACTGAACTCAGGCTGGTGGGCATCACATTATAGAAGACAGCCCAGGACGGAGTCAGTTGATAGTATGCAGAATACTCCATCAAGTATGCGTGTTCAGGTATACCCAGATCACTGTTTAGATCCAGATCCGAAGTAAACGCTCCCGGTAATCCGGCGTAGTACCCTGGCCATTTGAGTTTGCCCTTCACCCTGGCGTAAAATACCTGGGCTGAAAGCTCCCATTGGCGAGGGAATCGTTTAGGCAGTATGCATACGGGATCCGGCGCTGGAGCGCAGTTAACAATGCCGGGTGGACACATGGCCGGCGGCTTGACCTTGCTGACAGGCCGCGACCCGTATCCGGCCTGAACAAATTCAGGCGCCGATGAACCAGCGGCCTGTGTCAACAACCCCTGAGGAGAAGGAAGACTCACCCCATAGGAATTGAGGCCTGAAGTGGGCCGATCGTTTAAAGTTGACCCGTACGGATCAATGTTGACCTGAATGGAATCAATTGTGTTCGCCGAAACGGCTAACGAAGAAAAAACAGTAAAAACTAGACAAACCAATAGCGTAACAGTGCTTCTTATCATTGCCCTGTCCTCCCAGCTCGAACTCACTGGTATCGCTTAAATAATTTTACGCACTTTTTGTCAAGCAAAAAAATACAAGAATAAACTGCATGATATATATTGTTCCAAGAATATGTTTAGCTAGTGAGCAATAAACCAATTTTAAGTGCTATTTAATTACAATAATATAAGCGATACATTAATATACAAGTATATCATTTTGTTTTTTAATAGTTATATTATAAAGCTTAAAGTAAAATGGAGATTTGGTTTGGATGTGTGAGGCAAAAGCTGGCGCGCGGTCGGCCTGTGTTGGCGCAGATGTACGCGGAGCGTACGCGCTGTCACAGATCGACCGTCACGGAAACATGGAGCGATAATACTTTTAATTTCAACCCATTATGAGTGTAGTGATGAGCTGGCAGGTGAGTTTGCCACTCATAGGGCGAAATTTGAGTTAGCTATGAACGAAGGAAGTAATCTAAAAAATTATGATAGGAAATTTAGATAGGTATGAAGTTTACTTCTCAACATACCCTTCCTCCAACCTCAACTAACTGAATTTACCTAATTACTTGTTTGATATTTTTTGTCAAGACTAAAATTACACTGAATATAATATTTTATGTAATATTATGAGAAAACAAATTATGTAAATGTTCAACGTGTTTCATTTAAACTATTGAATATACTATTTAAAGCAGTGTTTTTCAGATATTGGTTGATGATTGGACAGATTGATGTTATTTTGCGCGCTATGAAGAAATACATCCTGTTCAAGGCTGGTCGAGGAATATATAACATAATCAGGGAAGAAGGGCTGAAGCGCGAGCGGGTTCGAGTATTCGCTGGTCCAGCTGGTGGTCCTAAGTGGTTTGTATCAGTTGGATTAGACAAGGCTTTAATGCGTACTGGTTTTTTGACGCGCGCTGACGGTAACAAGACACTTTTAGCTGGTTCATCCGCCGGGGCGTGGCGATGTTTGGCTATGGCCTGCAAAGACCCACTGGACGCTTATGAAAAACTTCGTATAGCCTATTCGAGGAACATTTTTACTTCGCGGGACACACCCGACACGATCTCGGCAAAACTGCTTGGAAATGTTGAGAGTTTTATCTCTGCCGACGACGTTGACAGCATCATTAACAATGAAAAATTTGACGTAGCCGTTCATGTTGTCAGGAGCAAGGGCATGGCGGCGTCATCGAACCATCGGGTGGAAGGTCTGGCGCTAGTCTGCGCAGCTACTATGAACGTAATCAGCCCTCAGTTGATGAAGATATTCTATGAGAGGGTGATCTTCTATTCCGGAACGCCCGCTCCTCAATTTCTGGGTGATCGTTTTGATGGAATGGCGCGGCGTCTGGACAGGGACAATTTGATATCGGCGGCTTTGGCTACTGGCTCTTTGCCCTATATAATCAGTGGAGTTGACGATGTCAGCGGGGTTGGTCGGGGTGTTTTGCGCGATGGCGGATTACTGGACTATCAACTCAACCAGGACTACCATCCAGGCGAAGACGGCCTGACACTGTTCTTTCACTATCAGCGGAGAATTACTCCTGGCTGGTTTGATAAGCGACTGTCATGGCGTAAGCCGTCCGAAGCGACAGTCAACAGGGTTTTACAGATATACCCCGGGCAGGATTTCGTCGAATTGCTGCCTGATAAGAGAATACCAGACCGGAGTGACTTCATAACATTTGCAGATAACCCCTCGGAGCGCATCAAGAGATGGGATAGGGTGTCCACGATTAGTGAAGCGCTGGCGGATTATTTTTTTGAAGTCGTTGAATCCGGAAAAATAAAGGAACTGGTCCAGCCTCTTTGAGTGTCATCGAACACATTAATCAGAAGAACCCAAGGGTGACAATAATGAATAGACCATCATGGCATGAATACTTTCTGATGCTTGCTAAACTGGTTAGCGCGAGATCGACTTGTAACTCCCGAAAAACCGGCGCAATAATAGTACGCAATAACAGGATATTAGCCACCGGCTACAACGGCGCAGTTCATGGAGCGCCACATTGCACCGATCAGGGACCGGATTTTTGCCTGAGACGCTCAATTGGGGCGCATGACGGCGACAAGTATAATTACTGTCTTTCCAGTCACGCTGAAGTTAACGCGATAGATCAGGCGGCCCGTTTTGGAATATCACTTGAAAACGCAACGTTGTACTGCACTCTTGAACCATGTAACTGGTGTTTCAAACAGTTGATTCAGGCGGGAATTCGTGAAATTTACTTCGAGGAGGCCTATGAGTCCAAGAACCGTGAATTTGACCTGTACTGGCGACAGATAATGGAATCTCACGAAAACATAAATGTGTTTGAAAAGATAACTATTTCGGATAGGTCACGTGACATGATGGTATCAGTGATACAAGGCTCATCGGTCCGGACGATGCCGGCGACCGATCCGGGAGAATCTGGCGCCCTGGAATCGTCCAGGTTGCAATCTTTCATTCAGGCTTCAAAAAAGCAGGAAAACAAAAATCTCCCGTAAAGACCTAATGTATGAGGAAACTGATGAACATTATAAAATATGAGAAGTTTTCGGAACCTGAACTTGTTCAAAGACTTAGACAGGTCACCATGTTGAAGTCTCCGGAAACAAAAGTCTATTCTGACACTTTTATTTCATTAGAGAAAATATCGACTGATTATATGTCCCCGCCTCAGAACTACATTCTTCGTGAAGAACTCAAAAAGGTGCGAGAGCTGAAATGGGCGCTCGAGAAGATAGGGATAGACATTTTTGAATTACAGGGGTTTGTGCGCATTACTCTGGACAGTTCAGCCGAGCCGATAGATGTGCTACCCCCGATAGTCGAGGAGTCGATAGAACAGGACGGTTCTGCCCATCTTTTGGTCAACGATGGAATGCACAGGGTGTACATGGCCCGTAGGGAATGGATAACGCCTCAGGTAGTATTAATAAGGGGAATCCCGAAACACCTGCCATATTATGCTTATCCTGCCCCTGGTGGCTGGAACAGTGTTGAAGAGCGCGATGACTTACCCCCTGGTTATCTCAAGAAGTGGCATCGGATAGAGAATTATCACTCGCTATATCGAAACTTTAATTCCGCTTTTACCAATGTCGGCGGCCCCAGGGAATTCTTCAGGAAATAGGAAGAGGCCCAAAAATGGATAGAGCATCATTTTTTGCGTTGAACAGAACAAGGATCGTTCTTGGTCTACTGGTAGCAACCGTCCTTGCAGCATTTTACATGATAAAATTCAGGGCCGTCACCGTAGAGTCGTATACAGTGGTAAAAAAACCGGTTATGAGCGAAATCATGGGAACCGGAACTCTGGAGGCCCGTTACCAGACAACGGTGAGCGCAAAAATTCAGGGCAGAATAACTGAATTACATGTCGATCAGAACGAGCATGTGAGCAAGGGTCAACTCTTAGCGCAACTCGATGAAGTAGAATTGAAGCAGGAAGTTGGAATATACAAGGCGTCGCTGGATGCTTCGATGGCCACGGTGGATCGGGTGAAAGCCGAACTGGCCAGATCCAGGGCGGTTTTTGAGCAGGCGGAAAGGGACTACAGCCGGTTTCAGAGTTTGGTCGCCTCCAAGAGCATATCAGTCTCTGATGTCGAAAAAACACGTGAAAAACTCTCTACTGCGGAAGCTGATGTCATCAGATCTGAAGCTGCTGTAACCGAGGCGATAAAACTGATGAAGGCGGCAGAGGAGAGGCAGAGGCATTCAGAGGCAAAGTTGGCTGACACTCGAATAATGAGTCCGTTTGACGGACTTATCATTCGTCGCGATCGCGAACTTGGCGACATTGTAGTTCCGGGCGCATCTATTTTCAGGCTGATATCATTACAGGAATTGTGGATTTCGGCCTGGGTTGAGGAATCGGCGATGGCTGGAATTCAGCTGAATCAAAGGGCTAAAATTATATTCAGGTCCGAGCCGGAAAAAGTCCTGACTGGCAAGGTTGTCAGAATAGGTAAGATGGTAGACCGTGAAACAAGGGAATTCCAGGTTGACGTGGTAGTTGAAAAATTGCCTGAGAGTTGGGCGATAGGCCAGCGCGCGGAAGTATTTATCCAGACTTCATCGAAAGATGACGTTTTGGCGGTTCCTCCATCGTCCCTACAGAACAGGGACAACGCAACAGGTGTATACGTGATCGAAAAAGACAGAATCCGCTGGACTCCAGTTATCACAGGGGTCCGGGGTGACACCTGGGTAGAAATAATTGAAGGGATAAAACAGGGCGCTGTGATTGTCAAAGATGCTCAAATTCCCGGCCTTAAAGACGGCCAAACAGTGAGATTGAAATGAATCTGGCGATTCGGGATATTCGTCACAACTGGGCCAGATTTGTATTAACTTCAGTTGGTATTGGTCTGCTCCTGATGATAGTCATGGGAATGGGGGGCATTTATCAAGGTCTTGTAGATGATGCGATACTTCTAATAAACAAGATAGACGCCGATCTATGGGTTGTCCAGCATGAAACGCGAGGACCATTTGCAGAAATATCAAAGACGCCACTCACTCTCGAAGACCGGCTCAGGTCAGTTCCAGGAGTGATTTCATCAAGATCTTTTGTCTCGCATACTGTCCAGAGGGAGCACAGGGGTAAACCGATCAGGATAGTAGTTCAGGGACTTTCCTGGCCTGACGACAAGGGTCAATGGTTGCCCCTGATTGCAGGACGCCACCTGGGCTCGGCTCATTACGAGATGGTTGCTGACCGACTGTTAGGGCTGAATCTTGGCGAAAAAATAAAGCTTGGCAAA
The DNA here is from genome assembly GCA_964542775.1 of uncultured Desulfomonile sp. Classification (GTDB taxonomy): domain Bacteria; phylum Desulfobacterota; class Desulfomonilia; order Desulfomonilales; family Desulfomonilaceae; genus CAITZA01. The sequence continues at coordinate 6,199 of CAZIVV010000039.1, forward strand.
GACTATTACACTGTGGTGGGGATCACCAGTGGCATGGTGAGTCAGTCCGGAGATGGACTAGGCTTTTTCACGGTAAGGGATGCCCTCAACATACAGTTCGAAGCCTCCGGTGAATCTGTCAGGCTTGAACGACAGGCTCGAAAGTCACGAGTGTTGAGGCAGGACATAGGCGCAACACAACCATCTCTGGTGGAGCGGGCTGAAAGTTCTTCATCGGAATTACCGGGTCTGGCTCGGCCAATGGTTAGCGCAGTTCTCGTGAAAATGAAACCTGACGCTGACATCAAGACAGCGATTTCCATAATATCCGGGTGGAAGGATGTGACGGTATACACATCGGACGAACAGAAGGAATTCCTTCTTAAAGGGACGGTTGATAGGGCCAGGAGGCAGCTTGGTCTGTTTTCGGGCCTTCTGGTTGTAATATCAGCGATAATAATGGCTTTGATCATCTACACGCTGACACTGGATAAAGCGCATGACATAGCGATGTTGAAACTTATTGGCGCCAGGAACAGCGTCATTCTGGGGTTGATTCTGCAACAGGCGCTACTTTTGGGAGCGATCGGTTACATACTGGCCTATTATTTGGGGACGGCGCTCTTCCCCAAATTTCCGCGCAGAGTTTTAATTACCAATGAGGTGATGCTGTATCTGGCAGGGATAGTGTTGTTGATTTCGGTGGTATCAAGCGCCCTTGGGGTCTGGAAGGCCATGAAGATCCAGCCCAACGAGGTGTTATCATGAGCAGCGCCCCAAACGCGATAGAGGTTCATGAACTGTCAAAGATTTATGGGAGCGGCAACACTGAGATCGTAGCCATGAATAAAGTGACGTTTACAATGGGCAAAGGCGAAGTGGTGGGGTTACTGGGCCCAAGTGGGGCTGGCAAATCAACTCTTCTGACAGCGATTGGCCTGATTAATCCTCCGACTAGCGGAACAATAATCATCAACGGTCAAACGGTCATGAACGGTAGCAAAGCGCTGGTAAATCTCAGGGAGTTCCGACGCAAACATATAGGATATGTATTCCAGAAAGCCAATCTTATACCCTTCCTGACTGCGCTGGAAAACGTCCAGCTGGCGTGTGAGATCAATGACATTCCCGTGAGGCGGGCAAAAGAGCGGGGAGCCGAGTTGTTGGGCTATCTCGGTGTAGCGGATCGAATGAAAAATTTGCCTCACATGCTCTCAGGTGGCCAGCAACAAAGGGTTGCGGTGGCTAGAGCGCTGGCAAATAGCCCCGACCTCATACTCGCTGATGAGCCTACTGCAGCTCTCGATAGCGTCAGAGGCCGTCAGGTAATGGAACTGTTTGCCCGGATAGCTCATGAACAGGGTTCAGGAGTGCTGGTTGTAACGCACGATCACAGATCACTTGACGTATTTGACAGAATCCTCGAAATGGAGGACGGTGTCCTTAAAGAGGTAGCAGATCAGGTTCCCGGGAATTCCACCGGGAACCACGCCACTTTCACGCCCTAGTGTCGTAATGAGAATACTGCATGGTAAAGATGCCGCGTCCCTGGGTTATAGACCTCAGGGATGTTGAATATCCAAACATGCTGGCCAGGGGGGACACGGCTTTTACAACCGATGTCTTGCCCCTTGGGATAACTTCTTCCAGCCTGCCACGTCTCATGTTCAGGTCGGCGATCACTTCCCCTACAAACTCGTCAGGAACTACGATTTCAATATTCATGAATGGTTCGAGCAATGCAGGAGAGGCTTTCTGGCAGGCTTCGCTGCAGGCCTGGGAGGCGGCCACCTTTACTCCAAGTCCGGACATCACGGCATAGTCTGATCCCAGCGAATCAAGAGAAACAGTAATATCTACAACTTCATTTCCCGCCAAAGCCCCTGCAAGGGTAGCTTCCCTGGCCCCAGTCTCCGCGTAGCTGATAAGATCGCCTGGAACGCTGTTGGCCAAGGCCTCGGAAACCTTGAAGACAAAACCCTGGCCTCGTGGGCCTGGGGCCACCGAAACACTTACATCCCCATAGTGACGGACGTCATGAATCTCTCGGTCAAATATGACATGAGAGTTACCGGAAGCTGAGATCGTTTCCTTGTAAACGACCTGCGGTTTGCCTGTCTGAACCTCGACGTTGTATTCACGACTCAGTCTGTCGAGAATGATCTCCAGGTGTAATTCACCCATACCTGATATAAGGAGCTGTCCTGTTTCCTCGTTTTCTGAGAACACAAACGTTGGGTCCTCCATGGCTATTTTTTCAAGTCCTCCCAAAAGTCTTTCCTGGTCAGATCTGGTTTTGGGCTCTATAGCAATAGAGATTACTGGAATGTAAGTGTCGACGGCCTCAAGAATCAGGGGATTTGTAATTGAGGTGATAGTATCTCCGGTTCTGGTAGCCTTTAATCCAACGACAAGTGCTATTGAGCCCGCTGTGGCGGATTTAATTTTCTCGCTCTTGTTCGCATGCATCTGAAATAAACGGGCCACTCGTTCCTTCATCTTGCGAGAAG
>CAZIVV010000040.1:0-6497 GCA_964542775.1 uncultured Desulfomonile sp.
GACAAGGACACTGTATCCGGACGATATTGTCACATCGGGCAATGGCAAGGCTCTGACAACCTTCAGGTTTTCCAATCCTGTCGGATATGGTCCCGGAGAATACTGCTTCGTGGTGGTCACGAACAGTCTGGATTACAAACTGTGGCAGGCTGTCCTCGGCGAGACGGACACCGACGGAGTATTTATCAATTCACAGCCGTATGACGGAGTCCAGTTCGAATCTCCGAACGATTCGACGTGGGTGGCTCACGTTGACCGTGACCTGACATTCGAGATACTGACGTGCAATTTCCAGCAAAACGCAAGGATCGAGTTTGAGGAGGTTTCGGGTGTTCAGGCCAGCCTGCTCTGTCTTGCGGTGACTACCCTGATGCCGCAGGGCTGCACGATGCACTGGACTTACAGGATTAATGAAGGATCTGTATGGAAAGCTTTCGAACCGTTCATAAATGACGAGCTAGGTTCGGTGGCCACATCGGTGAAGATCAGATGCGATGTTCAGGGAGTTGGCGGCACGTTTGCCATTGATGAAAGTGGAGCGGGAATCATTCTGGCGCTGAACCGTCAACGTGGCAACTACATCAGCAAGCAGGCCACGTTGTCTGAAGATTGCGACAGCATAACAATGTACGTTGATCTGTCTGTTGATGGCGTAAACGGCGCCGGCACGAGGACAGCGTGGATCTATTACAGCATAGACGACGGGAAAAACTGGGTGAAGATACATCCATCAGCGTTCCATTCTCCGGTGGCCGTAGGGGATGGGACATACCGGGAGTGGAAATTTGAAACACCTGTGGAAGTTACGGTTAGTGGAGCTTCAAACGCCAATCCGGTTGTGATGTCTGTTCCGGGACACACTTTCAGTGATGGGGCTGTTGTGGTTCAGTCGGGGATTAGCGGAAATACAGCGGCCAATGGGACATTCAGGATAAGGAACTGCACTGACAGTGGCTATGAACTGCTTGATCCTGACACGGGAAACACTGTGGCCGCCAATGGCAATTATGAATCAGGCGGCATTGTGAGACTTGCGCCGTTCAGAAAGTGTCGCGGGAGGATCGAGCTTGAGACATCCAACAGGGCCGTGACTCCGAAGGGTAAAGAGATAAGGATAATCTGCAACTAGCATGACTGACCATCTGAAAGCCGACCCCGAAGGATGGACATCCAGTGGAGCGCCGAATTGCTGGTTCATGCGAAGACAGACACCGGCGGACAGAAAGGTGGGTGTTCTTGAAGAGCAGAACCGGAGACTTCTTGAAGCGCTGTCACTGGTGAATGATCGTCTGCGGGCGCTGGAGGAGGAGCGACACAATGACAGAAGCTGAGAAGGAAAGTCTATATGAACTGTCGCTCAAGACCGGCTACGGTTACCGCAAGGTGGGTGAGCCACCTGGAGTAGTCGAGGTGGTGGGAGGAGCGATGACATGGGATGAGGAAGCGGAAGAGTTCTGGGCCATATACGGACTTCCCATAAACGCTACCGAACTATCGCACGACATAGAGGAAGCGGCCAACGTGACAAACATGAACTTCAGGGCAAGTGGGGCTGTCCGGGTGACCAAGCCTTTTGACCTTCCAGGACTGTCGTCAGGCTGTGGCTGCTCCGGTCCTGTCTTTTACGGGTAAACGGGTGGAATCTTAATGGCGCTGCTTTACGACGGAAAAACCTATGGCAGAGAACTCGGGCGAATCTCTCCTGAGGGCAATATTTACGGACAAAGGGCGCTGGTCCGTGAACTGACCCGTTTTTTCTGGTGGGATGGCCACGATTACGTGGAAATTCCGGAGACTGTGGACCAGGCGGCGGGCTTTGAGCTTCTGCCGAGGGGGCCCAGGCCTTTTGGCGAGTTATGGAGGGCGTTACGTTACATACCGGCGGAGGGGAAGAATGTCTGGGACTACTATTTCTGGGATAGCGAGGCTGAAGGGTGGAAACAGATCAGGTGGCTGTGGGCTGTTGATTCGCTTGGCGAATTGCCGAGGCCGGGTTTGTTTGTCGGGGCGGCACACAGGTTTAGCGAGAAGGAGATAGAAATAGTCTGGGACGGCTACCAGTGGAAGAGACTGAATTCGCATCGTGGACTGGCCGATGATGAGCCGGAGAGGCACCTGCCACCGGGTCTTATAGATCTGTTCGTGGCAGACGTGAAGCTGTCATACAGATCCCCGAAGGAACTGGCGCTTGACCCTGTTCCGGGAGGCAAGGGTCACGTGTTCGTGAATGGGGAGAGGATTGACGCCGGGCTGGAATGTTCCGTTTTCAGCACGCTGCCCGTCCTGATGTGGGATGACATGGACAGGAGGATATTTTCCACAACGGTCGCTGCGAATACGGAATACTTTGTCTATTTGGCCAACAAGCAGAGTGAGGAATACAGGACGGATGTGTGGGATTTTCGTGGAAAGCTATTTCTGAGCGGGACACAGCCGGTCAATGGTTATCTGTCGGCCAGTGGTTCGGGAAGGCATGCCAGGGTTGCCGGGAAGATCCAGACCAACGCTTACGGGCGATTCATCCGTGAACTTGACATATCGCTCATATCCAGGGGTCCGTCTCTGACAGAGACATTTCGGGAGTATTCAGATTTTTCGGTCGTATTCGTTGACCAGAACACGATCCGCCTTCAGAAAAACGATAACGCTTACGGACAGATATATGTTCCGGAGGAGTTACGATACATTGGGGAAGGCAACGAGGTGAGTAACCGGGACAAATGGCTTTCGCTCGGAGATTGGGAGAGTGTTGCTGACGGAACCACCAACACCAGTGAGGTTGACGCTGTTGAGCAACTGATTGAAGGAAGTCGTGTCCTGTGCAGCAGCCAGACTTACGGTTATGAGGGGTGGAGGGTTTTCGACAATGAATCCGGTCTCAATCGCAGGTGGTTGACAGCTGTTGGGAACAACACCGGATGGGTGGCTTATGATTTCGGCCATGAAGACAGGAGGGTCATCAACAAATACCGCTGGCGGACAATGGAAACAGATTCGAACGCCGTGCCGGGACAGTGGACGCTTGAGGGATCCAATGACGGCGTGGAATGGACGCGACTGCATGGCGCTTCAAACAATGTTAAGGCTCCCAACACATGGATAGGATGGTTCGGTTTCCCGAACAGTGTGGCATATCGTTACTACCGCTTTTTTGTTATCGCCAATCTCGGACATTTGTCTTACGTGACTGTTGACGAAATAGAGCTTGTTCAGGCTCAGGAGGTGTTCGTTTACACACCGGAAAAGATGCGGATCAAGGCAGGGCCGCTTCTGCCATCATCCACTTGGTATCTTTACATAGCCAATGATGTGGACTCATTCAATTTCAACGCCATCAATCCCGATACAAACAGGCCGTGGCAGGTTGATGATCTCGGGGCTGCTTCGCGTTACTCGGCTGAGCTTGACCTGAGGTTGAAGATGTTCGCATCGAATTGCGCTCCGGATCACGGAAGGCTGATGGAGTCGGAGCCGGGTTTCTGGACGAGGTATTTAGGCAAGGTCGAGACTGACGCTTACGGGCGCTTCAGGCACAGACGGGACATTTCAGCAGTCAACCCGGTGACACTGGACCCTATGGATTTTGAGGGACTGGCGGAAATCCAGATTGTTCCAGTTGACAATACGAGCTTCAAGATTGCGGCGATCCGTGGCACAAGTGGCAGCATTTTTGTCGGCGGGGACACAGTGACAACCCGGGACGCCGATGACCCTGCTGTTCACACGGTCAGGACTACGGACACTGTTTACGCATACAGGGATGGGGCCGTCGAATCTCCACTGGCGCCGCAAATGCATGTAAGCGCTTACGCAAGGACAAAGTTTTATATTTACATGGCGAATTCCAGGTCTGTCTGGGGACAGATGGCGTCTAAAACATTTGTGTGTAACGTGGCCCCGGCCAGTGGCATGTTGAGCGAGAACTGGCCGGGAAACCAGGCGAGATGGCTGGTGACGCTGACAACAAGCGCAGAGGGTCTGTTTACGGGAGACTACGCCCATGAGTCGGTAGCTCCACTGTTTGCCCGGATCAATGATGGGGCGACATCGCTGAACACAACGTGGAGTAGCAAGAAGACGAGTTCGGCGCTTGACGCCAAGATAAATGACACAGAAGTGACAATAGACAAGACGTGGAGCAGTTACAAGATCGGGACGGCCATAGCGACGGCGGTCGGAGCTTCACTAGGCCCGTCGACGGTTGCAGCGGGCTTGCCTTTCAGGCTCGAGTATCATTCGGCCAATTACGTCAGGATAGTCTTCGTGGACACCGAGGACAGACCAATATACTTTCCTGATGAGCAGATGATCAGGTTTTACAAGGGAGAGGTTTTCCATGGCGCATTGCCGTCAGGAACAGGGATCAGGTATGTGGGCCTGACGCCTGACAAGCGTGTAATTTTTGACGCCAATCCGCCGGGGAAGTCCAATCTGGGGATATTTTCGATCGGTTCCGCTTATTATGTCGGAGTTGTGGGCATGCCGGCGAGCGGGACCATGTATGGCACATATAATGTGGATTCACATTATTACGGCGTTGACCTTGATTTCCAGACCTCTCCTGCGCAGGATTCCACCGTTCTGACTCTACCGGGGTTTGTCGCAGCCCGGGACAAGAAAGCGCTGATGACCGTCTCCGGCGGATATACGGGCACGCTGTATGGCGACATCACCTACAGATCCAAATACACCATCAAGGTAGATGGTTTTGATACGCTGACACACAAATACTGTACTCCACCTACTTCAATACAGTCTTTCTCATACACCGGAATATCGCCCAGGCGGATAATGACACAGAATTATTACATAGATTTTTCTGTCACGTATTCATATCCGGCTTCCATCTCAGAAGGGATATCAAACCCGTCTTTTTCAATTTCGGTTTCAAGGAGTTGCGGCTGGCTTGTTGATATTCCATGTGACTGCGACTGGTGCCAGACTTACCAGCACATTGTCTATTCGAAGAGCGGAGTGAACGTCTATTCAGAAGCTTCAACCATCAGGGGACACATAAGCATAAGGAACAATTGATTTACGCAGGGGGGAAATTTAGATGCCTTTGTCCATAACCGACTACGAGAAGGTCGAGCCGGGTCTGTTCAATCTGATGATCATACTGACCACGCTTGAGTCGACGGTGGCTCAACTGGGAGTGCCGACTTCCGGCCACTTCATTGGCGAGATTTCAAGATTCCGCAATGAGGTAGCGCTTGAAATAGAGCGTCAGGGGACTAGGGACTAGGGATATTTTCAGATGGTATTCACGCCTCAGAAGATTGACCTGACCACGAATGTCCATTCGCATTATGAGGCCTTCCGGATCATAAACGATAATTTTGTCTCCATTTCGAATGACATTACTGGTCTTGGCGCAGGTCTGGCCGGAGGTTTCGAGTATTACAAGTGGTCGCTAACCGGAGGTGATTACCGGTCTCTGGATTCAATCGACGGGGGCGCCATATCAGACGGTGAAAGGGCCCTGGTGATTGAAGGATCCAGTCCGGCAAGGGTTTACATCTATGTCGCAACAGATGGCGGAGCCGCTGATGAAAGAGTCCCATGGGTAATAGAGCCGGACATTAACGCCGGGGGCAAGCGATGGATACTGGCGGCAAGGATTCCCAGGTTATGGGGAATTGATCGCAGTCCGACGCCAGTGGACGACAGGAGCGCCGGAGTGACAGTTGGGGATTTCTGGCTTTCTGATGGGAATTTCTGGATCTGCTCTGATGACAGTCCGCAATCGGCCGTATGGATTAAGCTTCTCAAGGTTGGGGTGTCAGAGGGGACGGCTTGCGCAGGAAACGATCCCCGTCTTCCCGGTCTGGAAGAGAAAAAGGCGTTGGGCGGGACTTCCGGAATACCGGGAGACACGAACCGTTATGTCACGAGCGAGGATTTACGGCTCAGCGATTCGAGGGCGCCTACGGCGCACAACCATGAACTGGTGGAAATAGACTGCGGGGGAATAACAGAGTCTTATTCTCCGATTATCGTGGGAGATTCTGGCTCATTTTCTGACGTCTTTGACGGCGGATTTTTCTAGATAAGGAGCATGACAAAATATGGCAGTAACGATTCAGGTCAGGAGAGGAACGAAGGCGGCGCTGAACGCGAGGGCGCCTCTTGCGGCTGGTGAACTTGGCTTCACCACTGACGAGAAACTGGTTTACATCGGCGACGGGAGCGCGAACTATGTTGTGGGGAGGGTTTTCTCGGGGTCAGGTGATCCGGCTGGCACTCCTGTCGCTGGCACGATTTACTTCAACACGACCAGCAGGAGGCTGTTTTACTGTGATGGCGTGAACTGGGTTGAGGCGACGGCGGCTGGCATAAGTATTAACGATGAGGGGACAGGATCGACGGACATCTGGTCGGCGCAAAAGATACAGAGCGCCATAGACGCGGCTATGGTCGGTATTGGCGAATTCCAGGATTCTGTCAAGGATAGGGATCTCACTGAGCCTCCACAGAGCCCATCGGCGGGTGACCGC
>CAZIVV010000041.1:0-9429 GCA_964542775.1 uncultured Desulfomonile sp.
TCCAAAACCGGCCCGAAGAGGCTGATCACATCTTTTAAATCCACCTGGCTGGTAACTCTTGGCCACATAACCGTGGACCAGAAAAAAGCTTCCGTTACATTTGAGAATCAAGAATCTCTCTCACCAGCTTTAACACCTTAACAGATGCGAAAGGTTTGTTTATAAGTCCTTTGGCCCCCATCTCAAGGGATTTACCCATGGGAGCGTTTCCCATGTAACCGCTAACGACGATCACTTTCAGCGATGGGTTGATGGTTAATAGCTCTTCAAGACACCTGTGACCACTCATTACTGGCATGATGAGGTCAAGCAGGACGAGAGATATCTCACTTAACCTCTCACGGTAAATTTCCAGGGCCTCTTTTCCGTCGCACGCCTGTATGACCGTATATCCTGCATGTTTAAGAATCCTGGAGCAAAGCTCCCTGACACCATTCTCATCGTCCACCACCAGGAGAGTCTCTGTTCCGCCAAGGTATTCTGGTATGGGAACTGACTCATCCTCATCGGTTTTGGAGACGAGAGCTGGAAGATATATGCTGAAACTTGTGCCTTTACCCGGTTTACTGTCGCAAACAATGTGACCACCATTCTGCATTACAATCCCGTGGACCATTGCCAGGCCGAGCCCCGTGCCTTGTCCCACGGATTTGGTCGTGAAAAACGGCTCAAAAATATGGTCGAGGGTTCTTTCATCCATTCCTGATCCAGTGTCGGATATTGTCAGGACAACGTGCGGACCCGCACAGAGTCCGGGTTCCCGATTGGCGCGATCATGATCGATCATGGCGTTGGAGGTGGTCAGAGTCAATGTGCCCGTTTCTCTCATGGCATCTCGCGCGTTAACTGCCAGGTTCATCACGAGTTGATCTATCTGGGTAGGGTCAGCGCTGATCCGACGCAGGTCTTTCTGGAGTTCTAGCTTGATGTCAATCATTTTTGGAATTGTTCTTTCAAGCATCTCACGTAAATCGGTAATTCGACGATTCAGATCCAGTGGTTGACTCCTGAAATCCGTTTTCCGGCTGAAGGTCATCAGCCTTTGGACAAGATCGGCGCCCCGTTTGGCGGCTTGACTTATCTTTGTGGCATCAGGTCTTATACTTTCCGGCAGATCATCATCATCCACCATCAGTTCCGAGTATCCCTTGATGATCTGCAGGATATTATTGAAGTCGTGGGCTATGCCCCCTGCCAGAGTGCCTACGGCCTCCATTTTCTGGGCTTGCATTAGTTGCTGTCGTAATGTTACCTCATTGGTGACATCACGCTTTACGGCCACGAAATTCATTATGTCTCCGGCGGAGTTGCGCACCGGGGAGATCGACGCATCTTCTTCGAACAAGCTGCCGTCCTTTCTCCTGTTTACAAAATGGCCTGTCCATGTTTGACCACTTTTTATTGTATGCCAAAGATGAATGTAGAATTCCTGGCCGTGATGGCCACTACTGAGGATGCTGGGTTTACTTCCAATAGCCTCTTCAGGAGAATATCCAGTGACCCTTTCGAATGAGGGATTCACGTAGACTATTGCTCCCTGTGGATCGGTTATTACAACTGTATCGGCTGATTGGTAAACAGCGGCAGCGAGCATACCCTGAGCCTCTTCAGATTTCTTTCTTTGGGTAATGTCCAGAATAACCCCAATGGTCGCCTGATATTCTCCATGCGGTCCGCGAAGAGCCGACACGCCGGTATCAGCCCAAATTACTTGGCCGTCTTTTCTCACATATCGTTTTTCGAGACGGTAATCCTCTATTTGTCCTGCAACCATGGATTCATGCATCAACCTCGATCTTTCCACATCATCAGGATGAGTCACGTCAAGAATGGTTTTCAGCCTTAATTCGTCCCTGGTGTAGCCAAGAATTCTGGTAAGAGCGACATTCGCTTCCAGTAATCTTCCTTCCCGATCAACCATGTCGATACCAACAAGGGCTGTATCAAAGGTGGCTTTAAGCTTTCGCTCACTCTCCGTGAGAGCAATCTCGGCGGTTCTTGCGGCGGTAATGTCCTGCATGAATTCCAGGAGACCAATTAGTCTACTCTCATGATCTCTGACGGGGTACCCCCTAAGGAACCATGTCCGTCCGTCTGGAGTAGTCTTCTCTGTTTCCTGTGGAACTCCTGTTTCCAAACAACGAATTAGCGGACAATCCTGACAAGGCTGCTGACTCCTTTGCCAGATCCTGTAGCAATGCATACCAATCACTGATTCTTTTTCAGACCCCAGAGTCTTCCATGCAGCTCTGTTCATCCATCTAACCCGCAGATCAAGGTCACAGTAGATGAACATTTCGGCTGCGGATTCAAGGATCATGGACTTTTCATTCTCTGACGAACGTAAAGCCTCCTCGGCCTGTTTTCTAGCAGTGATATCTTCAATTACGGCGATGTGAAAGTCAGGGGCTTCGTCCTCCTTCCACATCGGAGAAACAGTCAGGTTGACCCACTTGGTTGATCCGTCCTTGGAGAGATAACGCTTTTCCATGGAGAACTCACGTGTCGCTCCATTCAGGAGGCTCTCCATATTGGCCAGAAAAGCCTCCAGATCATCCGCATGGGTGATCTTCTGAAATGTCAGCTGTTCCATCTCCTCATGTGTATAACCAACGATGTCGCAACATTTCCGGTTGACTCTAACGAACTTGCCTTCAGATGAATCAACCTGAGCAACCCCGACCCCAGCCTGTTCAAAAACTGCGCTAAAAAAAGCTTCGTTTTTAAGAACAGTTTCTTCCGCCTGCTTACGCGGAGTTATGTTTTCGAACACCGCAACGAAATGACGAGGTTCCGGGCAGTAAACAGAGAGGGACAGCCAGATGCCCAAAGGTTCCACGTATGTTTCAATTTTTTCAGGTATACCTGTAGTGGCTACTCGGCCATATAAATCAAATAACTCAGGATTTGTCTCCCTTATGCCAGGAACAACCTCGGTCACCCGTTTGCCTGTAACGTCTTTCAAACCTGTGAGCCTTGCAAACGCCTCGTTGACATCATGATAAATGAAGTCTACAGGCTGCCCATTTTCAAATACCATCTCACAATGGGCCAATCCCTCCAGCATGTTTACAAATAGGGAACCATAACGTTTTTCGCTCTCCCTGGAGGAGTCCTCCGCAATCCGGCGATCAGAAATCTCGGCCATTAACTTTTGATTGAGGGCTTCAAGTTCCCTCGTGCGGTTCTCCAGCTGGCTTTCCAGCCTCGCCCTTTCTTCACGCAGACGCTTTTCAGTTTTGATCCGATTAATCAGGATGCCTACGGTGGCCCCGATTCCTTCCAGAAAGCGAATCATTTTTTCCGAAAAACAATCTTTTCTGGAGTCATTGAGCTCGAGTATGCCTACTATTTCATCCCCGGATCGTAACGGTATCAGAGCCACTGATTCATAACCCGCTGAGTTGAGCCTGTTTATGGCGCGGGTCAGCCCATCCTTTTCCTCAGCGTATTTTAAGAAATCCGTTGTGCAACAACTCCAGAAACTGCCGGCCCGTGTAAAAAAAGGAGCAGCAAGGTCTGTCCGTCCAGGCAGTATGTTTCCACACATGCATTCCAATATCGGGGCCCCTGAAAAATCACTCAATATCTCACCGGGCTGCGTGCGAACGCACAGGTAATTCTCTGCCTTGGCGAAATCATCCGGAAATCCTTTTGTCTCGAAGTACGGAAACTCCTCATTTTCACGCAGTCGAATGGCCACAGCCCCACAACCAATAACATCCCTAATCCAACCAGGGATTTGCCTGATTGCCTCGTCACCGTCAATCTGACGGTCAGGCAGATTCAGAATTCTGATGACCAGGTTCTGGCTTTCCAGAGCCCATTGAAGATCAACCCGACAACCGGTAGCTTCATGAGATACCGCATCACCATAGGTCAGCTCCGGATCTGACACGTTTTCTTCATTGATATTCGTGCTCATCAGAGACACTCCACTGACCGATACCTGCAATACTTAGCCCTTTTAGCCTTTATCGTAATCAAGCAATTTCTTCTCCTGAAATTTGCAGACAATTTCCTTTGAACCTCGCTGGATATCTCCACATTTTTCTGATCCGGAACCCGTCAGGCGTTTACCGGTGTTGATCAAAACAGAATGCTTCTGAAAGGTCACTTCCAAAGCATAGAGAATTCATGAGGTCTGTTGCCTGACACTTCATACTGGATCAGAATTTCAGCTCAATTAAACCATAAAAAGCGACCCCACTGAGAGTAAGATTTTGAAGTATAACATTTTTTTAATTTCATGTGAGCGTATGCCTGATGACGGACACGGTCCACTGCAAATCATATCATTTCTGGCTAAATTGATGTTAACCGTGTTGTCACAGTCCACGTCCCGGATTGCTGAAGCCGGCCTCCACGACACATTGATGGAACGTTGCCTGAAACTCCGCCGGACGTGTAATGTCACACCACGCCAGGCAAAAGATCACGCGTTAAACGGTCAGTGGCGTCATTCCCCCTGCCTGCTTCAGATGACTTGGCAAGCTGTTTAGATCAAAGCTGCGCTTTTCATAACTTGAAGACTCCTGACATCCGCAGAGAAAGCCCAGATTGGCTTTCCACTTGCCAAACGAGAAAAAGAAAAATACAATCCAGCTAATAACTCCATATCACTCGTGTGCAATTTTATTCCAGACAGCAGACAGTAAGTCGCTGTTTGGCCGTGAACTGACCTGATTCCGGGTGATTGTGTTCCGGTAGCTTATCCCCCTCAGCAAGATGCTCTTTAACTCACCTATCATCGGAGAGTCCAGATATGCCAGAAGTGGTTTCACCCAGATCCAGGGCCGTAAAAAGAACCGGTCGCATTTTCATCATCATCCCTATTGTCTGGACTGCCTTGATAGCCGGTCTTTTCTCCATCTATTACTATTATGAAGGCAAGAGTGCGCTTTCATGGGCAAAGTCGGCCGCAGTTCATTCATTACGCAAAGACTTCCTTTATAGGGAATGGGCTTCAGTCCACGGCGGCGTTTACGTGCCGATAACCGAACACACGCAGCCCAATCCTTATCTGTCTGATGTTTCAGACCGCAACATTGAAACTACATCCGGCAAAAAACTCACTCTAATCAACCCTGCATATATGAACAGACAAGTATTCAATTTAGGAGTAGAGGAATATGGACTACGGGGACATATAACCAGCCTTAATCCGATAAGACCGGAGAATGCTCCCGATGACTGGGAACGCAAGGCTCTGAAAAGTCTCGAGGATGGGAGAAAAGAGTTTTCCGGTTTGGCAACTGTCGATGGGGTTGAAAGCTTCAGGTACATGGTTGCGCTGAAGGTCGAATCTTCCTGCCTCAGGTGCCACGTTCATCAGGGTTACAAGGTCGGGGAAATAAGAGGGGGAATAGGGGTTTCTCTACCTTGGAAGGAATTTCATTCCAACTTCATCAACGAAGCAAGGATTGTTGCTGGCATGTACGGAACTGTCTGGTTTATCGGACTGATTGGCTGTTTCTGGGCAAAACGAACAATCGCCTCACAAGTCAACAAACAGGAAGACACACTAAACGAATTGGCGAAAAGTGAGAGGCTTCTTAGCACTGTTTTGCAGGCTACCTCTGTCGGTATTGGTTTGGTTAAGGACCGGGTCATTCAATGGACTAATGGCGCCATGACTCCGATGACCGGGTATTCTGCGGATGAACTGTGTGGACATGAATCAAGGAAATTCTATATCAGTGACCAGGAATATGAACGGGCCGGAGCAGTGGCTTATAAGGAGATTGCCGCCAAAAGTATGTCCACGCTTGAAACACGATTTCGCAGAAAAGACGGCTCGCCTTTGGAAGTCCTGATGAATCTGTCCGCAGTTGACAAGACCGACCTTTCAGCCGGGGCTGTTTTCACGATCATGGACATTACCGAGTCCAAAAAAATGGCCAAACAGTTCGAAGAAAACGTCTTGCGGATGGAAAGGGCCGAAATAGCCGCCAGGTTCGGAAATTGGGAATTGGATTTAAACTCGAGAAAAGTCAAAGGTTCAAAAGGCGCCTTCAATATCTACGGCCTGCAACAGGATGAAATGGATCTGGAAGCCGTAAAGAAATTCCCTTTACCCGAATACAGGGCAAAACTGGATGCGGCCTTATCAGCCCTAATAGGCCACCAGGAGCGCTATAACGTCGAATACAAGGCTGTTCGACCATCAGACAACACTATTGTGGACATTCATTCAATCGCCGATTTCAATCCTGAAGCCAATGTCATTTGGGGCGTGATTCAGGACATCACAGAGCAAAAACAGGGAGAGGAAGCGCTTAGACAGAGTGAAGCAAAATATCGGATGCTCACGGAGAATATGAGAGACATTATATGGAGCGCCGACCATACCACCAAGTTTACCTACATCAGCCCATCTGTCCGAAACGTCCTCGGATTCGAACCGGAAGAAATGCTTGAAAAAACTTACTTTGACCTGCTTACTCCCGAGGTTAGGGAAAGATTCAAGCCTGTCTACAGCAAGAGAATAAGTTCGATTCAAGAACTTGGGCCACTTTCGAGTAAAACCTATGAGATTGAAATAGTAAAAAAAGACAATTCACGGATTTGGGTTGAGGTTGTCTCAAACCCGAAAATTGACACTGAAGGCAGACTGGTGGGCTTTCAGGGCGTGACTCGGGATGTCAGCCAAAGGAAACAGCAACAGGAAGATCTAGCTGCAAGCGAACTACTTTACCGTACACTGTTCGAGAGCGCTAGAGAGTCAATAATAATAATAGACCTGGAGGGAGATGGTCTTGGTAGAATCGTTTCCGCCAATCCTGCTGCAGCGAAAATACACGGCTACTCAATGGATGAGTTTACCACTCTAAGCCTGAAGGACCTGGAAACCCCAGATTCATCAAATGCTTTGCAGAAAAGGATTGACACTGTTCTGTCAGGACAATTGCTTAGAGGCGTGTTGGATCATCGCAGGAAGGACGGTAGCGTATTCCCCATTGAAATCTCTGCCAATCTGATTGAAATCCGTGGTCACAGATATTGCATCGGGATTGATAGGGACATCAGTGAGAGAAAACTGGCGGAAGACGCCCTTAGCAAAAGTGAGAGCAAATTCAGAAGTTATGTCGAAGCATCTCCGGTGGGAATTTTCGAAACGGATTCTGATGGCAGGATGCTGTCGGCAAACAAAGCGTGTTCTTCAATTACCGGTTTCTCAAACCAGGCCTTGATGCAAATGAGACTTCTTGATTTGGTCCAGCCGGAAAGCATGTCCGACAATCTCCTACGGTTCCAGAAATTAAAGAAACATGGTGAAGAGCATGCAGACGTGGAGATTATAACCGCTTCGGGCGATACAATTTGGGAATCCGTTCATGCGGTCAAACTCTCAGATGATCGTTTTCTCTTTTTTATAGTTGACATTACAGACAGAAAGAGAGCCGAAGAACAACTCAAAATTGCCTCAGAGGAAACTCTCCAGTTGATAGGCAGAATGACTAACGGTTTTATCATCTTTGAATCGGTGTTCGATGAAGATGGGAAATTTGTGAGTTATCGACATTTGTCAACTAACGATGCCTTCGAAAAAATCATAGGTGTCAAGAGCGAAGACGTCATCGGTAAAACAATTCATGAAGCATGGCCAGGCACTGAACAGGGTTGGGTCGATAGATGCGGAGAGGTCGCCATGACTGGTGTGCCACAATCATTCGAGATGTACCATGGCCCCACCGATAAAGTATACTATTGCAGCGTCTATCGACCTTGGGAATCTGCTGACCGTTTTTGCATGATACTTGAGGACATAACACAAAAAAAACGGGCACAGGAAGAACTCCTCGAAATGGAAAGAAAACTACTCCAATCGCAAAAGCTCGAAAGCCTTGGTGTCCTCAGCGGAGGTATCGCTCATGACTTCAACAACCTCCTGGCAGTCATAATCGGTAACATAGAGTTGGCTCAGGAGAGCGATTTCAGTTCTTCCGAAAACAAACTTTTCCTTGAAAGGGCACTTTCAGCTTCCATGAGATCTGCCGGTCTGATCAGACAGATGCTCGATTATTCAGGTAAAGGCGCCTTCGAGTTGAATGAAGTCAACCTTTCGGAACTGGTTGAGAACAACATTGACATGTTCAGGATGACTGTTCCGAAAAATATCAATCTCAACGTCGATTCTTCCGATGACGAAATATTTGTCAAAGCTGACATGAGCCAGATTCAGCAGGTCATTATGAACCTGCTGATTAATGCTTCGGAATCTTTTGAAGGAAGAAACGGGACCATCAGGATTACGACAGGGGCTCAATACTGCGACGAGTCGCTCATTTCCAAAAGTCTTTTACCTGAAAAGCCTCAGCCTCAAAACATGGCTTTCGTATCTGTAAGAGATGAGGGCATGGGCATGGACGCACAGACAGTTGGCCGAATTTTTGACCCATTTTTCTCTACAAAATTCGTTGGCCGCGGCTTGGGAATGTCAGTGGTTCACGGGGTGGTCAGGGGACACCACGGCGCTGTAACAATTGACAGCCAACCTGGCTCCGGAACCACCATTACAGTATTGTTACCCCTTCTGTACCGGAAAGAACATGTTAATGGGATTAGCCAGGCCACAAAAACAGTTTACGCATCGGAGGAGGAAAATTCGACGGAGATCAAAACTTTCTCGGTCCTGGTAGTGGATGACGAACCAGAGGTACTGGAATTACTTGTAAAACAGCTCCGAGGATTGGGATGCAAAACTTTTTCGGCAATTAATGGGAAAGAGGCCATCGACATATTCAAACAGAATCGGGGCATTGATCTGGTGATTCTCGATTTTGTCATGCCGGAGATGGGCGGTTTGGAGGCTTTCCACAAGTTGACGGAACTTAATCCTGAACTGAACATTGTCCTGTGCAGCGGTTACAAAGAAGAACACTTCAGGGACGATTTCAAGACTGGACTGAAGCCGGTCGCATTCCTGGACAAGCCTTATCGATTCTCAACCGTCAAGAGCCTGATACAGCGATTGAAAAATCAACCTATTTAGTCAGGAAAAGGCTGGCGTCCCCGTTAATCTGAACAGACAACTCAGTCAGTGAAGATGATTGCCTGATTCAGGAGTATTTTCAGGTTTCCGCATCAGGTTTGTAAACTGGGCTGGAATTTTGTCGCCCGCATGTTCCAGCCGAATGTCATTAAAGAACAATATTCCACCGACAGGTGGACTGATCGTCTGCCTAAGTCTGTATCCGGGTAATGAAAATGAGTTCGTGGCAATCGAATTTCCGGATATCTTTTGACTGGCGTGTTGATATTTCAAGCTTTCTCAAGAAAAGTGTGCGCTCAAAATAATTTGACTGCTACAGAAAGGAGAGTTCCATGTTGGAAATAATGCCTCAATCGCAGGGCAAGATTCTGGCTGTCCGCCTGACATCTAAAGTTACCGATTCAGATTACGAAAAGATTTTTCTACCGGAATTG
>CAZIVV010000042.1:0-1666 GCA_964542775.1 uncultured Desulfomonile sp.
TTCCTGAAGCCCCTGAGTTTCAAGGCCTGATTGATCCTCTCTGATCTGGCAAAACTGCGCACCAGCAACATGCCGAAAAGGTAGGAATAGCCCCGGTAAGTATGCAAGTTGGTCTCCGGCCGGAACCCTCTTGTCTTCATTGCATTTAACAATCTGTGATATTCCTCGTGAATCACATGAATGTACCTGAAACAGAAGAAAAAGAAGTGAACCAGCTTGTCCGGCGCATTCAGATGACACAAGGCCTGGACGAGTGAGAATATTTGCGAGGTTCCGAGCATGGCGGTAACCATGAGCAGAATTGAACTGGATTTCAGGGTTACCAGAAGAGCCTGGTGAATCCCATCCCTGGTAGCCTGCAGGAAACCCCAAACATCACGGCAGGAAAAGCCATGTTGAAAGTGTTGACACCCAGGGTGGTTATTCCACCGTACCCAAAAAGGACTGCCTGAAGTGTTCGTCCTACAAAGAGCGCCGGAAACGCAACCCAACCAAGAAGCAGGCCGCAAATTCCGGTCAGAATGAGATGCGCTGCGCAAGGACCTACTGGCACATGAATCAGGGACGCCACAAAGAACACTGAAGAAAGGACTGCCACTTCGGGAAGTTTATCATACTCCATCTTTCGCAGTCCGATACCCAGTCCGGCAAGCGTCAATACGGTCCCTGCCCCAAGCGTTGCAGCATTTAATACACCTTCAGATATGTGCAAAATCACCTGTCATGACGATCTCCAGGAATTCCCGCAATCACTCGATCTCCTGTTTCTATTCATAAAGCCAGACAGAATGCCACTCCAATCCCGGGGTCGCCTGACACGTTTGAACATGTAAACGCGCCATCACCACGCGTTGCACTTTATTAGACATCGTAGCATCCGTCAAGAGATCGATGCTGATTTTGAGTGATAATTCCAACTCCATAAATGGCTGGATTCGGAATAATGGCCTGAACCCATTAAAACGTTAGCGGTTCACATTCAAATTTTTCTTGACAGACACCCAAGACATATCTAGACTCATCTAACTTACTTAGGCGTGTCTAACAAATAAAAGAGGAGGAGATCAGTGAAAAATAGAAAGCGATTATGGGAGCTCAAGCCTCCAACAATTTGTAAACTCCTCGGAACGGCGCTGGATACCAAGGATGTTCTTAAAATAGCCCGGAAGTTTCGCCTTTCCAACAGCAATGATCTCGTAGACGACGAGCTCGCCTTCCATTCCGCGCTAGTAGAATACGGGCAGACAGAAAATCCAGTCTCCCGTCACACTGAAAAAATCATAAAAAAGCGATTTGAACTTCATGCCCGAAAAATTTCCGAAATTCCACCGGAATCTGTCATAAGAGCGCTTCGGACAGACCCGGAATCTTTAAAGGCGCCCCTATGGGCGGCGTTGTGGTCTGTTGCTTCAGGTGACAAAGGCGAGAAGTATGAGGCTGCTTTGTTTGGTTTCGTGCATTTGCTCGAACACCGACTGGTCCGTGAACACTGGAGAGGGCTGATCGATCAGGAAGCCCTTGCTGCAAGCTCCGAAAATCAAAAAGAAAAAGAACACGACCTGAGAAGGCTGCTGCTTGATTCACAGCGGGAAATCGAAGACCTCAGGAAATCAAATTCTCGTTTTCAGCATCGACTGGTTCAGTACGAGGCGATATCTCATCGTTC
>CAZIVV010000043.1:0-2228 GCA_964542775.1 uncultured Desulfomonile sp.
TCCCGACCTTCTGATCCGTAGTCAGACGCTCTATCCAGCTGAGCTACGGGCGCATTTTTAGGCAGGCCTATGTTAAAAGCATATTTTATCCCTGTAATGCCGTGATGTCAATTTTTTTGAGTTCAATTTACGGAGTTGGAAGGCAATAAAATGGAGTCCTTCCATGGTCTGAGATAAAACTCGGGGGCTGTCGTGGCAAATCACAGGATAGCTTACGTGTACGGCTCTGTTTCCTGAATTTCGATCAACACCCTGGCCGGAGCGCCGTCGGCGTCAATTATCTTTAGGGGCAAACATAAGACTTTGCATGGTCCGGTAGGGGCATCCAGCAGATCCAGCGCTTCCACAATTACCGCGCCGGATTCAAGAATTGTTTTGTGAACAGGACCGTCTGAGGCTTCAAAACTTTCTATGGAAAGGTAATCTATTCCGACAAGTTTTATCCCATTTTGAACGAGGAATATGGCTCCATCGAGTGTCAGATGACAAAAATTCTCTGCGAAAATTCCATTGCGTAAGTTGAAGCTATTATCAGTTTTGAACAGAACCCTGGAGTGACCTCTAAAATTGGAGCGCATGATGTCTTTGGCGCCTATCCGAGGCTTGCCACGCATATCCAGTATCACAGCTTCACCGACAAGATGGCTGAGGGGGATCAGATCGACCGAAAAGCCCGAGTCAAAATAATGCCGTGGAGGATCCACGTGGGTCCCTGTATGTGAATAAAGCTTCAATGAGGATATATTGTAAGGATTGCCATCGGATATCGAACCAATCGATGTCATTTCAAAAGGAGGGTCATCCGGGAAGGCGATCATGCCGTTTCCCATTCCCAGTGTGACGTCGATGAGCGGCATTAAATGTTCCGTGGATTTCTCAAACGCCAGGGCGTTTGGTCATGCGAGGGTCTTCGGCAAGCACGAGGTTGACAGTGAATTCCTGGCCGGCGCGCCACACTTTCAGCTTTATCTGCTGCCCAATGTTCTTCTGTACGATAATGTTCTGAAAGTCCTCGAATCCAGAGATGGGGGTGTCATCAACCGCCAGTATGATGTCGCCTCCAACCAGGAGAGGCCTTCCCCTGTAACCGCCCGCGTATTGACTACCTGCCTTCAGGCCGCTTTGAAATGCCGGGCTTCCCGGCGCGATTACCGAGATGAGGAAACCTTTAAGAGGCGGCAATCCCAATGCCCGGATCAACTGTGGCTCAAGATCGGTGCCGGCTGCTATGCCGGACCACGGATACATGACCCTCCCCATCTTGATAATCTGGGCCGCCACTTTCTTTGCCCTGTTAATGGGCAGAGCAAGCCCTATACCGGCAAAAGAACGTGTTTCGCTGACTATTGCGGTATTGACGCCGATTACTTCGCCACGGGAATTCATAAGAGGTCCACCGCTATTGCCTGGATTGATGGCGGCGTCCGTCTGGATCATGCCGAACATAGTCCTGTTATCTATTATTAGATCCCTGTTAAGAGCGCTTATGAACCCGGATGTGACGGTATGCTGGAAACCAAAAGGGTCTCCAATAGCAATGACTCGCTGTCCTACGGTAAGATTCTCCGAATTACCAAGAGGAGCGACCGCCAAACCGGGAAAAGTCTGAATCTTTATTACGGCAAGATCACTGACAGGATCCTGTCCCACCTGAATGGCCTGTAGTTTTTTGTCACCCATAAAAGTGACTTCGATATTCTGGCCACTGCCTATGACATGGCTGTTGGTGAGAATGTGTCCTTTTTCGTCTATAATGAAACCGGTGCCCTGTCCCGTCTGTGGGACGGCCTGCATCCAGAAGTTGTAAGCGAGGCTTTTAGAAACGATGTTGACAACGGCAGGGCTGAGTTCGCGGTAGACTCTCATGACCACCGCTTCCCCACTTTCGAGGGCGTCGTAGCTCTGTGCGACGGGAGGGGCGCTTATCGGGACTGATGCGGGACGTTTGTTCACCCACATGCCCAACACTATCCCAATCCCGAAGATGATAAGTAAAGTGATTAAAATGGAAGATCTATTCGAACGCGTCATAGCCTTCGTTGTTCCTTTGATAGTAGGGATTTCTTGGGTCTGGTCTCATTGATCCACCGGGCATAGTCTGGGAATATGGATTTTGTCGGCCGTAATAATTTCCCTGATTGGGCATGAAACCCTGGTAATAATCCTGAGTCTGGGCGTAGGCCGGTTCTTTGTAGAGTGAAGCCCTTCCGGTTTCATCCCTGAAAGGA
>CAZIVV010000044.1:0-5006 GCA_964542775.1 uncultured Desulfomonile sp.
GGTTAGCCCACACTGTGTCAAAATAGGACATTCTGAGAGATTACTCAGGAAAATGTTTGACAATCAGGGCAGAAACGCCAATCATTACGGCAGTGAAACAATAGAATACGTAGAGATGGTCTCAAAGTGAAAACAGATACAATCGAGAATTTCCGGAAGGTGTGCAGGGAACATCGCATAAAGGTTACCCCCCAGAGGCTCGAAATATACAAGGTGGCGTTACACAGCAAGGAACACCCTTCCGCCGAGGATATTTACCACATAGTGAGGGCAAAACTGCCGACCATATCGTTGGACACGGTCTACAGAACCCTGTCTTCACTGGAGCGGTGGGGACTGTTGTTCAAAGTCGGAGTCGTTGATGACAAATCCAGATACGACGCTAACATGGCCCCCCACCATCATGTTATATGCTCTGAGTGCAACAGCGTCACAGATTTCTGGTGGCCGGAATTCGATGAACTGACGCTGCCGGCGGCAGTCAGAGAGTGGGGCGACCTGAAACTTAAGGCCTCACAGATGGTCGGGGTGTGTGACAAGTGTTCGGCTAAAAAGGGTAAGAGAACCCTCAGGCTGGTATCATCATCCGGCGGGAGCGCCAAAGCCCAGTGACATTTTCGGGCAATTCTCAGAAAGCCCCGCCCTTGGTTGTTTTAGGGCATATAATATCAGACAAACCTCATGGCATTGTGGGCCTGAATTATCTGAACGGGATCAGTCTTGATTCATGAGGTTTGAAATACTCCGGCGCAGAGGCCGGAGCTACTATAAAAGACCGGGGTAACTTAAAAAGCCGGCACTACGTTATAAGGCCGGCGATGGTTTAGAGATCCGAGCTACCATCGTTTCATGACTGCGAATGCTGGTTGACTTCGAGCGCGTCCGTTTTGTTGAGCAACTCGTATGCCTTCTTCATTTCTTCTTCTGTCCCGTGAGCTACTACAACAAACTTGTCGGCCTTGATCTGGGTTTCGTACTTGATGACGCTGTCCTGCGGGATGCCTATTGTGAACAGGCCTGCCCCGAGAGCGCTCAGGCCGCCTACAACCACTGCGCCTTCCAACGCCCCGACAATCCAGCCGACCAATGGCCCGCCCACGGCAATGGGTCCGACACCGGGAACGAAGAAAAAGGCGGCTCCGAAGAGAAAGCCCCAGATACCACCCCAGAACGCCCCCAGTTTGCCCCAGGACTTCATACGTTCACCAAGGTTGTAATACCCCACAACATGTTCCTCGGTGTGGTAGTCCTTCCCTACAATTGAGAGCTTCTTCATGTCAAAGCCGGATTTCTGGAGTTCCCTGATCGCATTCTCCGCCAGTTCATGGGTCTCATAAACACCAACGACCGCGTTCTTGTCAGACATCCTTTCCCTCCAAAATTTATCAACCGAACAAGACGGCATTCACGACCGCAGTCTCGCAGGGTTGTCAGCGTGAGGTTATTTAATAAACACAAATCCGGATCATTATCAATCTTATCCGCTGATCGCTGATCATAATTCGTCGATTCTTACGGCCTCTTCCGGGCACTCGGCCACACAGGCCTGGCAACCATTGCAGTTCGTCGGATCAGACACTTCAATGACATCGGAGTCACGATCGAAGACATGTTTGGGACAAATATATGCGCAGGCCTTGCAATTAGTGCATTTTTTTCTGTCGATAACCGGAAAGTACATGTTTGACGCCTTCGTTATAAATTTGATCGGGTCGCTTCCCTGTAAATTTTCCATAATACCTGTTTAGACACGCCATGATCAACAATATCCCAGGGGAGAATTTCATTTTCCGTACGTTCTCTGTAAATATGCTCCCCTAAATTGACACCCGCCTTATCCAAACCCTGCACGGTCCATTTCCCTTTTGGGTCAATGTTCAGAATTTTTCGGCCGAGGTCCCGGTCACAGCGCGATAGCAACGCCTGTATGAAAAAGTCACGTCCGTACTCTATGCGTAATGACATGTTGCTGATTTTCTTCAGGCCATTCCTAAGAATGTTGATGCGCCCTTCCAACGTGTTCCTCTGTGTGACGGCCGCCCACTGAAAAGGAGTCCACGGCTTGGGTATGAAAGGATTAACCTGAACCGACAACATTCCGATGCGCCCGGCCTTCCTGGAGGCGTCAACAAAAACCTTGCGACATTCGAGGGCAAATTCCACTATCTCACGGACATCATCGTCAGTCTCCCCGGGTAGGCCTATCATGAAATAAAGCCTTATGTTGGGGATTCCTGCGTCCACAAGCTCCTCTATCCTCGAGTAAAACAGTTCAGGGGCAATCCGTTTTCCGATGATTTCCTTCAAGCGCCGACTCGCTGCTTCCGGCGCCAATGTAGCCGTCTTTTGGCCGGTCCTGGCGAGGGCCTTTATCATGAACCCGCTCAAACCTTCGGGCCTGATTGAAGATAATGAGAAGACGCCGTCATTTGTCAGGATCAAGTCAATTATCTGTTCAAGTTCGGGATGACCGGCGAGGTCCGATCCCACGAGCCCCAAACGAAGACCCTCTCCAATGGCCTCTTCGATCACAGGCCTTATCCTGTACAAACCCCTGTAGCGAACAGGAGAGTGTATCCACCCGGCCGCGCAGAAGCGGCACCTTCTTGAACAGCCTCGATTGACCTCCAAAAGACAGGTGTTGGAGAATTCAGTGTCCGGAGATGTCAATATAGACTGTGGAACCGGATCGGAACCCCAATCAGACTTGACGGCCTTCACCGTGGCGGGATACCCCTCGGCGACAGATATGGATTCCAGCACTCCCTCATCATCACGATTGAACCTGTAAGCCCCGGGGATGTAAACTCCGGGACAGTCCTTCAACTGATCCATAAGGAAATCGCGATCCATCGCTGAACCGTAACTCCTGATCATATCGGCGAGTCCGGTGAATAAACCGTCAGGGGCCTCCACATTCCCGACCTCTCCAATGAAGAACAAATCCATGAATCCGGCTAGAGGTTCGGGGTTCATCGAAACAGACACGCCACCAGCAATTATGACCGGGTCTCGACCTGTTCTGTTCTGGGCCAGAGGCTCTATGGAGCCCTGCTTCAATATGGCTGGGACATTCAGGTAGTCATTTTCAAAAGGGAGGCTGAAGGCCACGACATGAAAATCCCTGAGCGGCCTCGATGATTCCACCGACACAAGCCTGACAGGCGTTTTAGAGCCTGGTGAGCGCTCAGGCGACGCAAAAAACCGTTCCGCAATGTAAAAAGACGATGAATTCAACATGTGATAAACATGCTGAAACCCAAGATTAGACATGCCGACACGGTATGAATTCGGATATACAAGCGCTATGCGTAACTGATCAGCCCAGTTTTTGCGTATAGCTCCGGTTTCTTTTTGTGCAACCTTCAACGTTTATTTACACTTCAATCATTAGTAGAAGCTATGAAGTCACTTTTTCCCATCAGTTCTAACCGGCTTAATTTGCCGGCTCATTGTGATAGGTTTTGGCAAAATCCAGAAAATCGCGGTAGGCCTCATCCAGGTCATAGCCAAGCTTGTCCGAATGGGTCGCCATGCCCTGGTGGAACCATCTATACCAGCGATCTATTTTTTCTGGGGGATCGGCTATAAGTTTTTCAAACAGGTCAGTTCCCGGATACGGCGTGACCATGTTTATTTCCACATGATCAGGCCTGATTTCCCTGATGAGTCGCTTGGAAAGCTCAATGTCCCCAGGAGTCTCATCCGGTAAGCCGATCATGAAAAAAGCGTGAGTCCTGATGCCGGCCTTCCTGAGCAGGCCGAAGGCCCTCTTGACATCCTCGTTCGTCTCCCCTTTCCTGATCATCTCCAGGATTCGCGGGCTCCCGCTCTCCACACCAAGGGTAACCCTCTGGAAATTAGCCTCTTTCATTTTCATGACAAGAGCTTCATCCAGTGTGTCCGCCCTCACCCCTCCGGTGAACTCGAAGCAGTTTAACCCATTTTTGATTATCTGTTCGAGCAGTTCCATGGTCCTCTTCCTGACCACGGTAAATGTGTCGTCAACGACCTTCACGACGAAACGGCCCGGACGCTCTTCCGGCACGCCGGTTCCCTCACCGAATCCGGAGGCTCCCTCAAACGCGTCTTTTCTCAGTAGGTCAAGCTCTTCAATTATGGAACTCACCGATCTAAGACGGGCCTTCTTGCCCCAAATGTTGCGTGACGCGCAGTAGGCGCAGTTGAATGGACAGCCACGGCCCGTCATCAGCACTTCCCCGAAGTATTGGCTCCTGTCTATCAAAGACCTGTCGGGTATGGGCAGCAAATCGATATCCGGAGCGAGAGCGCCCCTCGGATTGACGCGAATCTCTCCATTCCCGGTGCGCCAGGCCAACGAATTGACCTTAGATAGTTCCCCGCCCGCAGCAAGTGAGTCCATCAATTCGACTAAAGCGATTTCACCTTCTCCTGCGACGGCAAAATCGGCGCCGGTGTATTTCAGGCTCTGCTCCGGCAGGACACTGGGATGGCTCCCACCAAGGATCACCGGTAAACCTTTGAGCTTCAACCTTCCAGTCAACAGCTTTACCGTGTCCATCGCCCCCGAAAAACATGATATGCCGACAATGTCCGGCTGATGGTCAAGTATCAATTTTTCGATCTCAACCCAGATTGAATGACCGGGATTGTCCAGCAACTCGATCATTTTCGGTATGGAGCGGTTCATCAATATTTCCGGGTCTTCATTAACCTCATCAGGGCACACCAGTTCCGGAACTGTGACACATTCTCCATCCACTATGGCCGTGGAATGTTTTCCCGAATTCTGAGCGTAAGTCGCCAGATATAGAAGGTTCAGGGGGTATGTCTTCATCTTGGGCGTTGTGACGCCAAAAAGAGAATAAAATGGTGGACGGACCAAAACTAACTTCATTTGTTATCCTGTTTGTTTTTCAAGATTGCCCGCATATCACAGGAGCCTGTCGAATATCTCGGCGTAAACCTGGGATCGCCTGAGCCAGGAATGTTCACGCGCCATCAGACTCATCACCGATTCCTTT
>CAZIVV010000045.1:0-4705 GCA_964542775.1 uncultured Desulfomonile sp.
CTGCCGGAGTCTTAGGAAAAGGAACCATCATGGGAAAAATGATTCGTGAGTTCGCTAGAACAGTTACAGGAATGTTCCTGCTTCTTACAGTCTTGACCTCGTCTCTACCTGGGGCTCTGAAAGCCCAGATGACGCCGTCTCAGCAGCAGTGGCAGCAACAGCAGCAGGCTCGACAAATGTATGAACGCCAGCAGTTTTTGCAGTGGCAAAGCCAAGAACAGGCGCGCCAGATGGCCGAACGCCAGAAGTGGCTACAATGGCAACAGCAAGAAAAAATCCGTCAGATGTTTCAAAGATAGTATATATATCTATTAACGCCAGGGTCTGTTTCAATGGGCTGCCTTGACTTTGGAACCAAATCTCCCGTTCTGCTCGCCAGTAACTTCCATTGACAACACGCGCCATGTCGAATTGCACGCCTCGATGTTAATTGGTGTATCTAAGGCTTAGCCTGCCCTTAATTGCTAGCTCCAGGAAAATAGTAAATTGGTGGCTCCCGGATCAGAGTAAGTAACAGCGCTAATGTAAAGCTTCCTGTCGGCTCAACAGCCAGAATGGTATCTGTAACCGGCTCTCCGTCCACCGCGGTGAACAACACAGCCATTGGTATTAAAGCATCCACCAGGGGGATGAACAGTCATGCCGAGTATTTGCCTGCATTAAACACTTTCTGATATCTTGGTTTCTGCGTAAACTGTAGGCATTAATGGATCGCAGACCTGATTTTTAAACAGAAAAGGTTCGATGGTTTGTAGGCGGGTCAGTAAAAATAGGGGTGCAGGTTTTTGGATGATGTAGATGGCATAGGTGGTTGGCGTCCGATTGAGAAGGACTCTATTAAAATTGTCTATAGAGGGCCGTGTCGATGATCATCCCGCTTATCCCGGGAAGCGACTTTTGAAAACTCTACTTGTGCAACTATGGCATAAACGTAGTGAGGAGTAATAGGAACATCAAGAGATTCAGTCACTTAAGGAAGGGCTTAAGCAATTGAAGAAAGAAACGGTATGTTACTGTTTTGGATACACCATGGAAGATATTGAGAAGGATTATTTTGAGAATAATTGCCAGTCATCGATTCTTCAGAGAATTTTTCATGAAAAGAGGTCCGGCAAGTGCGATTGCGCCCAAAAGAACCCTAAAGGACGTTGATGTCTCTCCGATGTCCGCCAGGTGGTGGGCATGATTTCCTGTTCCATCCGGAAGCCTTGATCCGTTACTCATTTTTCCTTCAGAATCAGGCGTGAATCATCCATTCGAATCCAGTTTCTTGATTGCGGCAAATAAAACGGGAGAGGTCTGTTATGAGAGCGGAAACCATGATCGATGAAAAGTCTGGCTCCATTTTTCTTATTTGTCTTTTCTACGGCCTTCATATGGTAGAAGAATTCTCTTTTGGATTTGTTGGCTGGGCAGATCGCTATTTTGGGAGCTTCGACTGGACTCAGAATCTAGTGGGCAATTTCATATTCTTCATGTGCGTTTTCTCCGCCTGCTATCTGTACTACCGAAACCAGAGGGACTACCTTTGGGCAGGGATGGCCGCAACTATGTGGATACTGGCGAATTCCTTCATACATATTTCATCTACGATACTTGGGGGTGAGTATTCCCCCGGAGTGGTTACGGCCACGCTAATATACATACCAGGAGGAATATATTTCCTTGCGAGGTGGGCCAAACACCATTGGCTGACTTGGAAAAATGTGGCTTTTTCATTTTTCATAGGAGGCATGGTCTTTATGCTCATCCCTACGTTCGCGAGATCAGCGCATTTTCACGCTCAGTTCGCACATCTGTTTCACCTTGTCAATTGAACAGCCTGTTTTCAATCCTTGCTCTGACCGATTCTTTCAATAGTGAAGCAGAAGCTTCAGGAATCAAGTCAAACCGAGCTAAAATCTTCTCAAGTCTTGAAATTGCCAATGGCCAGGACTAAAATGCAATTGTGAGGATCAACCAGCTTTTTATGCTGGATTCCGTCATCCAGATTTGTCAGATTCTAATTGAACTATTGATGGAGATTGAATTAGTTGTGATCCAGATATAAACCATTTTGTTCAACTGCAACAAAAGAGTTCAGATCCGTATAGCAATGAAACTTGAAACTGAACGGGAAACTCCAATTTTTTCTGAGGCCTTGCGGATGAGATTATTTCCCCTGGCTTTCTGGGTAATAGTGTCATTTCTACTGACAGCCTACACGATGTTGATTTTCATCGACGGGGGATCATTTCTGGTAGCGCTATTATTGGCGGTGACAGTCCTGGCGCTGTATTTGAGGCCAACAGCAAAATACCTTTTCGGGAAAGTGATCACTGAAATCCGGACGGATGGTTTGTATGTGATAACCGATTCTCCCCCAAAAAAACCCTTCAAGCTGCTGACATGGAATCAATTTTCAGGAGTCACCTTGAAATATTATCCTGAATTTGGACACATGGGTTATGCTAGAGGTGGATTCGCTTTAACTCCCTGGTCCTACGGATTGTACGCTGCCCTGATGTTGGGGTACTATAGGGTCGGATGCTTTTTTCAGAAACCCCTTTTTGGAGAAAAGGAGATTCATTTCGTGCTCAAGAACAAGGCAGCGGGAGATTTGATCGTGTTGAATACAAACAGGCCTTCTGAATTTGTCGATGCATTGGAGACAGTTATGAGCGGGGGCCCGGACAATTCATTCAAGGTAACAGTCGAGCCAAAACCAACATTCAGGGAACGTTATTTGCCAACAATACTGTACTTTCTCGTAGCCGTGCTCATAATCGCATTTGTGATCATGGTCTCCCACCTTTTTTAAAAGCAGGTTTCAGAAATCTGGAGGATCCACTTATACATTGACAAACGTTTTCGATAGAGAACGATTACGCTCTATGTATAGCTCTTGAAAAAAGCGCCATAGTCGGGATAAAAACATTTTGCTTGATGCGGAAATGTATGTATCAATTAGTCTACTGTTTTTTTTGAAGAATCGTCACTGATCCCATATTTTCTGAGTTTCTTGTAGAGCAGAGTTCTGTGAATTCCGAGCAAACGCGCAGCAGCAGCCCTGTTGTTTCGAGTTGCGGCCAAAGCGGATAAAATGGCTTCCTTTTCTGCGATTCCATGAACATCTTTCAGGGGAATATGGTTCAATGCGCCCGAGTTTTTCTGCGTCGCGTAAATTTGGACAGGCAAATCATCAGGCCTGATAACATCTCCTTCGAGGGAGGAAACGGTTCTCTCCAGAGCGTTGTAGAGTTCTCTAGAATTGCCAGGCCATTGATAAGATGAAAGTACGACTTCAGTTTCAGGGCTCATTCTGATTGACGGGATAGAATACTCTCTGGCTAGTTGTTCCATAATATGGCGACTCAGAGGAACTATGTCTTCAGGGCGTTCTCTGAGAGGTTTTATGTTTAGGGAAATTACGTTTAGCCTGTAAAAGAGGTCTTTCCGGAAGCGGCCCTGCTTCATCATCGATTCGAGATTTTGATTACTGGCGGCAATGACTCGAAAATCCACTCTCACCAAAGAGGTTCCGCCAACGCGTTCAACCTCTTTTTCTTCCAGTACTCTCAATAGCTTGGGTTGCATCTCCAGGGGAAGATCTCCTATTTCGTCCAGAAACAGGGTTCCCCTGTTGGCGAGTTCAAATTTGCCCGGTTTGCCCTTGTAGGAAGCCCCTGTGAATGCGCCCCGGTCGTATCCGAAAAGTTCTGATTCCATCAGTTCGCGGGGAATCGCAGCACAATTTATCCTGACGAAGGGATTGAGTCTTCTGGGACTGGCGTTATGAATAGCCTGAGCAAACAGCTCCTTTCCAGTTCCGGATTCACCGGTAATCAAAACGGTGAGATTGGTGGCAGCGGCTTTCAGGGCCTCCCTTTTTAGTGAACAAATCGTTTCGCTGGTTCCGGCTATGCTATCCATGGTGTATCGCGTGGAGCGAAGTGAAATCAATTCGCGCTCGTACAGTTCGACTTTTGATTCCAGCAGCGACAGTTTCCTGGCCAGCTTGCCAACATCCCTGACGTCTTTAAACATAACCTGACCAAAGACTGCTATTACCTTGCCATCCTTTTTAATAGGGATTCTCTGCACAACCATGTTCTGGCCTTTGATGGAATGGCTCTGGTTGATTTCAGGTTTGCCTGTCTTCGCCACAACATGCATCCTGGTATTCTCAATGACTTCAGTGCAATGCCTTCCTATCTGTCTCTCGGGGTCTACACCCAGGTATTGGCCGTACGGCGTGTTGAAGAATTTTACATAACCCTCTGGATCTGTGACCATGACACCGTTGTAAATGTTGTCCAGAATCAGTTCCAGCAGCTCTGTTCTGTCCTTCAGGGAAGCAAAATCAACGTCCTTGATTCTGTCAGTCGACAGATCCTGTGACTGGTCAGACATGGATATCTCCGTGTAAAGGTTTCAGAGAGTGAAAAGCGCGAAGAATGTTCAATATCCTGTATCAATGAAACTACATGTAGGCTTTATGATACACAATTGCATGCAGTTTTACCAGCCCATCCTTTTCAGGAAACATTTAAAAAAGACCTGTGAGGCTCAGTAATCAGCCACAAAAGAACTTTGGATTTATGACAGCATGATGGAAATTCAGGTGGCTCGGGATTTGCACAGGTTGTCAGCATTCAGGTCCTGAAAAGACGGAGGTTTTTAGACAAAGATGGACATCAACGAGCCAAAGATCCTCAGAGAGGAT
>CAZIVV010000046.1:0-1810 GCA_964542775.1 uncultured Desulfomonile sp.
AATTGGCTCCTTCATGCTCAGACAGATACAGACCAAGAACTTATTTCCTGCCTTCAAGGTTTACGCCAAGAATCGTATAGACCAGCCTTGCTGGCGACCTTGCCATTCTTACGGATCTTATAGTTGATGGCATCCAGCCAGACAATGGGATGCAGGGCTTCCAACGGCCGGGCCTGCCAGTCCTTAACGGTATGGATGATCTCGTCGGTAACGGCGCTCAGTGTGCCGCTTGAAACCTGAATGCCGTACATCTCCCCGATATGAGAAGAGATGTCTTTATAGCTCATACCAAGCCCATACAGGGCGATTATCCTGTGTTTAATCTCATCATTCAGGGTGGTTTGATGTTTCTTGACCAGCTGCGGTGAAAATCTCCCGTCCCAGTCACGGGGCGTGTGCAGCTCAAAATTGCCATTCAACGATTTTATCGTCTTTGTGCTTTTCCCATTCCGGCGGTTTGCGGCGATTGCATGCCTGTATATCCTGGAGGGCTTGCTGAAAATTGAATTCGCTATCTTCTTGCATCTTGTCAGTTCTCCTTGTTCTACTGATCATATCAGCTTTCAGTTAACTGACACAGAATTCTGAACACCCTTAAAAACTCTATTATCATAATCTCAAAGCAGCATAGACCTTTTAGTGTCCACTATTGACGACCTATACCAGTCACAGTTCGCGCATAATGTCGGCAGGCTTCATACTATCGGTTCGTCTGCCCATCAGGTATCCGGCCAGAAGTCCTGAAAAAACTGAAATGATCAGGCTGGCTACAATAAGCTCGGCAGACAAGTGAACGGGAAGTGTGACAGTGCTGGAAAGCGCCATTTCAGAATTCCTGGCTACGCTAGGCATTTGGCTCATCTGAGCCGGTCCAGCAACCGAGACAGGAACATTAGCCAACAGGTAGGCCGACAAATAACCTACAACCAGGCCAAAGACTCCTCCGGCGAGAGATTGGATAATGGCTTCTCCCATGATCTGACTGTGAACATCTTTGCTGGTCCAGCCCACGGCTTTCAGAATGCCGATCTGGTTAGCGCGAGTCATAAGGTTTGCCGCCATCGACCGGACAATCAGCAGGATGGCTCCGATTACGGCGACAATTGAAACTATCAGGGCAAACTGGTTGGATATCTTTGATATCCCTCCCATGACCTCAAGCGATGAGTCTGCGCTGATCACCGATATTCCCGGTAGAATCTTTTCTAACCGAGATTTGAATGTCTCTTGCATGGAAGGGTCTTTAAGCCTTACAAACACAAGATTTACTGCATCAGCGTCCTTGCCAAGGACTGATCGCGCGTCGTGGATAGATATGAAAGTGTTTGCTGCGGCAATTTGCGCTCCTTCTTTAATGGACAACAGACCGACCACTTTGAAACGGCGTGAACCGATCGAAATCGAGTCATTCACTTTTAGTTTGCGAAACTTCGCATAATGCTTCTCAAGGATTACCTCGTCTTTGCCTTGGAGAAATTTTCCATCCACAATCCAGTCCTTGACCTTGACAGGTCCGAGTCCTGGTTGCTCGGAGTCCACTCCCATTACGGTCTTGAATCCATCAGAAGAAAACTCCCATAACAGAAGTGAAGTGGCTTTTGAGGAGAAGCCCTCCACTTTTTCCAGTTTGTCAATTTCGGACGAGCCGATTAGCTGGTTTGAAAACGGCAAACGAAGGCCTTGCATCGAAACCTTTCCCGTATCCGTATTATCCCTTTTTTTTTCAGGCTTCTGCAAAACCAGGTCAGCCCCTACATTCCTGAAGGGTAACTCAAGCGCTTCCTTGTATGCCGAAGCGACGGCGTTTATT
>CAZIVV010000047.1:0-71698 GCA_964542775.1 uncultured Desulfomonile sp.
ATTTATGAAAGAATTAGTTAGGGAAATTATTCTATTAGCTTTGGAAACAATGTCTAACGTGGATGATGATTCAGTCTCGCTGAAAGAGTTACCCAAATTTGACGTATCGCGTTCGAAAGATCCCAAGTTTGGGGATTTTGCCACAAATGCAGCCTTGGTCCTTAGCAAGAAAGTGAAGCTCAAACCGAGAGATTTGGCGGCAAAGATTGTTGACGCTATGAATCTGGATTCATCACCGGTGGCCAAATGTGAAATTGCAGGGCCTGGGTTTATCAATTTCTTCATGGTTCCAGATGTTTGGAAACATAATCTTGCGGATATACATTCACAGAAGCACATGTACGGCGCAGCCTCGGAGATTTCAGGGCCAAAGATTCTGGTGGAATTTGTAAGCGCCAACCCTACCGGTCCTCTGCATGTTGGACATGGCCGAGGGGCGGCTGTCGGTGATAGTCTGGTCAGATTGCTCAGGGCGGCGGGGTGCGATGTCGATTCAGAATACTATGTGAATGATGTTGGCAACCAGATGAACATTCTGGGTCGGTCGCTCTGGTACAGATACAGACAACTTCAGGGCGATGACATTGCATTTCCGGATAATCACTATCAGGGCGACTATATGAAGGAAATGGCGGTCGAATTTGCCAACTCTGAACAGGCTCAACAGATAGTTGACATGGATGAGTCTCAGGCAGTCGCAATAACATCCCGCTATGCGTGCTCGAAGATTCTGGAAGGCATCCAGGAAGATTTGAGTCTTTTCGGGGTTACCTACGACCAGTATTACAGTGAGCGTCAGCTACACGAGAGTGGAAAGCTTCTGGAGGCTTTGGAAGAACTGAAGCGACTGGGCAAAGCGGAAGAGAGAGAAGGCGCCTTGTGGTTTTTCATGGATGACAATCAGGATGAAAAGGACCGAGTCCTGGTTAGGGCCACCGGTGAACCCACGTATTTTGCGGCGGATGTAGCATACCACACCGAAAAGATGAAACGTGGCTATGACCTGCTGGTAGATATATGGGGATCCGATCACCATGGTTATGTTCCTCGAGTCAAGGCAGCCATAGACGCATTCGGGTATTCATCAGAAAAACTGAAGGTACTACTGGTTCAGTTTGTGAATCTGATTCGGGACGGACAGAAAATTTCCATGTCGACGCGGTCCGGTGAATTCATAACGCTTCGCGAGGTTCTGGAAGAAGTCGGCGCAGACGCGGCCAGGTTCTTTTTTCTGACCAAGCGTTGTGACAGTCACCTGGATTTTGATTTGGATCTTGCAAAAAGGCAGTCGAGTGACAACCCAGTCTATTATGTCCAGTATGCCCACGCCAGAATATCCAGCATTTTTAGAATTGCTTTAGAAAAGGGAATAGATGCTGATTTCAGTGACCCTGACCTGGGCGTTCTTAACATACCGGAGGAACTGGTCCTCATGAAAAAACTCGCTGATTATCCGGATGTTCTTGCTGAGGCGGCTCAGGCTCTCGAACCGCATCGTGTAACATTCTACTTGATGGAATTGGCTGAACTGTTCCACTCTTATTACCATGATAACAAAGTCCTGACAGAGGATACCAGGGTCAAGAAAGCCCGCCTTTACCTTGTTGAGGCCATAAGAATTGTGATAGCGAATGGTTTGAGCATATTAGGTGTTTCAGCCCCGGTGAGAATGTGAAAGTGAAATGGCGCTAAGTAGATTCTTCAGAGACAAGAATGTCTCAAACAACAGAGCTAGTGTGTCGGTGAGGAGTATGCCCAAGAAAGACACAGGGCCCAAGAATGGCCCCATGATCATTGGCGTGGTTTCAACTATTGTGGTCATGATAGCCCTAACCTTCATCAACATAAGATTACTGAGCGCGCCTACTCCTTCAAATGAGCCAGTCAGTCAGTCCCATAATTCCAAGAAACTTAATCCGGTTTTTCCTGAAATGAGTTCGGGTAAAGTGGATCCAAAAGCCTGCCAACCTCCAACTGAGGTCACATTCTACAATCAGCTCAGGACTAAAGAGGACAAGCCGGTTTCAGGCGCGTCCGTGACACAGTCTGAAAGCAGGCACGATGCCAGTCGCCCGCCGGTAAAAACTGCACAGGAAAGCGCCCCCGCCAACTCAAAGGAAGAAAAGAGTTTCTCTTTACCAGCATCATCAGGACATCGTAGTAGTGATCCAATTGACGCAAACCATGATCAGGATTTGACAGTTGAAAAGTCAACCCAGGAATCATCCAAAGGTTTCGTAGTCCAGGTGGGGGCTTTTAGCCATCCTCGCATAGCCCAGGAATGGGCCTCAAAGTGGAAGGCCAAGGGTTACAAGGTGACGCTCAAACCGGTAGCTCGTCCTAGTTCAGGAATCATATACCGTCTTTATCTTGGTGATTTTGAGTCCGAGAAAAAAGCTGATGAATTTGTCAAACAGTTGAAAGCCAAGGAAGGTATTACTGCAATGCGGCTCAACGCCAGAGAATGAGACAGGGGTGTGACGCATCCCCACGGTTGAAGATGCGCCTGCCGGAACTATTTCTTTTTCAAAGAAGCCAGCCTGTCCGAAAAGCTAACGTTCTTCGTCTGTTGAATTCCTGATACTTCATCCAGGGCAGCCTTGATATGTTCGTCTGCAGAGTCTCTCTCTGTGGACAGGAGTTTGGCCTTCATCTCCGAACTAGCGGCCATGGCCCTGGCATCCTCCGCCTGCTTGTTCATAGCCGCTAAGGCCACACCGAGGCTTGAGGATTCAGATCGCAGTCCGGCCATTTTTTCAGCTTTTTCCGCGCGTGAAGCTGATCTCTGCTTCTCAATTTCCGCCCTTTTCATGTCTCTTTGGGCCTTGTCAAGCATGGCCCGGGCGTTCTTGACCTTTGTAGCGGTAATCTCTGCCAGACTTTTGACTTCTTCGTAGTAGGTAGCAGCTTCCTCAGCTTCTGCCAATTCTCTCTCGACTTCCGGACGAAGCTCCTCTAGGTCCCCAAGAAGCTTGTTGAGGCTTACCTCCAGCTGATTTGCCTGGCTTGCGTTACCTGAAGCCTGCGCTTCCTGGTGACGTGAGTGCAGAAGTTCTGCGGCCGCAAGGAACTTGTCGTAATTCTTTTGGGCTGCGTCAGCTTCCGCTTTTTCACGTTCATACTCAGTCTTTGATTTACCGGCTTCGATAGTTATTTTATCGAGTTCTTTTATCATTTCTTCAATTTCAGCCTGGGATGCTGTTTCCGGGTCCCATGCCACGATTTTCTGAGTGATTGTCTGACCAATTTTGCCAAATTTTTCCTTGCCGAAGCTGCTAAGGAATCCGAAAATTCCTCCCATCATTGTCCTCCTTGGGGTTTTATGATTAAATCACCTTTATGGATGCAGGCTCTAAGGGAATTCCAACCATTATCTGAACAGACGCCCCATCCCGCTCCTGAGCCGCCGAAACCAGAAGATACTCGTCGACATTTTCATTGACATTCCTGCCGTATAGCATGCTGTCATACTTAACGGTTTCAGAATTTTTTCCAAAAGAATCCAGGCAGACGTTTTCAAGAAAACTTACTGGAGGAATCCGGTTGATTTGATTGCCAGAATCGTCCTCTTCAAGGATTCTCGCAGCATCAGGATTTTCCCACACCCGGAAATAGCGTTTTCCGTTTTTCGTGTCAAAAACATTCAAACCGATATAGCCGTCATTATCACTGAGCCAAAAGTCCCACGATTCATCATCTTGAGGAAATACCTCGTCGTAGGACATGAAAAGCTTCACCTCTTCGACTATCTGCCTTGAATCAGTGATCACCTGGAGCATGTAAACATTATTTGGGTGATCGAGATAAAAACGATGAACCAACGAATCCCCTACGGGAAAGTTTCCATAAGATATCACCGAATTGCTGGGCCCCGGATGCTTTATTTCTAGCTCTTCGCCGGCCAGAATGAAATCCACCTCAGGTATTTCAACCAGGCAGTTAAAACGCAATCCCAACGGTAAATCGAGATCTATCCTTTCATCTGTCATCTTTGAAAAGGAATCTTTTACGTCATCAAATTTCTTTAGACCAACTTTTCGCAATAAGTTCCACATTGCGCACATTTTTCCTCCCGGAAGGAAACAAGTATCGTTTTTTCAGGCATGCTGGTTAACATGCACGCTAAAAAGCAAAACTCAAAAAAATCCAAATCTCGAAAAGTAACAAAACATGAACTTCACAATTTTCGACGAGAGCGCTTCAACCGTCGACATTTTTTATTTCACGGAATTGGCCAGTTTTTCAAATTCGGGTTTGGTTTCCATGATTGCCAGAGAGAGAGCCTCCATGGCGTTTGGACCGAATTCCTTGGCCCATTCCGAACGCAAGGCCAACACTGCCTGCACCGCTAGTGTTTTCGTCTCATGACTGAATATCCATCCCTTCTGGAGGTATGGATATACGGCTTTAGGTATTTTTACAAAAGAATAGATGGGGTTGCCGTGCTGATCCTTCCTGTCGTCAAACTGCGGATCATCAAGGGCAACCAGGGCCAGGCTTCCATTTTTTTTGGCTATTTCTTCGGCTTTTTTCAGAAAATCACTGTTGAGTCCTCCGACAAACAGCATCAACGCGTCAGGATTTTTTTCAACCGCCTCCAAAGCGCTGAAAAAATCTGAATGCTGGACAAGCAATTTTTTGTATTTTTGGTTTTGGTCAGCCAGACCTTCCCAGGT
Organism: uncultured Desulfomonile sp.; assembly: GCA_964542775.1. Lineage (GTDB taxonomy): Bacteria > Desulfobacterota > Desulfomonilia > Desulfomonilales > Desulfomonilaceae > CAITZA01. The sequence continues at coordinate 4,677 of CAZIVV010000047.1, forward strand.
AAGGGCGCTTCCAGAACCTTTAGGTCCCACATATACTATGTTTTTAGACGGGTTTATGTCGCTGATGGATTTAATTCCACTTTTTGTGTTGGCGATGAGTTGAACATACTCAGGATACAAGGTTGACTGCTCCGTGACCAGTTTCTTGTCAGGCATTTTTTTGTTTGCCATTGCAAGTACGTCAGACTGAACAATGGCTAGGTCCGCTTTTCCATCCGCCAATAGTTTCAGGTTCTCGAATGACCCTGAAGTAGGAAGATTTTTTACTTCCAGGCCCGAGCTTTTATCTTTGAAAAGGTTTGCGTACTTTTCATACCAACCTCCTGACTGCCCGCTGGCAAGCCTCAACAAAGGCTTATCAGGAGTCTTGGTAGCCAGCGCTGCGGCAGATAGAGCTATCTCTGGCGGGATTCCGGGGGGTAAATAGGACGGATCCTTGGGTGTCCCCTCCATGCCTTTCACCTGTTTATCCAGTTCGGTTAGTTTAGCTTTCAGGTCAGAGTTGTCTTTAGCCAACTGATCGGCTTCCTGCCTCCATTTTTGATATCCTGGATCGTTCTGGTGATGATACGCCGTGGCGGCTACATTCTTGTTTCCCAAGTGGTCCAGCATCCAGAAGAGGAATAGTGTGTCAAAGACTCCGAAACTGGGGGCTCCTCCAAAGGCAAAACGAGGCGCCTGATATCCTTGAGACCTGTAATGGGCGTCCCTGTTGGAATAATGGGTGTTGTAGTCGAATCCGGAATACACCTTACCTTTTTGATACAGCGGATTGGATTCGTATTTAGATTTGTCGAGAGTGAATTCAGGGTTTTTAAACTTGGTTTTTTCTTCCTGATAACGCTGTAGTGATTCCTGGGATGACTTTTTGCGAAGTTCACCCACCGTCTGCTTGTCGAATTTTGAGCCTCCCGAAAATGACTCGTGCGCTCCAACCGCTCCAACCGCTCCAGCGGCTCCAACTGCCCCGGCTGCTCCCACGGGCTTGGTGTATCCACCCGAACCCGACACTGCGGGCTGCTTCTGCAGTTCAGGTTTGGGGGATCGGGTGGCTGGCGGCGCAGTAGATTTGAGGCTACTTCCTGATGGGGGACTGGATACGGAAGGCTTTGTATATGTCGATGGAGAAGGTTTCGAAGAAGGTTTACTGTAACCACCTGAGGATCTCGAGCCAGTGCCGAACATTCCCCCACCGCTTCGGTCCCATGTGCCTTTTGTTGATGACGACCAAGAGGAACTCTTGCCAAAGCTGCCCCCTTTTTTGGCGTCAACATAGGAAACATCCAGCAAAAAAGGACCAAACAATATCGCGGATGCAAATAACAGATATGTCACTAATCGCAAAGGTTTCATCTCAGATCCCCACTACTTTTTTGATGATTCATTTAGTCTATTGGAATACCAAGGAAAGTCATCAGAAATTGAATTGACCTTTCATTCTATGACCTCTGAAATACTGTGTCGTTCCTTCTGTGCTAAAAATAACATCAAAAGTGATCTTAACAAAGCTACAAAAGCAGGAAACAAGTCTCATTTATTCAAAATATCAGTTTCTTGTGCTACAATATTAGCTCAATTTCACATCGTGGAGGCGTCATCATGAAACGGATCAGTTTGACAGTTTTGATGATAGTCATGTTGACCTCAGTGTCAGCGTTTGGCCAAGGATCTGAAATTTATGATAGAAACTATCAGGGACCTATGAATATTTACGGTCAGCCGGTGTTGACAGTCCCTGATGGCCAGCAGTCAGTTGCAGTTCAGCAGCAACAGTTCCCAGGGGTGTTGCCCATGGTAGCGGACGGTGTTGGAGGCATAGCCGGTTATCTTTGGAGCTACATGCCGGCTCCTGCGCGCGGAGTTCAGTCCCCATACAATTTGTCTCCGGATTCGGGCATGGTCTATCAGCAGTACGTCCCAGGGACAAGATAAAAACATTTTCACCTCAAAATCCCAACCCAAGGAGAGCCATTTGCTATCAGATCACGAATTGATGCGTGTTCAGGAAGTTTCTTCAAAATTGACCCGGCCCGTGAAGTTACTGCTTTTCGGAACAGGAAGTCAGGATCCGTTAGAGAGACAGATATTTGATGTGGCCCGACAGGTGAGTGGGGTTTCCATGAACCGTATCATTATGGAAGAGACGTCTGAGCCCGTGATGATTGGTAAGCCCTCATTAACGGTAACTGACGGGAATGCCGGGCGTATACATTACATGGCGATGCCGGACGGTTCACAGCTTTTGCCGTTTCTGGACCTGATCAGCTGGTATGGGACTGGTGAAATGCCTGTGGATCTGGGCGTGAGAACCCATCTGGACAAACTTGGCTTACCCGCCGGCATCATGGTTCTGATGAGTTCATCATGTCCACACTGCCCACAGACGGTAAGGTCCGCGTTAGTTCAGGCAGTCCTCAGTGACCTGGTCACGGTTACGATCGTTGACGCATTGATGCTTTCTGATCTGGCCCAGCAATTCAACTGCAAGTCTACACCCACAACAATTCTGAATGGGGAAATGACAATAGTGGGCAGCATCGGCGCAGAAGATCTGGCCAAGAAGCTGGTTGACAGTTCCCAGGAAGGCTCTGTAACGGCAGTAGTGGAATCCATGGTCAATTCCGGTAGGGCTGAGGACGCAGCCAGGCTTGTTTGCAGGCGAGGTCAACCACTTGCTTTGGTTGAGGTGTTCAGGAAAAAAGAGTTCTCAACGCGAATTGGAGCGCTAGTAGCCATGGAATCGGCCCTCGATCTGAATAAGGAAATATTCGATCCGGTCTTGCAGGAACTTTGCGATCTGCTGTTTACCGATGACGTAGGTCTCAAAGGTGACACCGCTGAACTCCTCGGAAAAATAGGCAATTCAGGAGCCATTCCATACCTGAAAAAGGCCTTGATAGATGACGACGAGGATGTTCGGGAAGCCGTTGAGGAGGCGTTGGAAACTTTAGAGGCCAACTTGAAAAATGAGTAAAGCGGAAAAAGGCCAGAAGCTATGGTTCAGATTGGTTCTCTTCATAGTGCCACGTCTAGTCAGTTACTACTTCAGGATAGTGGATCTAACTTCACGAACGATATTCCTCAACACCGAATACGAGGATCAGGTTTGTAAAAGGATGCCTTTCGCCTGCGCGTGTTTCCACGGCACCATGCTTTTCCCCGTATATTATTGCAGGCGCTATCCTGGTGTGGTTATGGTTAGCCGTTCACATGACGGGGAAATCATTGATCGGTCGATAAGGCGAATGGGCTACGACACTGTCAGAGGGTCTTCTTCAAAAGGCGGCAAAGAGGCCTTGGCAGAGATGATAGAACAGATCAGGGAGAGAAATTATTGTTCCGGTTTAGCTGTAGATGCGCCAAGGGGTCCATCACGCAAGGTGAAAATGGGAATAGTAATTGTAGGACGCGAAACCGGACAACCCGTAGTCCCACTGGTAAGTTGGGCCACCAGGCAGATACAGTTCAGATCATGGGACTCCATGATTCTACCTTTACCGTTCAGCGTCATAGTCATGTCATTCGGGAAGCCAACAATGGTTCCCAAGGGACTTTCTCCCGAAGAGTATGAACAAATAAGGCTGGACATAGAAACAGAAATGCTGAAAGTATCGGCCGAAACCGAACGAATGGTGGCACAGATAAAGAAGACGGGAGTTCAAAAATGAGACCGGGAAATCATCTTATTGAGATGTTTCCCGGTCCAGGATGTTATAATAATTGAATTAATCTGTCAGGCAGAAGCCTCGGGTTCTTTTCTCCTTTTTGCCCTGCTGGTTCCACTGCCTGAAGCAGGAGGTTTTGGTTTAGGCACCTTACCTGAATCCTTTTTCTCAGGGGTCTCTTTCAGGGCCAATTGGAGGACCTCATCCATGTGGGACACAAATTTGAATTCCAGGCGACGTCTTATGTGTTTGGGTATTTCATCGAGATCCTTTTCGTTGGCTTTTGGAGCAATGATGGTGTAAGTCCTGGCCCTTAATGCAGCCAGCGATTTTTCCCTTAAACCGCCTATGGGAAGAACTCGTCCTCTCAAGGTTACCTCACCGGTCATGGCCACATCAGAGCGAACCGGGATTCCAGTGAAAGCGCTGATGATGGCAGTGGCCATGGTTACTCCTGCGGAAGGCCCATCTTTAGGGATGGCTCCGGCTGGAACGTGTACGTGGATGTCTTTCGAAAAATAGAATTTCTCCGTAACTCCAAATTTTGAGGCTCTTGATCTGAAATACGACATGGCAGCCTGGCCAGATTCCTTCATGACATCGCCGAGTTGGCCAGTCAATAGCAGGTTGCCTTTTCCTTCCATTGGGGTGGCTTCTATGTGAAGAACATCTCCTCCATAAGGTGTCCAGGCCAGACCTGTGGCCACTCCGACCTCATCCTCTCTTTTCTCATTGTCCGGCAAAAATCTGGGAACCCCAAGGAACTTGTTAAGATTCTTGGCTGTTATTCTCGGAACCTTTTTCTCGCCCTCTGCTATTTTTCGAGCAATCTTGCGACAGAGATTGGCAATCTCTCTCTCCAGGTTTCTCAGGCCAGCTTCACGGGTGTACTGGTTGATTATGTTCAGGATGGCCTCATCTGTGACGATGAAGTCTTCCTCTTTTATTCCATTTTCCTTGATCTGGCGAGGTATCAGATATTGTCTGGCAATTTTCAGTTTTTCTTCATCTATGTATCCCGATAACTCTATGATCTCCATCCTGTCCTTTAAGGCGGGGATAATTGGATCAGCCAGATTTGCGGTCGTTATGAACATGACCTTCGACAAATCGAATGGAACGTTCAGGTAATGATCACTAAATGCGTTGTTCTGCTCGGGATCCAGGACTTCAAGTAACGCCGCCGATGGGTCACCTCTGAAATCGGCTCCGACCTTGTCGATTTCATCGAGCATGAAAACGGGATTATTGGAGCCGGCTGTCTTGAGGCCTTGAATTATCCTGCCTGGAAGGGCCCCGATGTAGGTCCTCCTGTGCCCCCGTATTTCAGCTTCGTCACGCAAACCCCCCAGTGAAATCCTTGTGAACTTTCGGCCCAAAGCCCTGGCTATCGATTTGCCGAGCGAAGTTTTGCCAACGCCCGGAGGTCCAACAAAACAGAGAATTGGACCTTTCATGCTCTTGTTAAGTTTGCGCACACCGAGATACTCAAGGATTCGATCCTTTATCTTTTCCAGGTCATAATGATCTTCATCAAGAATTTCCTTGGCGTTCTTGATTTCCAGCTTGTCTCTGGTTGATTTGGACCATGGTAATTCCACTATCCAATCGAGATAAGTCCTTATAATAGATGCTTCAGCCGCGTCAGGATGCATCTGGGAAAGTCTGCTTAACTGTTTCTCAGCTTCCTTTTCCACATCGGCAGGAATCTTGGCTTTGGCTATTTTGGATCTAAATTCCTCAATCTCCTTAGTCTTTTCGTCAATCTCGCCGAGTTCTGTCTGTATGGCTTTCAGTTGTTCCCTAAGGAAATATTCCCGATGAGTTTTTCCCATCTCTTCTTTTGCCTGGGTCTGGATCTTGGCCTGCATGGCAGAAAGCTCAAGTTCTTTTGACAGCAATTCATTCACTCTTCTCAGGCGCTCAATTGGATCTATGATCTCCAGAATGCTCTGAGATTCTTCAACCTTGAGTTTCAGATTCGAGGCAACCAGGTCGGCTAGTCTGCCCGGATCATCTATAGAGTCCAGAATAGCCACAGCATCTGGAGATATTATTCCTCTCAACTGAAGAATTTTCTCAGAGCTTTCCTTGACTGTCCGCATTGTGGCTTCGACCTCAATGCTGATTTTAGGCACAACCGGTTCTGCAATTTTTTCTATTTCAACCTTGAAAAAGCTTGTAGAAGGGACGTAAGATTTTATTCTGGCCTTAGCCAGCCCCTGAACCAAAATCTTCACTCGGCCATCGGGCAGCTTGAGCATCTTGACAACCATGGCGACCGTGCCAACCGTGTAGATATCGTCAGGTCCAGGATCCTCCTCCGTCGAAAATTTCTGTGTTGACAGGAATATTAAGCGATCATTGGCCAGAGCGCTCTCGACTGCTTTGATTGAACGCTCTCGTCCGACCATTAACGGGAGTATCATGTACGAATATATGACAACATCCCTGACCGGTAGCAGTGGCATCACATCAGGAATGTCTTCAAAGTTTATCTGCTGAGCCTTGGAGTGCTCATCCTCAACGTCGAAATCGTCTCTTCTCTCTGTTTCGTCAGCCATAGTGATGACCTCTTGGTATATTTATGAGCTTAAAACAATGTAAAAACCATCGAATCGCAACTTTATGGGGCTAAAGGCTACGCGATAGTGGTAAAAAACATTATCATGTATTAGATATATGCCTATAAAGCTTTGTGTCAAGCTTACAATGCTTTGAAAGAGGCTCCCAAAAGATATTTCTGGTTCATTTTTGACGATCACAATTTAGTGAATGATCTTTCAAAGCAGTTCTTTGACTCAAAATAAACAGTTTCTTGTGGCAACGGGGCCTGAAAATGGAGAAAAGGGTTTACGGCGAAGCGCTCAGGAAAACCAGGTTTTATTTCGGGATCATACTTTTGATCCTTTCATGCGTCTGTCCACTGTTCGGGATACTTGTAGCCCAAACAGATTTGCCGCTCAGCTTTAAGGCTTCTATCATCGGGTTATTGAGTCTGGGCCTGCCCGAACTGCTTATCGTGGCAGCGGCGGCGGCGCTTGGAAAAGAGAATTTCGAGTTGATAAAGGAGTGGAGCGTCAAGCGTCTAAAACGCCTCATCCCGTCTGCGAGGGTTGGAAAATTGAGGTACAACATTGGGCTTGTAATGTTTGTGATACCTGTAATTCCCGCATACATACAGGCGTATGTTCCCCATTGGCTTCCTGATATGGCCCCGGAGCGTCTCTACGTCAACATTGGGGCGGACATCATGTTCATCAGTAGTCTGTTCGTTTTAGGGGGAGATTTCTGGGAAAAACTAAGGGCTTTGTTCGTGTATGAAGCCAAAGCCCAGTTCCCCGTCAAGGACGAAGAGGGTTGATCCAAGAAAGTCGGGTAAACCCTGAACGGAATTTTGAACTGACAGACAACAGTGGCAGGGAACAAATCCGAATCTATCAGGATTTTCAGAACTGATCCAGATCTGAGCCGGCATAATCCCATCTGGCTCCACTCATGGCTTTTGGGCCAGTTTGAGCAGGGCTGCTGCCTGTTTTGAATATTTCCTTGATTCCATCGGAGGCTGAAGTTAACAAACCGGTCTTAGGGTCTATTTTCCTGAATTCAATGGATGCCGGGGCCTGGAATTCCTTTGCCGGCTTGTTCGCGAGCAGGTCACGTATGAAATAACCCCATATCGGCGCCGCTGCCTTTCCGCCTGTCTCCCCCTCACCAATGGATACTTCGTCATCAAAGCCCACCCAGACTCCACAGGTGTAGTCTGGTGTGTAGCCAACAAACCATGCGTCCACGTTTTCGTTGGTAGTTCCGGTTTTTCCTGCGATATCCGGCCGACCAACTATTTTCTTCAGGTTAGTAGCTGTTCCCTCGGTAATGACACCTTGAAGAATGGAAGTCATGATGTAGGCTGTTCCCTCGTCAATGCGCCGCTTGGCCTGAGCGGAAGATCTGTCGGCCCAATCAGCTTCGAAAGTCATTCCTGAATTCCTGGATTCCAGGGAAACAGTGTTGGCTGGAACATGGTCTGGTTGAAGCGGATCCGTCAACAGCGCCGGCGCCATCCTCTCCTCGAGAACTTTGCCGTGTCTGTCAATCACCTTGGAAACGAATATGGGTGGAACGTAATAACCCAGGTTAGGAAAGACCGAGTAAGCGTTCACCTGCTCTTCGAGGGACACGCCTGTCGAGCCAAGAGCCAGAGTCAGGTTTTCAACAGGAGCGGAGGTATATCCGAGTTTACGGGCGTAGTTTTTAGCGTGTTCCAATCCAATTTGCTGAAGAATTTTTATTGTGGGTATGTTTCTTGATTTGACAAGGCAGTCCCTGAAAGTTACTGGACCTGCAAAACCACCGCGATAATTTTTGGGCCTCCAGACTTCTCCTGTGCCTGGAACTGTCAAAGCCAGAGGTGAGTCCATTATCAGGTCAGAGGCTGTAAACCCTTTGTCCAGGGCCGCGGCGTAAATGACCGGCTTGTACGACGAGCCAGCCTGCCTCCGTGACTGAGTAGCCCTGTTGTATTTCGACTCTGCAGCCGAATATCCACCCAGAAGAACTCGAACGTAACCTGACCTGTTTTCCCTCATCATCAGGGCTGACTGAACTATTGGCTCCTGTTCCGGCTCCAACAAGAAGTATGGCGACATGTCCTCGGTATACTGCTTGTAGTTTTTTAATTCAGGGTCAGTTTTACCGAATTTTTTGAGGTAAAGCTCTTTTCTCTTGATGTTTGGATCCAGGATCCTGACCTGTATCAAATCTCCAACCTGAAAAGGGAGATCTCCGGCGGAAAAATTGCGAGTTCTGAGTTCTGATCTTAAAAATGGTTGTCGAACCCACCACTTGGGATCTTGTTCTATTTTTATCTGCCCCATGTAGTCCTTTTTTTCTCCATCTGTTTCAAAGGATCCCATTCGGACATAAATGTTTTCGTTATCAATGTGAGTTATTACGCCTTCAGTAAGCTGGCCATACTTCAAAGGAGCATCCATGGATCTGGACTTTTCGTCCAGGAACTCCATCACACCTTTTACACTTAGCGTTTTTATGGGACCTCGATATCCCTGTCGTTTATCCAGCTCGCGCAATCCATGATCCATGGCGTCTCGTGAGAGCTTTGTGGTTTGCAGGTCCACCGTGGTGTAAACCTGGAGTCCTTCTTTGTATAAGGCGTCCGTGCCGTATTTTTTTTCTATGTAACGACGAACATGCTCAACGAAATCTGATGCTAGTCGGGCATTGTTGTTTACCGTGTTGTATATTTTAGGCTCTTCTTTGCTGGCCTGTTCATACTCGGCTTCAGTGATGAAACCATCCTCCAGCATCCTCTTCAATACATATGAGCGACGTTCGAGCGCCTTTTTGATGTTTCTCTTTGGCGAATTCATGGAAGGAGCCTTGGCCAAACCGGCCAGCATTGCGCATTCCGCTATAGTTAGATCCTTCATGGATTTATCAAAATAAGTTTGCGCAGCAGCCTCCACCCCGTAGGCCGAACTCCCCAGATAAATCTGGTTCAAATAGAGATAAAGAATCTGTTCTTTGCTTAGCGACTGCTCTATGCGGGTAGATAATATGGCCTCCTTGATTTTACGGGTAAACTTCCTCTCAGGTGTCAAAAGAAATGTCTTGGCCACCTGTTGGGTGATCGTACTGGCTCCCTCTCTTAGAGCCCCAGTAGTCAGGTTCTTTTTTATCGCGCGCAGGATAGCCTCTTTATCAACACCGCCGTGTCGCCAGAAATTCTTGTCCTCCGCTGCCACAAACGCGTCTTTCAAATGTTTCGGTATCTGATCCATGGGAGCAAGAAAACGCCTCTGATAAGCAAATTCCCCTATCAATTCACCCTTGTCCGCATAAAATGAAGTCACAACAGGTGGAGAGTATTTCGTCAGCTTTTCTATACCTGGAACACTTTGAGTAAAATAGATGTAGCCTTGAGCCACAACACCTGCTGCGCCAGTCATCAATCCGATAAATACCAGAAGTATGAAACGGGTCAGACTCCCAAATACTGACCAACTCTTTTTATTATTTTCGGGGCGACTGAACATGTCATTAAAGGGTTGGTCGCCATTGATTTTAGAGAACGGGGACTTCAAACGAGGCCTCCTTTGGGGCGGCGCCAGAACGGAAAGAAAGCGCCAGACCATTTGTCTGTCCTTGCCTATACAAAAATACAGGCGTTATTACAATATAATTCCTTAATAAACTAAAGTCTCTGTCGACTAAAATCCCTATTTTATGCCGTTTTACTTAAGCTATCAATATATGCTGTTAAAACTATTCATTTATATAGACAGACAAGTTGGACTCCGGTTGCGGTCAATCAGAGAAATATCTTTCAGGGTTCGAAATAACCAATCTGTCTCCAGTAGGATCCAGTAGCCGCTCAGTGGTCGATCCCGGGAAAAAGTGAGTAAAAGATTTTTTCCATGGCAACCTCCCGCGCGCCCGGAGGAGAGGACCTCTTGCCACTGAACCAGACCTTGTTGATTGGGACTGTGATGACCTGAGAAAACGGAATTTTAATGCTGGAGGTGATTTTCATAAACATTCACCTTAAGCCGTGATTCTGTCATTAAACAGAACAGCCTGAACATCACGTCTGAAAAAATGTTAATCAGAATTAGTCTAATGCGCCAGACGTAGTGGGCCGAATACTTACCTGCTGATCTATGATTCCGCGGTTTATATCTCTCCAGGAATCAATAATTGAGCAATGATACTTGACAGAATACTCCTGTTAACCTGACAAGGGCCCGCTTGACAAAAACTCCCAGGAAAAGTTAATTATCAATTATCAGAAAACTCAGCTCAAACGTTGGTCTGTAACTTTAAGAATGTAACAATTGCAGGGATACCATGATCTCTATCTGGAAAGAGGCTATAAATCTTTTTGACAGAGGGCAAAATTTTTGTGTGGCTACTATCGTTTCACAACACGGGTCTTCCCCAAGGCACGTGGGGACGAAGTTCTTAATCAGGCGAGACGGGTCTACTGTCGGAACTATTGGAGGAGGAGTCTTCGAGGCCGAGGTTGTAACAATGGCCCTGGAATCCCTGAAGCAAAGGTGTTCTGTTGTGAAACACTTTGGATTCAAGGGTGAGGATATCGAATCCAGTGGAATGATTTGTGGGGGATCGGCGCACGTCCTGATCGATTACCACGACATAAGTGATCATGTCAGAAAATCAATTTACGAAAAGCTCCTGATAATGGACTCACAGAGGCTGTCTGGTTTTGTCGTGACTCAGACGCCTCGCGAGGCTGGTTTAATCCACTCAGGATCTCTCAACAGCCTTCTGCACGACGAAACGGGTCTGACTACGGGCAGCCTCAAGAATCAATCCGTTGTGCTCAGAGAGATTATATCCGGGCAATTTAGTCTGCAGCCCCATTTAATGAGCTTCGACAACATGGAATATTCTGCGTTTGTAGAGTATTTTTCCCCTGAGGATACTGTCTATATCTTCGGCGCAGGTCATGTCGGTGTGTGTGTGGCTCACTTGGCGTCTTACGTCGGATACAAAGTCACCTTGATCGACGACAGGCAGGAATTTGCAAATCAGTCAAGAGCGCCTGAAGCAGACAACATAGAGCTGGTCAAGCATTACGAAAATTGCATGCCCGCCTTGGGCATAAGCCAGAACAGTTACCTGGTTATAGTGACCAGAGGACATGCGCACGACAGGACCGTTCTAAGGCAAGCTCTTGAAACGCCAGCCAAATACATTGGTATGATTGGATCAAGAAGAAAAATAAAATTGATCTATGACTCCCTGTTGAAAGAGGGAATTGATGAGCGGGAACTCGAACGTGTCCATTCTCCGATAGGTTTGCCGATAGGTGGAGAAACTCCAGAGGAAATAGCTCTTTCAATAGTGGCGGAGATGATCCAGACAAAACAACGTTCCGGAATCCCACACTCAGAATCTCCTTGCATGTCCGATTAAGAAACCATGCCAGACAGGGTTTGAGTCAAAAGTCACAAAGACCGCAAATAATTCTGATTGCTGACTGGCGAAAGGCCAAAATGTTAAACGGAAAAAAGATCATTGTCGTATTACCGGCTTATAATGCTGAAAAAACTTTGGAAAAGACTATCGCCGAGTTGGACACGCAGGTGGTTGATGACATATTGCTCGTTGACGATTGTTCTTCGGACGCTACGGTCGAATTGGCAAAAAAACTTGGAATCAAGGTTTTCCTGCATGATCGCAATTACGGCTACGGAAGAAACCAGAAGACCTGTTATTCTGAGGCGCTGAAGTATGGCGCTGATGTTATTGTAATGTTGCATCCCGATTATCAGTATTCTCCGAAACTGGTCCCAGCAATGGCAGCCATGATTGTCTCGGAAGAATATGAACTGGTTCTAGGCTCCAGAATTCTGGGTGGAAAGGCTAGAAGCGGAGGAATGCCCCTCTACAAATACATCTTCAACAGATTCCTGACTCTTGTCGAGAACTTCATCATTGGATCAAAACTGTCCGAGTTTCATTCAGGTTACCGTGCTTTTTCCAGAAAATGTCTTGAAACGTTGCCACTTCACCAAAACTCAGATGACTTTCTTTTTGACAACGAAATGATCGCCCAGGCTATATTTTTCGATTTCAGCGTCGGTGAAATTTCATGCCCCACCAGATATTTTCCGGAAGCGTCCTCCATCAATTTCAAACGCTCTGTCATATACGGAATTGGAGTCCTGTGGACCGCCACAAGATTCAGACTCCAAAAATCGGGATTGGCCCGGTTCAATATTTTTGTAGAATCCCCCAAGAAGACAACTCAGGACTATTACAGAAGAATCAATTCTAGCGTTTGATCCAGCGATTTTCAGGCGATGTCTCACAAACCCATTGTCTGTTCCTGTCAGCTACCGGCTCCAATCTGTCAGAACCCTAAACTCCTGTTCTTGAACTGATGTAAAAACCTGGTCGTTCCGGTTGCCATCTCAAGGACTGGCCCGATTATAACGTATTCAAAGTCTCCGACATCGGGCGCGTTAAAATAGTCACCAATAAAAAGATGTAAATTCTATAAGTTGAAAAAACTTATTAAAGTATATGGGTGTTTGATGTGGCGCGCATCTGGCTAAAAAGGCATAGAAAGCGCACTAGCGTGTGAACCTCGTTATTAGAAAATTAAACTATTTTCTAGATAATTAATATAACTGCCCTCTAATATTTATTTTTTTGTTGACAAATAATAAAAACAGTTTAATCTCCACCTTGCAACACATTAGAACCCTGAGGGAGGGTGTTATGTTAAGAAAATGTGCAAAGTTGTTGTTTGTGTGGACTTTTTTAATCGCTTGGTCCGCATCGCTTGCTTTCGGGGAGTCGGCCATTATGAATTATGATCAGCTGGCTACTTCCCTGGATACGTCTTCGGGTTATAAGACGATATCAAAAGTGAAGCCAGCGGAGCCGATTACAACAAAAGTCAAGCCTTCAATCATGGGGGGACTCGAGGGTATATCGAGGTTCAATCCGATGAATTGGTCGCAGGACAACCTTTTACCGGTTCCTGCTCAGGGTCAGTTCGTTGCTGGCCCAAAAGCTCTTTTTGCGAGAGTTCAGGGTGAAGCCAGGCGCAGTCTTGCTGGAGCTGTATTCACAGGCAGTCCGGCGGATTTCAATGACAACCTGGGTTTGAAGCAGTCAGGTAACGTTATCTGGTCTGTAGAAGCTGCATATCAGTTGCGTCCCAAGTTTTCACTCAGATATTCTTTCACGCCCATCAAAATGGATGGCTCTGTAAATAACGCTAGCGCCTTCAATTTTGCAGGACAGTTATTTGCAGCGCAGACCCAGATATTTTCGAAATGGGAGCGTTTTGAGCACCGTGCAGGAATAGGTCTTAATTTGATAAATACTCCCAGCAGCAGGACTAATCTGTTTGCTGAGTGGATGTATATTCAGGACAAACTTACCGTGGGGACCGCGATCGGAACTACAGCTGCAATGACTTGGAATGATTCCCGGAATCTGGCTGTAGTAGGACTGGAATTCGAGAAAGCGCTTAAAAATTGGAGGGGCAACACCCTGGCTCTCAGCTGTAAAGCGGATGTAGCTTTCCTGAACGACAGTTTCGGATTCGACGCAGAAACGGCTCTTAACTACATGATACCCATCAAATCGGGCCGCTTTGGATTTGTCAAAGGTGGCTACCGATACTCTTACTTTCAGAAAGATCTAAAGCAGGATGCGCTGAACACCACACTGGATGGCGCGTTCGTTCAAGTCGGGTTTTTATTCTAATCTCTAACGTAAGGTCACAGCCGGTTTAAGCTCCTTGCCTCCCCCGTTTATGTGCCCGACCTGAAAAATTTAATACCCTCCAAAGTCCGACTAATGGGTCGGGCTTTTTTTTTCAATTATGATCATGAGATCCAGAGGCTATCAAAATATACTCCACCCATGTCCACCACAAGTTTGGGGCGGTTGTCATTTATATCCCAAGATACGAAGAAACCAGTTGGATCAATCACCTGACTTATGTCTCCTCCTATTGCATTCTGAATCTTCTCATACGTTTTTCGAGTCAACTTTTTGATCAATCGGTCCAGATTCATGCTGGAATTCAGTTCCTTGAGCTCCGGCGCAGTTTGAAGCTGCTCTATAGCCTCTTCCCAGTGAATTCCCTCGACCTTTTTACGCAAGATGTATCCATTTCCACCGTCTTTGATTACCAGTAGCGGTTTGTTAATTCTGATGGTGGAGTTTTTTATTCGCAAAGATGTCATTTTGGGCTGCGCCACATCCAGCAGTTCCATCTTGCGATCTGAAATTTCAACCATTTGACCCTGAACACGTTCAAAAATATATTTTTGTCCGTCCAGGACCAGTTCCTTTAGTCGGGTTGGATCAAAGCCCAAATCCATTATATCGCCGAGAGTCAGGTCTGACTGCGATGATTTTTTGTTTGCCTTCAACCATGAAGTCAGTGAGGGTCTTTGATAATTATCCAGCGTCTCGATGAATCTGGCAGGATGATTCTTCAAAGCCTCTGGCAGACTCATCCAGAGTTCCTTGTCAATAGTGAGGAATGTTAACTTGCTTTTTAATTCCTTGGGCGCATAAGACTGTGACTTTAGGTTTCTAATCTCCGGGTGAAGCGGTATCTGTTCCATCGACTCGCCACCGGTGTAACCAAGCAGTCTGGATATGCGTCTCCTGAAGCCGATCAATTTGGTCACAAATCTGGTAAACATGAACCTCATCACGGCATCGGTGTTGCCCTCAATTATTTGATCTTCAAAATACATCACCAAGGCTGAATAAAGGTCTTTGAACTCCTCGATGGTTCTTTGGACCATCAGTTCGTTGTCTCGCATGTCTATAGCCGGTCTTTTTCTTACGAGATGATGCACCAGCTTAACGAGTGGATCTCGAACATCCTTACCAGAAAAAGCCGGTGGCAAATACACCATGTAGGTTTCCGAATGGCCATTTTCACTGTAACCGGTTAGATCATAAAATGATTTCCATTCCAGCTTCAGGTATATGTCAAAAGTTGGGTCATCCTTGGGAATGATATTGTCCAGGACGCCGACGGCCGACTTCTCCATGAGAAAGTCCCGGAATTCCTTAAGAATAAGGTTTCCAAGTCCTTTCTTTCTGAAAGGCGAGGCTACCTCAACATAAACGAGGTAGTAGCAAGGCAGCGGTTTTTTCAGATACAGCATGTTAAGTCGAGCCAGGTTTTCTCCTGATTCGGCGTTAATCTCAAGGTGCTTGAATCCCTTTTTGGAATAGTCCGCTTCATACCGATCTACTTTGGCCCCTGAAACCGTTATGTTTACAAGCTGCTCAAGCTCTCTGAACAGGTCAGAAAAAACGGGGGAGTTCTCTGTATCATGTCTCAGGCCGTCGCTGATCAGATTGATCAGACTGAGCCTGTCTGATAATCCAAGTCTCTTTCGGGACGATTCCAAAATGTCTATTGCCGGTTCATTCATGTTGAATCCCCGTGTCAGTCCGGAAACTTTTAGAGTCCTAAATAACCTGATAAAACTAAAAAAGCGGAGTATTTGCTCCGCTTCTTGTAACAGTGCTATATTTTACAGTCAGCGAAAGCGTATTTCACTCCTGTTGCTAAAATAAAAGTACAAGCATGAGTTGCACAGGCTAACCATTTTTTACCTCAATTACATACTCTAGATTAGAATATTTTTTCTGTCAAGTTAAGTTGATGTGCTATTTTAGAATGATCGATTCTGAATCCAAAAATGATTAGACTACCAGGATTCTCAATCACAAAAAACCTGAATCAGCTCTGACAATGGCTGAGAGAGGAACCATAAATGCCCGATACCATCGACATTGCCAAAACGCTTGTCTCAAATAAACCAGTCGATTACTGGGAGATATACCTAACTACATCGAGAAGTTTCAGGGTTGAAGTTCGTGACTCGCTTGTAGATTCGCTTCAGAGATCGAGTCTGAAAGGAATGGCTATTCGCGTAATAAAGGATCACAAACCTGGTTTTTCTTTCTGCACTTCATCAGACCCCGGTAATATAGAAAAAGCAATAAATAGCGCGGTTGAAATGGCCGGTGTCACTCCACCTGACGAACTCATGAGTTTTACAAAACGCGAAAACAAATACCCTGTCAAGTTGGACCTACTGAGCGACAAGCTCACTGGAATGCCTGAGAAAGACAAGATTGAAATAGCGAGAATGATAGAAAAAGAGGCGTACGCTTTTGATAAAAGAATTTCAGTTGCCAGAAGCAGTGGGTATGTTGACTCAATCACTGACGTTCGACTGCTTAATTCATCAGGCCTGGATTTGAGTGACTGTTCGGGTATCTGTTCAGCATGGGTCGAGTTGATGGCGGAAGAAAGCGGGGATCAGGAGACGGCTTACTGGTTTGACCACAAACGCGATCCTCACGAACTTGAACCTGAGCGGATAGCCCAAAAGGCTGCTGGGAGAGCCATAAATGCTCTTGGAGGTAAATCCATTAATTCCGGTAAGTTGCCAGTCATATTCGAGAATCATACCGCATCAGGGCTTCTCGGGGTTATCTCCAGCTCCTTTGTAGCCGAAAATCATTTCAAACGGACAGCGTCTCCCTTGGTGACCAAAGGCGCCAAACTGTTCTCTGACAGGCTAAAAATAGTCGACGATGGAACAGACGCGCGTGGAGACCTCGCTTTCGGTTTTGATGGAGAAGGTGTTCCAATGCAGAAAACAGTCGTTGTGCGTGATGGCATTGTTACTTCATGGCTCTACGATAGATATTACGGGTTAAAATTTGACCATCCTTCCACTGGCAACAGCCGTAGATCCGGCTTTGAGGCGCCACCGTCCAGCGGAGTAACCAATCTTTTCATTGAGCCAGGCAGAGACTCTCTGGATGAAATGATCCTAAAAATGGGAAGTGGAATTTTGGTGACGGAAATGATGGGACTGCATACCGCAAATCCCGTAAGTGGTGATTTTTCTGTCGGAGCGTCCGGTTTCAAGGTTTCAAATGGTCTGATAGAGCATCCTGTAAAAGGTATTGCTATAGCTGGTAATCTCATTGATCTGTTTGGGCAGGTCATTGAAATTGGTAGTGATTTTCAGTTTTTCGGAAACCTCGGGGCTTCAAGTTTGTTATGCGAGACAGTTTCGGTCAGCGGCTCCTGAGACATGTGTTGTATGGAGTTTTACCACGGCTTTTCTAATAGTTGGCCGGGAACTCTTTTGAAGGGAGGTGGAGTCTGCCTGGACTGTTCGGCGTGAACCTGGGATATTTCGTCAATGAGTCTGTTTAATCGGGGACGCCATTCCAGATCTCGTTCCAGGGCCAGCGCCTCGGTCAGTTTTTTCAGGGCTTGTTCGGGTTTTCCTGAAAGGGCGAGCGCTATACCGAGGTTAGTCAGCGCCTCATGGTGCAGTCTGTTGTCTTTGAGCGCGTCTTCGTAATCTTTAATCGCCAGGTCATATTTCTCCATAGCGGCGTAGGCAAGACCCCTGCCAATGCGCGCATCGACGGATCTGGAATCTAGTCTCAGAGCAAAACTGTAGCTATCAACAGCTTCCTTATGGTCCTGGTTAAAGTTGTTGATATCGCCTTTGAGAATATATCCTTTTGGGTCATGAGGCTTGAGATCTATATATTTGCCAACGTCCTTCAAAGCGCGCATAGGTTGTCCGATCATGTCGAATGACCTAGCGCGGAGGAAGTAAGCTTCTGCGAGATCAGGATTGAGCTTGATGGCTTCGGTCAGAGGTTTGACGGCCGCAGAGTAACCTTTCTTTTCAACATCTGCCCGGCCTTTGTTCAAATACTGTTCAGGAGCGCCCCTCAAGTCGGAATTGGCAGTCCAGGCCGGTTGGGCCGTATGATGAATCAAAATCAACATCAATAGGCACTTTAAAATGTTAGCGATATTTTTAGGCATTTTTGTCCTGAAACAGCCTGTACAGGCACACTTATGCATAATGTGGTGAAAGCGTCATTCATTTACTCTGACCGTTTTTACAATGTTTTTGGGACAAAAATCCAGTTCGTTTTTCCTTTTAGAAATCATGCTGTTTAGTCAGAGATCTTTTATTCAGGGAAGTGTAGAGGAGAACCAGCGGTGGATCACAAAGAAATCATGGTGGAGAAGAAGGGTGAAATAGGAGTGATAACTCTGAATTCGCCAATGACTATCAACGCTTTATCCCGACAGATGGTAGCCGAACTGATCGAAGCGCTGAACAGATTCAGGATTGAGCAGGACACGAAGGTAATAGTGCTGAGGGCTGCTGGTAGGCATTTTTGTTCTGGTCACAATCTGAAGGAAATGTCCGGAGGTGATCCAGCCGAATACAAGTCAATCTTTGAGCAATGCTCCAAAATGATGCAGCTGATTCGGGAGATTCGTCAAATAGTGATAGCGCAGGTTCATGGAATAGCCACAGCGGCAGGTTGTCAACTGGTGGCGCAGTGCGATCTGGCCATTGGAGATTCGACCGCTAGATTTGGAACGCCAGGCGTAAAAATTGGTCTTTTTTGCACGACTCCGATGGTGGCCTTGACTAGGGCCGTAGGAAGAAAGCTGGCCATGGAAATGCTGATGACCGGGAGGTTGATTAGCGCCCAGGAAGCCAAAGAAAATGGATTGTTGAACAAGGTGGTCGAAGAATCTGAACTTGAAAATTCGGTCATGGAGATGGCCGCTTCCATCTGTGAAGCCAGCCCCCTGACACTAGCCATCGGGAAGAGCGCTTTCTATGACCAGCTTGAGATGGACCTTAGCAAAGCATACCAGTACGCTACGAACGTCATCACTCTTAATTTAATGGCCGAAGACGCTCAGGAGGGAATAGCCTGCTTCCTCCAGAAGAAAAAGCCGGTCTGGAAAGGCCGCTAGTCCCCTGGATTTTGCGGCCCGCTGCTGCCAGCGCAGAAACGAATCAATCTTTGCCTGGGTTCAGCGAATCTTTTACCCAGCCGTAAGAGGCCATCATAGTGGGAAACCCCACTAGCGGAGCTGCCAGGAGAACGGCCTGCACTATCTCCTGGTCGCTTGCTCCGGCTTCCTTTGCGCGGCGGGCATGAGACCTCACCCCACCTTTGGACCCTATGCCTACAGCAACTCCTAACTGAATAAGGTGTTGATGTTTCTCATCAATAGGCCCAGCCTGCGAGCAAAGCAGACCAGCCTTCTGGTAAGCTTCAGCTATCTCGCCATGACTCTCCAGAAAATTCCTGAAAATATCCGGTAAATACATTGTGACGCTAACCCCTTTTTTGACAATAAATCAGTTGATCAAATATTTGATTACAACAAACCCACCAATCAACAATATTGTAAAAACAACAACCATGATATTGAAATATTTGTCAATGAAAGACCGAATAGGCGGCCCAAAAAAGTATATCAGTCCAGCTACCATGAAAAACCTCGAAGCTCTCCCGAAAATCGAGCCAAGAACAAAGACTGTGAAATCTATTTTGAAAGCGCCGGCCGCAATTGTAAAGAGCTTGTACGGGATTGGCGTCAGGCCTGCTGTAAACACCGCCCAGAAGGCATTCTGTTCATAGAGTTTTCCTACTACCTCGTATTCATGCTGTAGATTGTAGAAATTTATGATTTTATAGCCAACCACATCGATAAATTCGACGCCGATCAAATACCCCAACATGCCACCGGCGACAGACGCTAGGGTACAAACAAACGCATAATAAAAAGATTTCCTTGGCCTGGAGATGGCCAGGGCCATAAGAAGCACGTCTGGTGGAATGGGGAAGAAAGAAGATTCGGCAAACGAAAGCAGGAATAGGGCCGGCACTCCGTATTTACTGTGAGCCCAAGAAAGAACCCAATCATATAGGCGTCGGATTATATTCAAGTTAGCGTTCACCTCACGCGTAGTTTTTTGGTCCGATGACGAGTTACGCGTTATATCCTGTTAGGCCCCATCTGTCCACTTTAAATCTCGAATTGAACCACATAATCCGACTGTTAGATATGACCGCGTTGACCAGCTTGTTCTTTTGTGTAATTATAACTGGTTAACCAAAAAACTATGGGTTGCGCCATCCTGGGTTTTTAGAGAACTTATCGGGGTTTACAGAATCCAGGTGGCAAATTCTGTCTGGTGTGGAAAGGGGACGTATTTTGAAAATATTGTCGGGCATTCAGCCTAGTGGTTCACTTCATTTGGGCAACTACCTCGCAATGATGAAGCCCATGATATCGTACATGGACAGATCAGAACTTTATGTGTTTATAGTAAATTATCACGCAATGACAAGTGTATCGGACGGAAAGAAACTCTCTGAAGGAACGCTTGATGTCGCATCTGACTTTCTTGCGCTGGGTCTTGATCCCGAGAAGTGTTTTTTTTGGGTCCAGTCTGATGTTCCAGAAGTGACCGAGTTAACCTGGATCCTGACATGTATCACTCCAATGGGTTTGCTCGAACGATGTCACTCTTATAAGGACAAGATAGCCAAGGGTATTTCGCCAAATCATGGATTGTTTGCCTATCCTGTTCTAATGGCGGCTGACATTCTCCTGTATCAGGCCAACATAGTTCCTGTTGGCAAGGACCAGAAACAGCATATTGAAGTAACCAGGGATGTCGCCATAAAATTCAACAACATGTATGGAGAAACTTTTGTCATACCGGAGGGGGAAATTAACGACGAAGTTGCGACCGTTCCCGGCATAGACGGACAGAAAATGTCCAAATCGTATGACAATACAATAGAGATATTTCTCGATGAAAAAGCATTAAAGAAGAAAGTAATGAGCATAAAAACGGATTCTACCCCGGTGGAGGACCCCAAGAACCCGGAGACATGCAATCTGTTCCAGATCTACCGCCATTTTGCGCCTGATGACCGCGTTAAAGAGGTGAAAAAATTGTACATGGAAGGTGGAGCAGGTTATGGAACTCTCAAAAAAGAACTGGTAGGCATTCTGTGGGATTATTTCAAAGACAATCGTGAGGAAAAAATCAGGTTGTTGAAGGATCCCGGTTATATTAGAGATGTCCTTGGAAAAGGAGCAGAAAAAGCGCGAGCAGTGGCGGCAGTCACATTGAATGATGTAAGGAACAAAGTAGGGCTGATTTACTGACACAAGATGTGTGGCTCAGTTTTCCGGAACCGGAGGAGGTCATCATTTCTTTCGATATTCATGAAGTTGTAAATAAACTTAGAGCGGCTTGTGAGGGTCTCGGCTTGCCGATCGTCACAGAGATATCCCGGAAACGCAGGGCTCCTTATGAAGTTCTGGTTTCGACCATTCTGTCCCTGAGAACCAAGGATGGAACAACAAGAGCCGCATCAAACAGACTTTTCTCGAGAATACAGGATCCTAAGGGTTTGCTTGAATTAAGCGAAGAGGAGATCCAGGCTCTGATATACCCTGTGGGTTTTTACAAGAATAAAGCCAGGACCTTAAAAGAAATTTCTTCTGAAATCCTGACGAAATATGATGGCAAGGTGCCCGATGATGTTGACGAGCTCCTGAAATTTAAGGGTGTTGGACGAAAAACGGCCAATCTGGTGGTTACGCTAGGCCACGGTAAACTGGGGCTGTGCGTTGACATTCATGTTCACCGTATAAGTAACAGAATGGGATATGTTGAAACCAAGACGCCTGATCAGACGGAGATGGCGCTCAGAGCAAAACTACCCCAGCAATACTGGATAGAATACAATGACCTGTTGGTTACTTACGGCCAGAATATTTGCAAACCTGTTTCACCTTTTTGTTCAAAATGCGCCATAGAAACATACTGTCCCAAAATTGGGGTTTCGAAGCGCCGGTGAAAAAGGACTTTCCTTTAGAATGGGGGCTCACGGGGATCTGGGAAGCGATCTTTTCCGATGGCGGTGAACCTGAACATAATAAGTAACTATGTAGCCCAGCGCCCCGGAGCTAAGCCCCACTACTGTCGCTCCGATGGCCCATCTCAACAGTATGTCTACTCCCGTTTCGGCCAGTCCTGACAGCGAGTCGCTGAAGTTTTCCGCCTCGAAAACAGGGGCCGTCAACAGAGTAAACGTTTCCAGAGTGACATCGGCGGGGCTCCCAATGAGGGTTGATCCAAGCAGATAGTAACCATAATACATGGGGGCCACCGTGAAAGGATTGTTAACCCAGGTTAGCGCTAGGGCAAGAACCATGTTGAATCGAAAAACCAATCGAAGAAGGCCCAGAGAGACCCACTGAATCCCGAGAGGGAAACCCATTCCTACAAGTAACCCCAAGGCTGCTCCACGCGCGTCAAACCACGGAGGGGTTTGAGAGAGCACAAACGGCTCAATAATCCGGTGATGGATCACACTCCAAATCGATCGAAGGAATCCGGGTCTCTTAACGTTGAAAAAATGAACTGTCATTTTCATATCAACCAGCGGATAAACAGAAAAAGCTGACCTTTGAGTGTATCAAAAGGTCAGCCTCGAATTTCACGCCATTCAATTAAATTTGACTACATTAAACAGGATTACAAACCAAACCAGTTCCTTGTATGTGTCACTGGGCTCCAGGCTTATTCTGGCCCCATTCAAATTTTGTTTTGGGTTCCGAGGATGAAGAGTTGTCCGATTGTCCCCATTTCATTTTCTTGGTTCCGGGCTTTTCGGGTTCGGCAGCGCTGGCGGCTTCCTGGGTTCCCGGAGTCGTTTCAGCAGGTTTTGGGGCCGCGGGAGATACCCGAGCTGGTGAAGAAGGTGTAGTAGTCGGTCTGGCTGATTCAACACTTCTGGCCGGCTGTCTCACGTCGGTTGTGCCGGCTGGCGCCTGCCTGCTTATGACCGGCGCAGCCTGAAATGGCTCAGCAACTGGCTGAGATATTACGACACCAGCTTCTTCTTCCTCATCAAACAGGCCAGGCTTCCAGACATCATAGATCTCTTTTTCCCTAAAAACGCTGTAATCCTTTTGCCCTTCGTATTTGTTGCTGAAATCAGCGTCAGTAATCACAGGTTCTGGTGACGGAACTGTTCCCCAGTAAATTTCAGTCTCTGCCTGAACTAGTCCGGGCAACAAGCCTAAAAGACTCATCATTAGCAGAGAAAGCATTATTTTTTTCATGAAAAGCTCCTTTCGGATTCGGCCGAACAATCCAGGTTCAGCTCTCCGTCTCCCTTACTATAGCCTTAAGATATCCTAGCACACTGAGACGCAATCAGTCAACTATTTGCATGCGCTATCCAATAAATTACTTTAAGTTTGTGTCGAGACTGTTAGACGTATAAGCAAGTGACACTCGACTGTTGTGGCATTTATCTCCATTAATGGTTATTAATTATATGATAACCTTCATGATCTTATCAGATAACCGCCGAAAACATATAGATGAAATCAAACCCCTCTCATCGTGGGGCCCCAGATCACTTTGTGCAACTGAAGCTGGAAACGGACACTCAGATTGTCCTGCATTATCCATGCGACCAGATTCTGAGGTTCGAGAGCTCCAAACACCGGGGACATCAGAATCTCTCCTGAAAATTCGTTCAAGCGCTCAGCGATGAAACTTTTTGCCCATTCATAGTCGAATCTGTCCGTGATTACGAATTTTATCTCGTCAGTATTTCTGAGGGCCTCGAGATTCTTCCAGAAGAAATGGCCAGATTCTCCGCTGGCTGGGCATTTGACATCCATGATCCGGATGCTTTGTTCGGGTAAGCCTGAAATGTCAATAGATCCATTTGTTTCTATAAGGGTTTTGATGCCGTGGTCTACAAGGTTGTGCGCCAGGTCAACAGAACACGTTTGCAGTAGTGGTTCGCCACCGGTAATAAGCGCCAGATCACAACTGAAGTTCGTGACTTTTTCCATGATAGCCGATAGTGACATTTCCTTGCCGTCAGTCCACGCATACGCGGAATCACAATAGTGACACCTCAGATTGCAGCCCGAGAGTCGAATGAAAACGCAGGGTAGCCCGACGTAGGATGACTCTCCCTGGACGCTTTTAAAAATTTCGCATATTTTCAAATTCATATATTGTTCATTTCAATTCTTTTGAGTTATGTTAACATACGCGATCTAAATGGTGTGGCCATAAACCTGAGGACATGAATTGGCAGTCGTGAATTTGCGCTGATTGACGTTAAGGCCTCTTTTAGATAATAGCAATCTTTTAATCTGAAATTAAGAATACTGATTGGGGGCTTTGGGATGCCCTTACAATGCCTGGAGGCAAAATGCCTGAAAAACGAAGGGTGAGATTCCTTCCTGATGACGTAACTATCGAAGTATCGGCAGGCCAGTTATTGCTGGATGTGGCTCTGGAGGCCGGTGTATTTGTTCCAGCGGCTTGTGGTGGTTCGGGGGCTTGCGCGCAATGTAAAGTAAAAGTAGTTGAAGGAAAAGTCACGAGTCTTTCTATGGACAAGCTCGACCCATTGGCTCGGGCTGAAGGCTTTGTTCTGGCGTGCCAGTCTCGGGTGATTTCAGACCTGACAATAGAAGTGCCGAAATCAAAAGTAGGCCGCAAGGTTATACCCCGGGATGAGCAGGATAGAAAGCGCTCTATGGCTACTCCGATGGAGTCACCCGTAAAGCCGGAAATGAACCCGATGACCGTTAGGGTTTTCATGAATCCCCCGGCGCCTCGGCTGGAGGACAACACCAGTGATTACGAACGCATCATCAGGACACTAAAGGTTGATCACAACATTTCTCCTGTGAGCGCCGATCTGGAGGTTCTCAGGGAATTACCCAACGAGATCCGTCAGGATGACTGGAAGTTTTCTGCCTGTTTGCGGGTTGATTCGATTCCTCTGCTGAACAGTGACCTTTACAAATTGATCAAAGTCACTCCTGGTCACATAACCAGGCCTCGTTTGGGGGTAGCGATTGATATAGGCACTACGTCCTTATGGGGTGAACTGGTGGACCTCGAAACCGGAGCAGTTTTAGCCCGAGCTTCCAGGTACAATCCCCAAATTTCCATGGGTGATGATGTAATTAGCCGAATAGTGTTCGCCCTTAAAAAAGATGGTTTGGACAGACTTCAGCAGCACGTCGTCAAGGGGTTGAACGAAATAATAGATGAACTCATTGAAAAGAGCGGCCAGCCCCGCGATTCCATCAATTACATGGTGGCAGCCGGGAACACCGTAATGACGCACCTTTTTTTGGGCCTGTATCCGAGATTTCTTCGCCAGACACCGTACGTGCCGGCGGCCCAGAATGTTGAGGCTGTATCAGCGAGGGAACTGGGGCTAAACATGCCTCGGGGATCGTTTGTCATGGTGTTTCCAGGGGTAGCCTCATATGTGGGTGGCGACATAGTCGCTGGTGTTCTCTCCAACGGCATGTGGCAGAGCGACGAGATGACTCTTTTCATAGATATAGGCACCAATGGGGAGATAGTGGCTGGGAACAAGGATCTCTTGATGACTGCTTCCTGTTCGGCCGGTCCGGCGTTTGAGGGTGGAGGATTGCAGTATGGAATGCGGGCGGCGCCTGGCGCCATAGAAGGCATCCTGATTGACCCAGACACGCTTGAGCCTATGATTAAGACGATCGACGCCAAGCCTGCGGTTGGAATCTGCGGATCGGGGATAATAAACATCGTATCGCAGATGCTCCTGATAGGAATACTGAATCAAAACGGCAAGTATGCCCACGATTTAAACACCAGTCGAATTCGTAAAGGCAAGAGCGGCTATGAATATGTAATTTGCTGGGCAAGAGAGAGCGGAGCTGGAGAGGACATAACGCTGAGTGAAGTGGATCTGGACAACATCCTGAGGGCCAAGGGCGCCATGTTTTCGGGGTATTTGTGCTTACTCGAAAAAATTGGCCTTTCAGTTGATGATCTGGACAAGGTCATAATAGCTGGAGCTTTTGGAAGTTTTATCAATCTGGACCATTCTGTAAATATTGGTCTTCTTCCGGATATACCGAAAGAAAAATTCCTTTTCATAGGAAATTCGTCTCTCAAAGGGGCGAGACTGGCGGCGGTCGACAGAGGTCTCCTGGATAGGTCTCGCGAGATAGCGCGCGCCATGACCAACGTTGAACTTTCGGAAGACCCGGCTTACATGGACAATTTTATGGCAGCCTTATTCTTGCCTCACACGAGGTCAGAGTTATTTCCGTCCGTAAAACCTGGAATGCTGAAACCATGATGTTTCAGGCCGGGTTGGAAAGCGTTACCGTCAGAGTTACCTGGAATAGCCTACGCCTGTCCATAGGCGGGTCAAAGGGTTGTTGCCCGAGTTGTTGGAGAGGAGTGATCTTTATTCAAGAGACATCAGTAGAACTCTGTTGATGTTTTATTTGAACTGACTAGATGTTATTTGTTAAACTCAAGGAACACTGTCACGTTTAGTCGTATAAAAACACTTCATCAAAGGTGAATAGCCTCGGGAGGGAATTTCTGTTATTTACCTCTGTTTTTGAGGTTAATTAAGTCTCGATCAATAAATAGAATTGGAGAGTCAGATGAGCCAAAAATTCGTATACTCATTTCAAGAGGGTGACGGAAAGAATAAGAAGCTTTTAGGGGGTAAGGGAGCTGGTCTGTGTGAAATGACCCAAATTGGTTTGAAGGTGCCCCCGGGTTTTGTAATTACCACCGAGGCCTGTTTGAGTTTTCTGGATTCTGGAGTTGGAGAGTTGCCACATGGAATGATGGACGAAGTCCTGGGGCACATGAAGCAACTGGAAAAGGACTCCGGAAAAACATTTGGTGATGCCGACAATCCATTGCTTGTATCTGTCCGATCCGGTTCTGCATTGTCAATGCCGGGAATGATGGACACAATTCTCAACCTGGGTCTCAACTCGACCACCCTCCACGGCCTGATTGCGCAAACTGGAAACGAACGTTTCGGTTATGACGCATACAGGCGCTTCATTCAGCTTTTCGGCAAAATTGCCATGGGTATTCCCGATCAGTATTTCGATGAGACTCTGGAAGCCGTCAAGGTCAAGACAGGCGCCATTTCTGATGTCGATCTGACCACCGAGGATCTCAAGGAAATAAGCGAACTTTTCCTCAACGTCGTTTACGAACAAACATTCATGCCTTTCCCGGAAGATGTTTATGAACAGCTAAACATTGCAATTAAAGCAGTCTTCAATTCATGGAGTGGCAAAAGGGCTGTTGACTACCGTCGTGAATTCAACATAACCCCGGAAATGGCCAATGGAACCGCGGTCAACATAGTAGCCATGGTATTTGGTAATATGGGCAATGATAGTGGAACTGGAGTTGGCTTCACGAGAGATCCAGCCACTGGCGAGAACGTTATGTTTGGAGAATACCTGGTCAATGCCCAGGGAGAAGACGTCGTTGCCGGAATAAGAACTCCGAAGCCAATTCAGGCAATGTCTCAGGAGATGCCATCGCTGTACAGCCAGTTGGAAGAGTTACGAAACAAGCTGGAGAAACACTATCGCGAGGTTCAGGACTTCGAGTTCACCATTGAGCGAGGCATTCTGTACTGCCTTCAGACAAGAAATGGCAAGATGAATGCCCAGGCAATGGTTCGATCATCGGTTGACATGGTTGAAGAAGGGTTGCTCTCCAAGGAAGAATCTCTTTTGAGGATTAACCCGGAACACCTGGAGCAGTTACTTTACCCCGGACTCGATCCCAGTTTTGAAGCCATCCCCCTGGCGACAGGACTGCCTGCGTCTCCTGGCGCCGCATCTGGTAAATGTATATTCGACGCTGACAGGGCCGAGACTGAAGGACGACAGGGCGAAAAAGTCATACTTGTCAGGGAAGAGACCAAACCGGAGGACATTCACGGATTCTTTGCATCCCAGGGTATCTTGACCAGCCGTGGCGGGAAAACATCACATGCCGCCGTTGTTGCGCGTGGCATGGGTAAACCGTGTGTAGCCGGCGCTGAGGGTATCGTTGTTCAGACAGAGCAGAGACTCGCCATAGTTGGTGATAAGGTCATACATGAGGGCGATATAATAACAATAGACGGTGGAACCGGTAACGTTTATCTGGGTGAAATTCCCACCATAGAGCCGGAATTCAGCGAGCATCTGAACACATTGCTTGGTTGGGCCGACAACATCGCCAGGCTTGGAGTCATGGCCAACGCTGACACTCCTGAGGACGCAGAAAAGTCGAGAGGCTATGGAGCCGTAGGTATAGGTCTGTGCAGAACCGAGCGTATGTTCAACGCTGCAGAGAGACTACCCAAAGTTGTGGACATGATTCTGGCCGAGAATCCTGAAGACAGGAAAAAGGCTCTGGCAAAGTTGCTGCCAATCCAGAGATCGGATTTCAAGGCTATTCTCAAAGCAATGGCTCCATATCCAGTCACAATCAGATTGCTCGACCCACCCATCCACGAATTTCTTCCTACCGAGAACGATCTGATTAAACAGCTGGAAGAACTCAAGAAACTTAGTTCAATCCAGAAAGCCGCCCAAGACCTTCTGGACGCCGTCCGCCTAGTTGACGTAGATGCACACTCTCACTACCTTGAGGGCCTTTCCCAGCTTCCACTCAACCTGTCAGCCCTGGATCCGGTCACAGTGGAAAAAGCTCTTGCCAAGAGAAAACTGATGTTGCAGCGGGTCCGCACTCTCAGGGAAGTAAACCCTATGCTGGGCCACAGAGGAGTCAGGCTCGGAATCACCTATCCCGAGATCTATCAGATGCAGATCCAGGCCATACTTGAAGCGACGGCTGAATGCATGAAGGAAGGTGTGGATGTCTTTCCGGAAATCATGGTGCCTCAGGTCTGTTCACACAAAGAGCTTCGTTGGGTCAAAAAGTATGTAGATCAGTGTCAGAGCGAAATAGAGGCGGAGAACAACGTTAAGCTGAAATTCAAGTTTGGATCCATGATAGAAGTTGTCAGGGCTTGCGTGACAGCTCAAAACATAGCGGAAGTGGCCGAATTCTTCTCATTTGGAACAAATGACCTGACTCAGGCTACATTCTCATTTAGCCGGGAAGACGCTGAGAACAAATTCCTGCCTTTCTACCAGGAATCCGGTTTGCTGCCTGCCAATCCCTTTGAGTCCCTTGACACTGTTGGAGTTGGGGCCTTGATGAAAATGGCGGTCACAGCGGGTAGAACAGCCAACCCCAATCTGAAGATAGGTATATGCGGTGAGCATGGTGGTCATCCGGCTTCCATTCAATTTTGCCATAACGTGGGTCTTAACTATGTTTCCTGCTCAGGCCCAAGGGTGCCTATAGCCAGACTCGCGGCGGCACACGCGACATTACTGGAAGAGAAAGCTGCGACTGACATGAGGTCCAAGCATCTGTAACAGTTTTTGCTTAGAATTAGCTAATCAGAAGATCGGCAATCAATTGTTTGTCGATCTTTTGCTTTTTGGTATGACAAACAGCAGACAAAGGCTTTTAGGGCGCGTGGAAGCGGAAAAAGTAGCCAGAGCACACAGTCAGCCAGCAGATTGACTTTTTGTTGAGTCACATGTTAGGATATTAGTGCCAAAGCGTGAATACAGGCATTCGAGAAAGTTCCGCCAGCAATGACTGGTCAGGAGAACATTATGATAAGGTTGAAGAAAATCCTTGCTGCCGCATTAGTTCTGTTGTTGTTGCTACCGGCATTGAGTTTTGCAGGCAATTCTATGCCGCGACCGTGCCTGCCGGACAAGCCTCCTCCACCCGAGACAGTCGGTTCCATGGCCATACCCTTTGACTTACCGATATGGCCCACGCTCATCAAGACCGAGTTCCACGTGTTGCCATGGGTGAGCCTCAGCACATTTTCCGTCTGTTTGCCCGGGTGTAGTCAGGCATACGAATTCAAAGCCCCGAGTCTGTCTTTAAAGCCCATTCCAGTCTGGTTTCCCTGGTTAAGGCCGCTGGACGCCGAATGCAAGGATTCCGAAGTTGTAAAGATTCCCTGGTGATTATTAACGCCTCATTCGAGCCATCCTCCAAATTCGGGGATGGCTCATCAGAACAACTTGATTGCCACACCCCAACAAAATATCTCGGATTCAAAACAACCTCACGATACAATAGTCGATTGCTCAAGTCTCGTCATAGCGCTTGAACATTTCCTGGAGTTAATTGACTCAGGGGACTTTCTGCTTCTGGATGAATCTCAAAAGGGTCCACTAAGAGAACATATAATTGACCTGCTTGATAAGGCAAGGCATTCGGGTTCAATGCTGGTCATGGGAATTGTTGGCGGAACAGGGGTTGGGAAATCAACATTGATTAATGCCCTGGCCGGTGAGGAAATATCAAAGGCCTCAGACAGGCGTCCCTACACTAGTCGGGCAGTTGTCTACAGGCATCAGGAAGCTGAAATATCCTTTGACACCAGAGATGATCTGTTAAAGAAACCAGACGCTGTACACGGGATCGGTTCCATGAGAGACCTCGTCATCATGGATATGCCAGATTTTGACAGCCACGAAAAAAAAAATGTAGAGACCGTACTGGAACTGCTGCCACTTCTTGACATCGTGGTCTGGGTGGTGAGTCCTGAAAAGTATGCTGACGCTTCCTTATTTGACTTCATCAGGGATTGCAAGACGCATAAAGATAATTTTGTTTTCGTATTCAATAAATCTGACCAGTTGCTCGATGAGATTCATGATGATGGTCACGTCAGCATGAGGGAGGCGCTAGGAGATTTTTTGTTTCACCTGAAAAAGGTCACAGGAATTAATAACCCAATGGTTTTCTCACTTTCCTGCCAACAGGAAATTTCCGGTTTGACCCCAGATCAGTTTCTAGGAGATGAATTCACAAGGTTTCGGGAGTTCATCACGGCCTGCAGGAAAGCTAAAGAGATTGAAAGCATCAAATTTCTTAATCTCATGAATCAATCGGTTAATCTGTTCAACCAGATTGAATCTGAAATAAGACCCGATCTGAAACGGAAGGCCATCCAGCTGATCGTGGACATGAGGCAGGATCAACCCTCAGTTAGACCTTTTGAGGGCGACACGGCGACAATCACAAAAATTGCTTCGTATCTTATGGGCCAATTACTGGTTTCTGACAATTCACTTCCTTCAATAAAGCTTGCGATGAATCTTCTCACTTTCAGGCGCTACGACATCAGTCTTCATGATTTCAGTTTGCCGATTGACCGGATCAGGGAGTCTCTCTCCAGACAAATTGAGCCATATTTAAGGGAGGCTTATGAGATTCAGGGTAGAACTGATTCCGAAGCGCTTCTGGGTAGTTTGGGCAAAGTCACTAAAATGCAGCCAAGTCATTTATCCGATTTGTGTTCTGAAATTGTAGAAAGGTCTGTGTCCCAGGCTCAAAACGTTTCAGGGCTCACCGGGTCAAAAATCGGATCCGTTCTTTCAAGAGCGTTTCAAAAAATATTATTGTCTGTTCCCGCCGCATTGTTTGTCCTTGGTTTATTCGGTCGGGAATCCCTTCACAGGATATTTTTTGAGTACGACATTAAAGAGTCATTATGGTCTCTGGTTACTTTGGGTTCCAGGCTATTTGCCCCAGAAGGTCTCTCAGCAATAGTGAGTCTTATTTTGGTCGAAATTGTCCTGATCATGTGGATGGCGAACAGACGAGTAAAAAAATTGAGAAAGAAGTCGCACAGATTGGCCATGATCACGGTGAAGCAGTTACAAACAGAGCTGGAGAGTCAGGTTAACAAAGTTGTTGAGTCAACAAACGAAAACGTCAGACGAATTTCGGAGTCCCTCGACAGGCTGCAGCATGTCCATGATCTGTTTCGACCTGGAAGATAGCTGTTCGAGACAAGACCGAGCAGGCACAAATTGCTTAAGCTGATCATAAGAAATGTCTTTAGAAGCAGATTGCGCGCAGCGCTTACACTCCTCGGGGTGGCTATAGCCATGCTGGCGTTTGGAATCCTTAGAACTCTCATCGAGGCATGGTATGTCGGAGTGGAAAC
Source organism: uncultured Desulfomonile sp. (assembly GCA_964542775.1). Classification (GTDB taxonomy): domain Bacteria; phylum Desulfobacterota; class Desulfomonilia; order Desulfomonilales; family Desulfomonilaceae; genus CAITZA01. Next base: position 36,671 of record CAZIVV010000047.1, read on the forward strand.
ATCCTCTGTGAACCGTCTTGTTACCCGCAACAAGATATCCCTGATTTATTCTCTGCCGCTTTCATATCGTAGCAAAATATCCCAGGTTAATGGAGTAAGCGGTGTTGGGCATGGATTGTGGTACGGCGGTGTTTACAAGGACAAAAAGAATTTTTTCCCTCAGTTTGCAATTGATGGGCTTGAATATCTGGACATGTATCCCGAGTTCTTGCTGACGGCAGATGAGAGAAAGGCTTTTGAGAAAGACAGAAATTCTGCAATTGCCGGCCAAACTCTTGCAGACAGGTTTGGATGGAAGATCGGCGACATCATTCCTCTACAGGGAACAATCTACCCCGGCAGGATTGAATTGACGCTGGTAGGCATTTACAGGGGAGCCCAAAAAAACACCGATGAAACAGCTTTTTTCTTCCGTTACGATTTCCTCAATGAAGCCCTGAAGAAGAGTTCTTCAGACTTGGCCAACAAGGCTGGCTGGTACATGGTAAAGGTGAAAGATCCTGATAAAGCTCCGGAGATCGCGCAGGAAATTGACGCATTATTTAAAAACTCTCTCGCAGAAACCATGACGGAGACAGAAAAAGCATTTCAGATGGGTTTCATCTCAATGACTGAAGCAATTATAGGGGCAGTCAGGGTCATATCAATAGTAGTAATAGGCATCATATTGATAGTGTTGGCCAATACGATGGCCATGACGGCCCGTGAACGCTCCGGGGAGTTTGCCGTATTGAAAACACTAGGTTTTGGCCCCCTGTATATTTTTTGCCTGATCTGTGGAGAATCGATAGCTTTGGCATTGACAGGAGGAATCCTAGGGGCAGTTTTGACTTTTCCCGGTGGAGCCATGTTTCAGGCTCAGATGAAATCCTTCCTTCCTGTGTTTGAGGTTAGCAATATGACAGTAGCTCTTATTCTGTCAGTCTCGCTCGGGGTAGGACTTGTCGCGGCCCTTCCACCTGCCATTCGAATAAGCCGTTTACCTATCGCTGAAGGTTTTAGGCATTTGGGTTAGCCCGCCTTTGTTCCTGTAGGGGAAAATTCTTGTGAGCGGACTGCGTCAACAAACGTTGTCCACGCTATCACTGTTTTTCTTCAACCGGAATCCATGACCTCGTGTGAACGACGAAAAAAAAGGCCGGAATGGACAAAACAAATGTCCAGGCAAAATATTGGGCGTAACCGATGTCGTGAGTTATCCAGCCACTCAGTGAACCGGCGATAGTCCCTGAAATCCGGAACAGAGCTGATAACAGGGCATACTGTGTAGCGGAAAACTCTTTCTGACAAATGCTCATCAGGAACGCCAGGAAAGCCGAAGTTCCCAGCCCACCGCAAAAGGACTCGAAAAAAGACGCAACATAAATTCCATAGGCTCCCAGACCAGGGTATGCCGCCACAAGAGCGTATGAAAGATTGCTGAAAGATTGCCACAGACCAAGGAACCACAATCCAGTGAAAATACCATAACGTGTCATGAACAATCCGCCGGAAAGCGCTCCAGCTATACCGGCAAAAACACCGATTGATCCCGTTATCAGACCAATCTCTGTTGTAGTAAGTCCCTGATCAAGCCAAAAGGGTCTAACCATGGGACCAATCGCCAGGTCACCAAGTTTATAAAGCAATATGAAGCAGGCGACAAAAACCACTCCTGGTCTGTTGATGAGGCTCTGAACCGGGGCTATCAGGGACTTCAGTGAAAACCTCGGTCTCTGAACTTCGATGTGTGGAAGGTATAGGGAAATCAAACCACACAAACCCAGGATACCCGCAGCCACGCTATAGGTGAATTCCCACCCCATCCAGCCACCCAGAGCTATGAATAGTCCGCCAGATATAACCAGGGCCGCCCTGTAAGCCGCTTGCCTGAAACCATTTGCAATACCCATTTCTGAGGAGCTTAACAATTCTATTGTGTAGGCGTCTATAGCAATGTCCTGTGTTGCAGAAAGGACTGAAAATGTTGCGAGCATCACCCAGAACAGCGTTGTAGGAGATGCAGGGTCCAAGGGTAACAAAACCAGAATGGTTGCAGCCATCAGGAATTGAGCCGCTGATATCCAGTGACGCCTTTTCCCCACGAAATCGACCGCGGGGGCCCACAAAAATTTTAATGCGTAAGGGATACTAACCAGACTCAGCAAACCCAAATCCATGAGAGTCATGCCCTGGATTCTAAAGTAAACGGGAAATGTCTGTTCAATTATCCCGAAAGGAAAGCCTTCAGCGAAGTAAAGCAGAGATACAAGCAGAATTTTTCGGTTCAGTTTCATGCCGGCTCCGGATTCCAACTTCGGGGTTGGGCCTGGGGAATCCGGATCATACACAAATTGAGCCCGCGTCAAAAGGTTTTTGATTATTTGGTCAGCTTTTCTTTCTCATAAACGCCGCCGCCGTTCGGGGCAGACGCGATGACAGGACCTGAGGTCCGAGAAGACCAAGTGACATCATGAGCTTCAGGAAATCCTCGATGGGCATGTCCAGAGGAGTGAAATCCTCCACGGGAATCAAAACATTGAAACCAGTGGCTGGAATGGGTGAATTGGGAATGAATACCAGTACATATTCCTTGTCATCGGCCATGATGTAATGTTGCGATGACGTGAGGAGACAGAGGGCGGCCACGTTTCCAAAACGGACCTGACCAACTCCCCCAAATTTCTCAAGACCCGAGCTTCCCTTTTGCCCAAATAAATCGACCGCCTGCTCCACCGCTGAGTAAATTTTGCCGACCAGGGGGATGCGGGATAAAATGCTGTTGATGGCTTTGTGTAATTTGGAAACGGTTGCTCTGGTGATCAAAAAACCCAGAATGATAATAAGTAAAACAACAACAAGGTACCCTCCCAGATATCCGGGGATCTTATATTCCGGGCTGACTATGGTGACCAGGAAGCGGCCAAAAGAACTGCTCGGCCCCAAGTAAGCGTCAGCTAACTTCACGATCCAACTTACAATAAAAATGGTCACTGCAAACGGAAGCAAAGTGGCTATGCCAGTTAAGAAAAACCGAAAAAGTGAGCTTAAAAGAGCTCGCATTTTTTATGACCCCTTTCCTGATGAACTTCACAGGAAAAATGTTTTCTTGTGGACCAGGTCTACTGTTTTCAGGTTATCCTCTAGGAAGCTTTGAAGAATTTTATTTCCAAGTCATCCGGCATACTATATACTAAACCGTCACCTTTTTGAACCCCGTCAGGTAACGGCAAGGACATCCCGATAAGCCCGTCTGATGGGTTTTTTATGCAAAATCTGGATTCTGCAATGATATCAACTTCCATGCACAGCGTTAGCGAGTCATGGTTAATCTTGGACAAAACCTGCAGTGAGAGGCCTAAAACCTGCAAGTGTTGGGAATCATGGCAGTCTATGAGACTATGCAATCAAAATAATGAGGGGAGTTATCAAAATGACCCTGGAATCTTTTATCCGAGAAAAAATAGTATGGCTAGGCCACGCGAGTTTCAGAATCGACGGGCTAGAGGCCACAATCTACATTGACCCGTGGAAGCTCAAGAACCCGAAGCCAGCGGACATAATCTGTATAACACACAGCCATTTTGATCATCTGTCCCTGGATGACATTGCCCTGATCAGAAAACCAACGACCAGCATTGTCGGGCCATCGGATTGTAAGGCCAATTTTGGGGCAAGTTTCACTGAGATCAGACCTGGCCAGTCAATCAAGGTTGGAAATGTAACTGTAGAGGCTTACCCCGCCTACAACACAGACAAGGATTTTCATCCCAGAGACAAGGGATGGGTGGGTTATGTAATAGAGGTTGATGGAATCCGGATCTATCACAGCGGAGATACCGATGCGATACCGGAAATGTCAGAAATACATGCAAACGTTGCGTTGCTGCCGGTGGGTGGCACTTACACCATGACAGCGAATCAGGCAGGTGAGGCGGCCTCCAGGCTGGATGCCGATTATGTAATCCCCATGCATTGCGGGGACATAGTCGGGAATCTGGAGGATCGAAACAAATTTGAAACTGTGTCGAAAAAAACTGTGATCATATTGGATCCGACGGCTGGAGTGTAAAAGTTTTTCTCATGAATGATCAATCAACAAACGTAATTCAGACAAGGGTTCGTTTTGCGCCTTCACCGACTGGATATCTGCATCTTGGTGGAGCGCGCACGGCCCTTTATAATTGGCTCTGGGCAAGAAAAAACGATGGAGTTTTCATCCTCAGGATAGAGGACACAGACGCCGAGCGTTCCACGGCAGATTCGGTTCAGGAAATACTGGACGGCTTATTGTGGTTGGGACTGAATTGGGATGAAGGACCATATTTTCAGTCCCACAATCTTGAAAAGCACACCGAAGCAGCCTCCAGACTCCTGGAGACAAAACACGCGTACAGATGCTTCTGCTCAAGAGAAGATCTTGAAGGCCAGCGATCTGACGCGGAAAAACGAAAAATAGCCTTCATGTATGATGGCCGATGCCGCAAACTTTCTGATGAAGAAATAGAATCAAGACTAAAAAACAACGATCCTTACGTAGTTAGATTCAAGGTACCAAGAGACCCCGACACAAAGGTAGTTTTCGATGACGCTGTTTACGGCAGGATGGAAAAAAGGGCTGTAGACATAGAAGATTTTGTAATATTGCGATCTGATGGCTCACCACTATACATTCTGTCGAATGCTGTTGACGATAGCCTTGACAGGATTACCCACGTGATAAGAGGCGCAGATGGATTGGCCAATACTCCCAAGCAGGTTCTAATCTATCAGGCTTTAGGAGTTGCCCCTCCAATTTTTGCTCACATGCCGCTAACCCTGGACAACAAGAAAGCCAAACTGTCCAAAAGGGTTCATGGTGAAGCAGTAACAATTGCCTACTACAAAAGTAGGGGTTTTCTTCCCTGGGCGTTGTGTAATTTCATGGCTCTTCTGGGGTGGTCTTCTCCCGATGGACAGGAATTCTTTTCGCGGGAAGAATTGATAAATATATTTGATCTCAATCGAATCAACAAGGCGAACTCAATTTTCAACTACACCCCTGGAGACGCCAGAAACTGGACTGATCCCAAAGCCATTCATTTCAACTCTACTTATTTAAGATCCATGCCAGTGGAAGAGCTGGTTCCTTACGTCAAACAGGAGCTGATAGACAAGAATCTATGGCGGGATTCTTTTGAAACTGATCGAAAAGAGTGGTTTTATCGAACTTTAGATCTCATTCGATCCAGATTTTTGACTTTAGAAGACTTCTCAACCCGCGGAAGGGCATATTTCAGTGATGAATTCGAATACGACGAGAAGGCAGTCAAAAAAAACCTCAAAAGCGATGAACGTTTGAGTGAACTACTTGTCAGTCTGGCAGACGAAATAGGGCAACTTGATGTCTATGATCCAGTTTCCCTGGAGGACACATTCCGATCTTTTGCCGAAAAAAATGAGGTCAAAGCAGGCCTGGTGATCAATGCCGCCAGAACGGCCGTTTCAGGCTCTTCTGTGGGACCAGGGCTATTCGAACTGCTTGAAATTGTTGGACAGGATAAAGTAGTTGAGAGACTGAAAGCTGCCGCCAAATTCATCGGATAACCTCAGGCTTATATTGACAACCCTTAGGTGAAGCAGTCGATTCAATGGCTGCCTCACCGTTTTTCAAACCTTGTGTTGAGTATTGCCCGTGTAATTTTCTCAGCCTGATCAATAAGCCCCTTGGGTTTTGTGGAATTGACGATAACAGAAAATACCAGGATTTTGCCTTCCTTGCTGACCCCATAGCCAGCCAGCGCGCTCACTCCCCTTAAGGTGCCCGTTTTGGCTCTGATCCTCCGGCGCATCGCCTCTTCAGTAAACTTTTCTTTCAGGGTGCCGTCCACTCCGGAAACAGCAAAAGACGACAGATATTCGGGCCCGTAATTGAAATCACCAACAGCCGTCTGAAGCGTCTTTACCATTGTTGACGCGCTAACTCGGTTCCCTCTGGACAGACCAGAGGCATCGGAAAGTGAAAAAGCCGTTTCTTTTACTCCGCAACTTATCAAATACCGTTTGAGAACTTCGAGGCCTTTCTCTCTGGTTCCCGGAGCTCCAAAAGCTTTAGCTCCCAATGTAAGGCAAATCTGTTCCGCCATAAAATTGTTGCTAAATTTATTGAGCCAATAAACAATTGAACTAAGTGGTTTGGACGTATATTCACATAGAAGAGCCATCGAATCCGGTGTAACAGCTCTCCTGACTCCACCTGACACCCGGACTCCCTCGCGTTCAAGAAAATCTTTTAGTGTGTAACCAAAATACAATGATGGGTTCGTTATGTTAACGTATCTACCTCTAGGCTGAGCGTTGACTCCAATTGATCCAGTTACAGAGATCGATTCACGCTCTGAAGTCTCAACTACTTTGTTTATGTCCAGCTGTCCCGCCTTCGAACCCTCAACAGTCCTGACGTTGGATTTCAATGATACAAACTGGCTTGCCGGGTCCAGAATAACCCGCGCGGCGCGTCCTGCGGCGCCAGAAGGAATCGCCAGGACCTTCAAGGAGTTGAAATTCAGGGATAGCGCGCTGTACGGAGCATGATATGAACGTATGCCCAATTCTTCATTTTCATCCAGGGGCTTTCCAGGCATAAAATATGAATCATCAACAAATATCGAACCTCGAATCTCCAGCGTTCCTCTGTCCTTGATCATACGCGCCAACAAAAAGAGATCCTCAGTCACGAAATGCGGATCTCCCGAGCCCTTTACATAAATATTTTCAACTGATGTTTCCGCAACTCCATCAGAGTATACGGACGTTTTATAACAGAAATCCGGCCCTAGCGCGCTCAACGCGCACGCGCTAGTTATCACTTTCATCGTGGACGCCGGGACAAGCGCTAAATCAGGGTTCATCTCCATCAAAATTGTGCCCGAACCCAATTCTGCCACCTGGATTGAGGCCACCATATCGGCCCCAAGTTCTCTGTCTGCTATCGACTTCAATTCCCGATTGAAAGCAGGACCCTGCGCGTATACGCATCCGCAGAAGCAATTGAAAACTACTGCCAAAAGCATGAATGACATCAATAGCTTGAGTAAACCACTTTTTTTGGGAATACGCGTTGGCATATGCTGTCTACAGATCCTTGCGAGCCCGACAGAATAACTAAGCGTGGAAGTCTTGATCATGTGTCAACCCTTTTTATATAATGATATAAGTACGTTATGTTTGCTAAATCATGTTATTTTTTAAATATCTGCGCGCCTGTAACTCATAAAAAAGCTGTAGTTTTAAGAAGATAGCAATAATGCATTTTACTGGGACTGTCAAATGCGGGACGAGCAAGAAGTTCGACTTGCAATCCAACACCATGAAAAGCCACAAAACCTATAGTAATACCGGCAAGATAATCTAAATATCTTTGAGCTTAAGTAGACCTGATTCTTGAAAATAAATTTAACCCATTGATAAACTCTTATATTTTTTACTTGACAGATTTCAATCCAACATATAAAGGGAATTTCAACATTTTGAGCTGGGAGGAAGGGTATGTTGAGAAGAATCCCTTTTACGCCGTTGGTATGTCTAGTTATTTTTGTATCAACTTGTCTATTTAACGTTTCCTGGGCAGCCGGTCCTGATGAGTCGCTTGAGATATTGCTCAAGCCTAATCAGACGAGCATAGCGACCGTTCCGCCTGTTCAGGCAACCAAAGCTCGGCGTTCCGTCGGCGCCTCGTATTATGGGGCGCCACCGGCCCTCATAACCAAGGTTAAGGCGCCCATTCCTACAATCTGCGCCCCTGGGTTTCAAGCGCCCACATGCATCTTGCCAGTCCCACAGGTTGGTCAATGGCAGATAGGAGCGCAGGCTCTGTTCGCGCGGCTTCGCGGCAATATCTCATGGCCAAATTTGAACAACAACAATTTCTGGTGGTGGGGAGGAGGCTGGTTTAACACCAATCCAAACTTCACTGACAATTTCCAGCTACCGGGATCACAAGTTTTGCCTGCCGTCGATGCCAGGTACCAGTTCAGGCCACGCTGGTCGGTCAGATTCTGGGCTCTGGGCGCCGAACTCAAAGGCGGCGGCTGGATTCAGGATAGCTTCTACTTCGGATTCACTTCCGGAGGCTTCACACCAAACCTGTTCAGCTTCGGGACCATGGTTAACACACGTTGGCAACACGGCTACTATCAGACTGGTTTGATGTATGACGCCATCAGGACCTGCAACACCATGCTGAGTGTATTCGGAGGATGGATGCACACGGATGACAGGGTTGATGTAGGCTGCTCATTCTGTGGATTGCAGAGTAGCACTCTGAGCAAGAGCATGGACACGGTTTCTGTTGGGCTCGAGCTTCAGAAATGTGTTGTAACGACTTCAACCGGAGGCACATTCTCCTTCGATAACAGGGCTACCGCAATGTTTGCTGACAATGTCACGGGCTGGGACGTTCAGGTTGGCGGTCGCTACACCATACCGATGAACTACGGTAGGTGGGGTTATCTGAAGGGCGGTTACCGATATATCAATCAGAACAAGAACCAAAACGACTATGCGCTGAATTACACTATAGATGGCGGTTTTGCTGAACTAGGATTCATATTCTAAAACACGAAACTGGTTTTTTCGGGCCGATGAGTAGATCGGGAACTCAAACAACCAATCCGGAGATCCCAAACAGCTAAAAATTGATAAACCTCCGGATGACAGCTAGCTAAAGTTGTAGAGCGCCCACTATTCGATCGGCCTTTCATTTTAGTGAGCCCGGCCGCTTGACGGCGTCTCCCAGCTCGACCCCATCGGTCGGGCTTCTTTTTTTTAACAGAAAAATTGTGTAAGTGGAAATCTCAAAAAAATATAATTTTAAATTGTTCCATTGGCTGCATAATTCTACAAGGAAAATAGAGGTGGATTCATGGTTATTGTCATAGCTCCTGATTCATTCAAAGGAAGCCTATCCTCCCAAAAAGTTGCGGACGCAATGGAGACTGGTTTTCTTGAGGTTTTTCCTGACGCTGAAATTCGAAAGATATCAATTGCTGACGGCGGAGAGGGCACGGTTGAGTCGCTGGTGTCAGCAACAGGAGGGATGATGCGTCAGGCAAGGGTTTCTGGGCCTTTTGCGGAAGATGTTGATGCCGACTGGGGAGTTCTAGGTGACGGAGAGACCGCAGTGATTGAAATGGCTGCAGCCTCGGGGCTGACCTTGGTTCCGGAAAATCGCAGGAATCCTGGAATAACTACGTCATATGGAACTGGAGAACTCATCAGGCTGGTCATGGATGAGGGTTACAGAAAGATTATTCTTGGAATAGGCGGAAGCGCCACCAATGATGCAGGAGCCGGAATGGCGCAAGCCCTCGGGGTAAAATTCCTTAACGAATTCGGAGAAGAGCTTGGCTTTGGAGGGCATGCCCTGCTGGGTCTCAAGGAGATTGATCTTCGTCAACTGGATCCCCGATTGAAGCACACGGAAATTACGGTGGCCTGTGATGTGGATAACCCACTGTGTGGTCCAAAAGGCGCATCGGTGATCTATGGTCCTCAGAAGGGCGCAACAGCGGAAATGGTTGCTGAACTTGACAGGGCGTTAGAAATATTTTCATCGGTGGCTACTCAGGTAACCGGCCGAAATGTGTCCAACATCGCAGGATCCGGCGCGGCCGGAGGCATGGGCGCAGGTCTGATGTTTTTTACCAAAGCTGTGCTGAAGCCGGGAATCCAGATTGTTATGGAGGTTACCAGAATGGAAGATTTAGTCAGGACGGCGGATCTGGTAGTCACAGGAGAAGGTATGACAGACAGGCAAACGTCATTTGGCAAGGCTCCGGCAGGTCTTGGATCGTTGGCGGGAAAATACAACAAGGTGGCCGTGTGTATTTCCGGCAGTCTTGGAGATGGAGCTGAAGCAATACTGGATCATGGAATTCAATCCATGTCGGCTATAACTCATGGGCCAATATCTTTGAGCGATTGCATGTCTCAGGCTGCCACATTGATTGAGAAGGCCTCATTCAGGATGGCGTTAAGTCTGAGAGCAGGGATGAATCTTTCCAAAAATTTGGCAGGAAATAGTATCCAAGGTCTTTCCGCGTCTTAATATTTGTTGGCAATCTTTCCTCTCAGGGAATGCTTTAAACCCTCTATAATCTCAACATTTACAGTTAGCCCCAGTAGACTTGCGCCTCCGCATTCAAAATTAACTATTTTGTTGGTCCTTGTCCTTCCAACTGCCTGCCCAGAAGCTCCCGCTGGATCTTTTTCCACCAGAACTTCAGAAACGGCGCCTTCCATGGATTTGTGATACTCAGTGGTGATCCTTTCCTGAAGTTCGTGAATCCTGGCAAGCCGTTCCTTCTTGACTTCCTCGGAGAGTCGTCCCTGCAGGTGTTCAGCGGCAGTACCGGGTCTGACGGAATATTTAAACGAAAATATCTGGTCATATCTGATGGCGTTCAGGGCTGACATCGTATCGTTGAAGTCCTGTTCTGTCTCTCCAGGAAAGCCTACTATAATGTCCGTAGTTATGGCGACGCCTGGTATTCTCTGTCGCAATGCTTCCACTTTTGAAAAATACTGACTTCTCGTGTATTTCCTTCCCATAGCTTTAAGTATCGAGTCAGAGCCACTCTGGATTGGCAGATGGACATGCTCGCAGACCTTGTCCAGCGAACCGAGGGCATCTATGAGGTCTGAGTTGAAATCCTTGGGATGAGAAGTCGTAAAACGTATACGCTTGAGATCAGGAACTCTGTTGAGCGCTTTGAGCAAGGTTGAAAAAGATACTCCTGAATTTAAATCATTGCCGTACGCGTTGACATTCTGTCCCAACAGGGTAATCTCCTTTATTCCACCTGCTACGAGCCATTCTGCCTCTCCAAGAATATCATCAATTGACCTGCTTTGCTCTGGACCACGGGTGTACGGAACTACACAATATGAGCAAAAGTTAGAACATCCTTGCATTACAGTCAAAAACGAACACACCTGATCCTTCCGGGGTGGCAGGCCTCTCAGATTGAGGGATTTCACATCAGTGGAAAAATCCACTTTTGTCATCCTCTTGCGGTCAGTAATTATCGTGTTTATCAGGTCAGGCAGCTCTGAAACCTGATGTGTGCCAAGAACAAGGTCTACGAGATTTGTCTTCTTCAGCAGTCTCTCTTTTTCCTGCTGAGCCACGCAACCGCACACGACCATTACCATCTCAGGATTAGTCTGCTTCAATTGCCTGAATCTCCCAACAGCGCTGTATACCTTGTGCTGGGATTTCTCACGTATGGCGCATGTGTTGATGACAACCAGGTCAGCTTCTGTCTCATCGGTCACAGGTATAAAGCCTTCGTCATTCAAAAGTGATGAGATGATCTCAGAATCGTGGACGTTCATCTGACAGCCATAGGTTTCGATGTAATAATGTCCTCTAGCCAAAATAAAAGCCTCTCCTGAAACGTGGAATGTAGCGTAAATCTGTATTCCGGACGATATTAGCATGAAAACTGGACTAAAATCTTTTCTGGAATGATGTCCCCATCTACAGTGCTGATTTGCTGCGAAAAATCTGATCAGCGCGACGAAAAACTTGCGCACCACATAATAAGCCAGTCAGTTCAGTCAGTTAAAATATTAAAATCGTTTTGAAGGCCTCTAACACATACCTGAAATATGCATACCGCATTTCTCAGGAGAAAAAATTTCCACACTGTCTGTCTAGGCTTCTCACGGCCCTATTCAGTCAACTGAATATAAGAACTGAATACTATTAGACTAATGTGAAAAAAATAGCCCACCTTTTCGAAAGGGGGGCTGAGGGTATGGATTAGGAGTCGTTTGTTACAAATAAAAGGAGCAAATTACGTGCCAAAAGGAAAGAAAGCGTTTTTCAATCAAAGAAAACGGTCCACCTCTACCACCAGACCCTTGACAGCATCGACCGATTTTTGGAACAGAATTTTTTCTTCAGGATTAAGATCAACCTCTATTACTTTTTCGACGCCGTTGGCTCCTAGAATGGCAGGCACACCAACAAAAATCCCTGACTGACCGAATTCACCCTGTAGATATGCGGCCACCGGCAACAGCCGTTTTTTGTCATAAAGCACTGACTTGGCCATCTGTATTGCAGAAGCTGCCGGGGCATAATACGCGCTTCCTGTTTTTAGAAGTGAAACGATCTCAGCTCCACCCTGACGCGTTCTTTGAACAAGCTCTTCCAGCCGCGCCTCAGTCATAAATTTTGTGACAGGTACGCCACCTACAAAACAATAGCGCGTCATTGGAACCATCGTATCGCCATGGCCACCAAGAACAAGCGCGTTTATGTCCTCAACTGAAACTCCAATTTCATCGGCAATAAAAGTCCTGAAACGGGCGGTGTCAAGAATTCCGGCCATTCCAATTATTCTTCTGGGGTCAATTCCTGATTTTTTCCATGCAGTGTAGACCATGGCATCAAGGGGATTGGAAACAACGATGATTATTGCATCGGGAGAAAATTTTGCGGCTTTCTCGCTTACTTCGCCAACAATCCTGACATTTGTTGACAAAAGATCGTCCCTACTCATGCCGGGTTTTCTTGCTATGCCGGCTGTGATGATGATCAGATCGCTGTTTGCGGTAGATTCGTAGTCATTGACTCCCACCACCCTGGTATCAACTCCCAAAACTGGAGTCGTTTCATACATGTCCAGGCCCTTGCCCTGTGGAACTCCCTCCAGGATGTCCACTATGACAATGTCGCCGAGTTCCTGTGCCGACGCGTAAGCTGCTACAGAAGCGCCGACATTACCGGCGCCTATTACGGTGATTTTTTTTCTTGGCATTTTTGAAGTCTCCCCTGGAATCTTTTTTACCTTGTTGGGCTAGGAGCCTGTTCAGGACTTGAGTTTGTGATTGCCTGGCATTGTTATCAGACCTTGCTAATACTGGATTTCCGCGCTGTCCACTCCGTTTACGTTTTTTCGTGGAGGGTCACAAATTTGGTCAGCGTAATTTTATGACTCTGTAACCTTCGCCCTTGAAGACAGGCTTGAACTGGCTTTCGTCCAAAAGGGCAAAATATTGACTGTTCTGATACCGGGCTCTGATAAACGACTGAAATGGCTCAAAATAAATCAAATGAGGTTTTGTGTCCTCATTTATTGCTGAAGCCGTTGACCTTTCAACAGATCCGAATGGCTCAAAACCATCAAAAGTTTTTGAAATATTCTGTGGGTAGTAATCCCTGTCCCGGACAATAATATAGTTAATACCATTTTTTTCAGCAAAGTCCCTAATGATATCAGGATCATCTGAATAATAAGCCTTGAAGAGATCCACTGTTCTTTTTTTGATGAGTCGCCAGTATTCTGTGAACCAGGTATGAGATAGTTCAAACGTGACGAAGCCCTTACGTTTGGCAAAAGTAACCACATTATCAATGACTTCTGGTGGCCCGGCCACTGTGCTGTTCTTGGGGGTTGTTGACAGAAACTCATAGAGTCTGGCGTCTTTCGAATAGTCGTAAATGCCTACATTGTGTATTCTCAAGCCACTGCTGACCAGAACAGCAACCAACAGGAAGGCCAACCAATGAACTCTCAGATCAAGTGACCTTACAATGCTTGAGACGCAAGCTCCCAGAATTATGACATAAATAAGATTAAAGGAAAATTCAACATAGCGCCTTGGAAGGAACAGCCTCATTATCACTTCATAGGATATGAAGTAGAGCGTCAAGGAAGCGACTACCAGGTAAACGAGGAATGACATTTTTGAAATGTCCAGATCCCATTTATTTATAGCCACGGCCCATAATACAATAATCAATCCGACGGCTGCGCTGATTGTTCCGGCAACCGGACCGTAATCATCGAACAGTAGCAGTAGCACAACTGGCCGGAATAACTCCCAATAAAGGTCGGGCCCTGGAACTAGCTGATAACGTCCAGAGCTGGTGTATTCAATGTTTCCATATATGTCCACCCATGAAATCAGATCACCAAATTCCGTTGTTCTGAGATAGACATGCTGGATGATCATTGACAAAACGCCAACTAACACAGGTATATTCATCAAAATGAGTTTTGAAAGGGTGATCTCTGGCTGGACCCGTTCTTCCGATTCAACATCTGTCAGAGCCACATAACCCCATAGATTCCAGAGCAAATAAAGGCTATGAGTCGCAAAACAGAGAACAAATATGTAGGGGTTAAAAATCGATTGAATCATGATCGTCAGGCTTGCGCCCAACAGGTTTTTTGAAGCCAGGAAGTACAAGTAGGCAAACAGCAACGGATAGGCGAAACTCTGCGACATTCCCCCTGACATCTTTGCAATAAAACTGGTAAACAAAAATGAGCAGACAGTTATAATAAACGCGGTGAGGTCATCGGTGAATCTGGTTCCTATAATGAACAGTAACAAGGCGTTAACTACAAAAAGTAATCCAGTCAGGATCTTGCTGAACTGGACAGGATTCATGATTCCCGAGAAAGCATGATAGATGGACTTGACTCCTATCGGGACGTAGTTTTCGGCATACCTTGTCAGGAGATCATTCTGGAACAGCTCATGGTCTAACCACCTCTGCATCCAGTAGATCTGCTGGCGAACATCATCGTTGATCACATACTGGTTTATCAGGGATTCGTAATGGCCGAACAGGTACACGAACAGGCTTGAAAGAATTACCAGGAATATGTAGTTACTTCGTTTTATCTGTAGGGTCATGGTTTGGTTTTAAACAATAATGCCTTGTTATTTTGTCAGTTCACCCAAAAGGCAGTTCATAGCGTTATATTACCAGAGGAGCCATCAGATCAGAAATTGTCATACATGGCCCTGTAAATTCTCGGGGTAAGGTCCTTGATCATCTGTGAGATGGCTTTGCGCCTGTTAGAAAGGGTCCCGGCTATCGAGTCAGTGACTGTATACGTGTAGGACGCAGTGAAGTCGTTCTTCCAAAGCGTCTGTTTATCCTGATTTTTTTCCAGAACACAATGAACTCTGAGAACTCCAATGCGGGTCAGTTCCTTTCCATCAGCCCTGTAAGCCGAAGGATTGTCTTCATATGAGATGATACTCGTCTTGAGACTAGCGTCTCCTCCTTCGGGCACGAGCTTCAACGTTGTGCCCAAAGAGAATTCCCGACGCAATTCATTGGTAAGTTCCGTCTCTATCCCCGTAATAACCGTATTGTTAACTACGCTGTTTACGCAGAGTGTTTCCAGATTAGGAGGAAATGGTGAGCCGTCTCTACTGCCGCTAAAGCGATAGCCACATCCCGATATCATCAAAAAAAGGCAAAACACCAGCACATGGTTAGTCAGTGAACCCTGGAAATTAATCCGATACCTTACTGATGTGAACAAGTAAGGTATTTCTACAAACATAGCATTGAGAGTTTTTCGGCTGCAAATAGTATTACCAGAAATCCCCATAATGTCCGGCTAGTCAGCTAAAGTGCGACCTTATACATTACATCAGGTTAATCGAACCAGTTTGACAATAACCGACCGAAGTCATACTACAGTCGGATCATTATCAGGCTAGTCCGAATATTGCCAGAAAAATGTGTGGCTATCCAACCACAATGTTCAGGAGCTTCCCGGGAACCACGATCATTTTCTTTATGGTATGGCCCTCAATGAACTTTTGAACATTCATTTCGGCCAGGGCAGTCTGCTTTATCTCATCATCCGTAGCATCCACAGACACTCTTACCTCTGAGCGTTTCTTCCCATTTACCTGAACAACTATTGCGAGTGAATCCTCGGTCAGCATTGACTCGTCATAAGCCGGCCATGGCAAATTCGTCATTCCGCTCTTTCCGCCCAGATTCTCCCACAACTCTTCGGCAAAATGCGGTGTAAACGGAGACAGCATGAACACAAGTGTTCTTATTGCGTGAAAAAGCGCATCCCTCAAATCACCAGAGGCATCGAGATCTTGACGGGATATTTTTCCCAGTTCGTTTGAAAACTCCATGATGGCTGCTATGGCTGTATTGAAGCGGAATCTGTTGTTGATGTCATCCGTTACTTTTTTGAGGGTTTTATGGGTCATGCGGCGAACTGATCTAGCAAGCCCTGACTCGTCTGAAATACGATCAGGTTTTCTGACATCTCTGAATTGTTGAACCAAACCCCATACCCTGTTCAGGAACCTTGCAGCCCCATCCACCCCTTCAGAGGTCCACTCCAGATCCCTTTCAGGGGGAGCTGCGAACAGGCAGAATAGCCTGACTGTATCACAGCCGTATTTATTTATGAGATCCTCAGGGTCAACAACATTACCCTTGGATTTTGACATCTTGGCGCCATCTTTAATGACCATACCCTGTGTAAGCAGGTTCAGAAAAGGTTCATCCTGGGTCTTTATTCCAAGATCACGAAGAGCCTTGGTGAAAAAACGTGAATACAGCAAATGCAAAATAGCGTGCTCGATTCCACCGATGTATTGGTCCACAGGCGCCCAGTAGCGCAGTTGTTCCGGTTCAAGTATGCCACCTTCAAATCGGGGGCATGTGTATCTGTCAAAATACCATGATGATTCAACGAAAGTATCCATGGTATCAGTTTCTCTTCTTGCGGGTTTTCCGCATCTTGGGCATTTCACATTGACCCACCAGTCCAGGTCCGGTAATGGGGATCTGCCACTGGCCGGAAAGTCGATATCGGTAGGCAATTTTACAGGGAGTTGGTCATCGGGAGTCGGGACTATCCCGCAGTCTTCGCAATGTATGATCGGTATCGGGGCGCCCCAGTATCTCTGACGCGATATTCCCCAATCCCTGATTCTGTAATTTATTGTAAGTCCGCCACGTCCAAGTGATTCAAGTTTCTCGCAAATCGCTTTCTTGGCGCTAACATTATCCATGCCGTCAAATTCCATTGAATTTACGAGAAAGCCTTCATCAACATAAGCTTCGGCCATTGTTGAGGCTTCAAGCGTTCTATCCGGCGGCTGAATAACTACTATCCTGTCAAGACCATATTTTGTCGCAAATTCAAAATCCCTTTGGTCATGGGCGGGAACAGCCATTACGGCTCCAGTTCCGTAATCGAACAGGACAAAATTGGCGCTATAGATGGGCATTCTGAGACCTGTAAGCGGATTTAGGCAGTAGGCTCCAAGGAAAACTCCCTTTTTCTCAGCGTTCTCTCCCACACGTGTCTGCCAGTCCTGAGTCAAAGCCTCATTGACGAATTTTTGTACCGCAGCCTCCTGTGATGTTCCACGAGACAGTTTAAGACAAAGTGGATGCTCAGGGGCCAGACTCATAAAGGTAGCGCCGTGGAGTGTGTCCGGGCGAGTGGTGAAGACTTCGATTGATTCCTCGGAACCCTCCAGCGCAAACAGTACACGGGCGCCTTCAGAGCGTCCTATCCAGTTCCTCTGCATTGTCAGGACCTTGTCGGGCCAACCGGTCAATTCGTCACATTTGTCCAGCAACTCCTGAGCATAAGCAGTAATTTTAAAAAACCAGCCATCCTGTTCACGCTGAATTACATTCGCTCCACATCTCCAGCACTGACCATCCTCAACCTGCTCGTTCGCAAGTACTGTGGCGCAGGGTTCACAATAGTTGACTATCGATTTCTTCCTGTAAACAAGACCTTTTTCCAGCATTCTTATGAACAGCCACTGTTCCCACCTGTAATATTCTGGATGACATGTAGCAATTTCACGACTCCAGTCATAGGACAGCCCAATTCTTTTGAGTTGGCGTCGCATTTCGTTGATGTTGTTCATCGTCCATACAGCCGGATGAGAACCGTGCTTGATGGCGGCATTTTCAGCCGGCATTCCGAAGGCGTCCCAGCCCATCGGATGAAGCACATTATAACCCTGTGACATGCGGAATCTGGATATCACGTCACCAATGCAATAGTTCCGGACGTGGCCCATGTGTATGCGGCCGGAAGGGTAAGGGAACATTTCCAAAAGGTAGTATTTCTTTTTGTCATTATTCATCTCTACCTTGAAAATATTCTCATTTTCCCAAAACAACTGCCATTTTCGTTCAATTACTTCCGGGTTATATTTGGACTCCATGATTCCTCCAGCTTCAAATGCATGAGCAATTAAACTTTTAGACTAACACATACGCGCCAGGTCTTCAACGGCTTTTGTCCTTGACTAAAGTGATTGAGCTGTTTTATCCTAAGCTTAATTACTGCGCGCAACAATTCTTACTACTGGCCGCCACTATTAATCGCATGTGATATCGATGTTTCTAAAAACGTATGTGGCGACAGCATTTCCTGAGTTACTACGTTTTGGTCAATTCTTTAGAGGGAAAGCAATGAACAGAGAATTCTCAGTCAGTCCTGAAGGTGAAAGATTTCCGGTTCCAGTCGAGCTGGATTATCAAATCGAATACGAAAGACTTTCAAAGCTGGTTGATTACAACCGCGAACTGGGCCGCGAAATAGTTGTGGTCGTTGGACTGGGATTTGTCGGCGCAGTAATGGCTGCGGTAATAGCCGACTCGACGGACGCGTCGGGGAAACCGGGAAAACTGGTGATTGGGATGCAAAGACCAAGTCATCGGAGTTTCTGGAAAATACCGATCATCAACAGGGGAATATCCCCAATGAAATCAGAGGACCCTGAGGTTGACGAACTTATCAACAGGTGTGTTAACGAGAAGAAAACCCTGACGGCCTCTTTTACCTACGACGCCCTGAAATTTGCGGATGTGGTCGTTGTCGATGTGCAATGCGATTACATCAAGGAATCACTGTCTGATGTGGCCACAGGCTACGTTCAGCTCGATGACCTGGAAAAATCGCTTGAGATCATCGGGGAAAATATAAAAGCCGACGCCATGGTGCTCATAGAGACCACGGTTCCACCCGGGACTACTGAGCAGGTCGCTTATCCTCTTATCTCAAAGGCTTTCAAAAGCCGGGGCATTAAAACTGAGCCGGTTCTCGCCCACAGTTATGAGCGGGTAATGCCCGGAGCAAATTACGTTTCATCTGTGCGCAACTTCTGGCGGGTCTGTAGCGGCATAAATGAAACCTCCCGTGAGAGGGTTTCGAAATTCCTGAGTGAAGTCATAGATACAAAAAATTTTCCTTTGACAGTGCTGGACAGGCCGATCGAATCAGAGACCGCCAAAATAGTTGAAAACAGTTACAGGGCCACTATTCTGGCATTTCTCAATGAATGGAGTTTATTCTCGGAACGTAACGGAGTGGACCTGATCAAGGTGATAGAAGCGATCAAGGTTCGTCCAACTCATTCAAACATGATTTTTCCAGGACCTGGAATTGGAGGTTATTGTCTGCCCAAGGATGGTGGTCTTGGTGTCTGGGCGTACAAGCACCTGCTTGGATTTCAGGATGACCTGTTCAAGATTACACCAACTGCGATCAATATAAATGATAGCCGGGCTCTTCACGTTCCAGAACTCGCCAGGGATGCCTTAAGGAACATGGGGCGCTATATTGCCGCCTCCAAGGTTACAGTTCTAGGGGCGTCCTACAGGGAAGATGTAGGTGACACCAGATACAGCGGATCCGAGGTCATAGTTCGCAGACTGGCTGAAATGGGAGCAGAAATCTGCATTCATGATCCATACGTTGACCACTGGTGGGAATTTGAAGCTCAGGATAGCTATCCCACACCGGGTAAGAGCAAGGCCCGTTTTTTCAGAAATCAGAAACGTCTAAACGAACTTACTATTGAGCAGGATCTTGCTTCGGCGCTCAAGGGCGCGGATGTAGTCATACTGGCGGTTCCGCATAAATGTTTCAGGAATCTCGACCCGGATCAGTTGTTTGAAGCAGTGGGCGGTCCCATGGCGGTCATAGACTGCTTTGGCATGCTTAATGATGATCACATAAAAAGATATTTTGAGCTTGGATGTGAAGTCAAAGGTTTGGGCCGCGGCCATATCAACAGGATCAAGAAACAATACAAAAAATAGAGTTCATCCTCAAGTCTAGGAAAATCTGCAAAATGGCTGCTGGCGTCCAGTCCTGGTGAGAACTATCTGCCATAGCTGATTGTGTCTCGAGCGAAAGACGCCGGCGCATGACAACAGGTAATATTCCCACATTCGTTTCGTGCGCTCATCATATTTTTTGGCCAGCTGCGGCCAGGCTCTCTGAAACCTTTCATTCCAGCACAATAAAGTTTTGTCGTAATATGGTCCAAAGTTGTGCCAGTCTTCAATGACGAGTCTTTTTTCGATTGCCTTGCCAATCTGAGCGGGACTTGGCAGAAGTCCATTTGGAAAGATATACTTGTCAATCCAGGGATCTGTCATCATGGAAGACTCGTTACTCCCGATTGTATGAAGCAGGAATATTCCATCAGGTTTTAGGACCCTGTTTATAACATCCATGTAGGCCAGGTAATTTTTTGAACCTACATGTTCAAACATTCCTACTGAAACTATTTTGTCAAACGATCCCTGAATCTGTCGGTAATCGGAATGGATCATTTTTATAGGGAGACCGGCGCAATGTCCTTTGGCAAACGAAATCTGTTCAGTCGATATGTTCACACCTGTAACTTCACATCCGACCTTTGACGCCACATACTTTGCCAGACCTCCCCAGCCGAAACCGATATCCAAAAGGTGATCTGATGGTTTCAAGTCGAGTTTTGAAACAATAAGATCGAGTTTCCTGATTTGGGCCTCGCTAAGATCTTCAGTGTCCCTGAAGTATGCGCAACTGTATTGAAGATGGGGATCGAGGAATGAAAAGAACAGTTCGTTGTCCAGGTTGTAATGGGCCCTTGCAACCTGAAAAACCCGTCGGACCGATTGGAGATTAAATAGATGAGCCCTGATTACTGTGAGAAAAGTTTTCAGATTTCTTCTGGTCTTTTCATGCAATTGCGCCGAAAGAATCCTGAAGAAGAATTCATCAGGTCTTGGACAGTCCCACCAGCCGTCCATGTAAGATTCGCCCAGCCCCAGGTTACTTTCATTGAGAGCCCTCTGATAAAAACGATCGTCGTGAACTCTGATATCCCATGGGTTGGGGCCATCTACATTTATGCCGGCAATTTCAAACAATTCCTGAACAACAGATTTGAAGGTTAGCATCTTACCTCCACCAGCAGTGATAAGATTTTTACCTAAGCTCCAGATATTTCTTCAGGTTCTCTTACCCATGAATGACTTTCAATGACCTGAAAGCCGATGCAGATGATTTTAAATTAGATGTCCAGGCATTCAGGATTCCCAAATGGACAACTATTTGCGGTGATTCAAAAAGTAGCCCAAAACCAGTTTTCTGTAGAACCAACATTCCATGACGTTCAATCTGGAATTACTAAAAGCCTCAATTAACTTAGTCACTTCACCGCGATGGTTGTTTCCCCGAAAAGAGCAAATTTTAACCACAGGAACGCAAATTTCATCAACGCCTCATCATTGGTCCTGATTTCATTTACCGTTTCTTCCTTGATGTCAAATTTCTGCAGGAAAGCGCTCTTGAAAATAAAATCCCTAAATTTTTCCGTGTTGAAACACGCCATCATGTACATCTGGATATGTTGAGGACTAAGCGATTTGGCGCCCTTGCGACTCTTGAGTGAAATAAGCTCCATCAGTAAATCGTTCCAATTGTTGTAATCATCCATACCCTGGTCATCAAGCCATTCGCTGATTAACCATTTCTTATCGAATTCAAATCCACGGCAATGGTCTTCCCTCACTGTGAAGTAAAACTCTTGAGACTCCCCCGTCATTGGATGCTTCTTGGATGCTCGGCCCAGAGGATATATCCGACATGCCCCAGGCCTGTCCTCATAAACAGAACATCCCCTCTCTGTAACAAATGGACAACGCCTTGATTCCGTTTCGGCCATCTTCATCATCAATTCCGGGAAACCGTGTAATGTCCTAAGCCTCAGATCGGTGTGGCGGTCCATGAATTCATCTGCCGTAAGTCCCAATCTCTTGCGAAGCCTGAGCACGTCGTATGGGGTCAGGGCCAGCTGCAGTTTCCCACAACATTCTGTGAAGCAGGGCACATGAGGCCCACAATCAAAACAGAGTGAATCTTTTTTGGTCAATTTGGTGTCCGCATTCAACTTGTTATCCCTTTTGTCGGGGCTACTCATTGTATTCTCCAGAAATTCATTTCTTCTCACGGTGCGCTAATGTCTCAAGATATCTGGCAAAATCCAGAAGACTGGAAAAAGTTAAATAGGCTTCAGAATCTTTGTGTTCCGAAATACGAACAGCGCGTACTCCCGCATTTCGGGCAGCTGCCATGTCAGAATCCGAATCACCGACCATGAAAGATTGCTCCATATCCGCGTTCAGATCCCGAGCCGCGTTTAATATCATGCCTGGTCGTGGTTTGCGACATTCACACCCTTCGTCCCTGTCATGAGGACAATAATAAAGACCATCGAGTTTGATACCGCGCTCGGACAGTTTTTCTTTCATGTGACCGTGAACGTCCAGAAGGTCCTTCTCATCCATTAATCCCCTGGCTATGCCCCGCTGATTGGTGACTATCACCAAAAGATAGCCCAATTGGGAAAAAATTGACAGGGCCGCGCGTACACCCGGAAGAAGTTCAAATTCCTCATGATTCGTGACATATCGGTCTTCAGGTAATTTTCGGTTGATTACCCCGTCCCTGTCCAGAAATACTGCCTTGTGTTTTACCGGGCCTGCCATATCCAGATTCTTTTCTTCTTTCCGACCAGCTGATAAAGCCCTAAAGCTAGCCCTTAGCCATTGAGAGCATAATTATCCATCATAAATGCAAAAGGACAAATATCAAACGAAAATGGCGGAAAATGTGGATATCAAAAAAAGAAATCAGAGCTCATTTTCTTCAACAGATGTGTCGTTTTTATTATCCAACTATATCAGGAAATAATCTCTTAAAAATGCTGTGACCTGTGAGCATTCCAGTCGGTTATAATAGCCATTAAATCAAATTCAGATTGAAGGTTATAACGATTTATCTCTGGTTTTATTGAAATATATTATCCAAAATAAAAAGTGCAACTAATACAGTCTGTTAAAACTTTTAAAGATCAACATGAAATCAATATAATTCACAACCTATTTAAATTAATGTTAAATAAAATTGAATCAGATTTAACATTTTACTTGACATAATCTTCAACTTGAATAATTAACACAATCCAGGACATTCAGTGAAGGAGGGAGGGTATGTTAGTAATAAAACCCTTAAAGGTATTGGTTTGTTTGGCGATAGTTATGGCTATAGCCCCCGTGGGAGCTGGGTGGGGTTATACGGGTCCAGATGTTTTAGCGCCTGGACTTCAAGGGGATGCTTTGTCCGCAGAGCCAACGGCACAGCCGCGCTCAGTCATCCGACAGCAGTTCCCCTCAGCTACACAGGTATCGCCGGGATCCTCATCCAGAGGTACATCATATTCCAATCGTAGCTACCCGAGAGGAAGCGCTACATCTGCGCCTATGTACAGCGCCTTGCCCAAGGGTCCGGTTTGTGGCCCTCAGGGCTGTCCGCCGGGGGCAGCTACGGCTCAACCTTACCAGCAATCGCTTTTTCCGCCCCTGTTCGGGATGTTTTCCCAGTCAGGACTGAATCTCGGTGGTTGCGAAGGTGACGCCATTCTTCCGCATCCGGGCTGCAAGCAGTTTCAGCTAAGCGCTCGGCTGTGGTATGCGAAGATGAACGCCAGCACTCAGCTCTGGGGAACTCAGCCAGGGGGGCTACCCGCTACAGAGCTGGATCTGAATCGCGACCTTGATTTGAGCCGTTATCAATACATCGGAGAATACGAGGCGCGTTGTCAGATACGAGCCAACTGGGGAATTAGATTCTCCTTCATGCCGATTAACTATCGTGACAATTCCAACCCTTCATACCCATTCTGGTGGGGATACTTGCAGCAATATCCCGCCTTTGCCTCGACATTGACCAAATGGGACAGGTATATATACCGCTGGGATCTTGTATATGACTGGTTTCACCAGAAACACGCTGTTTCAAGCGTATATGCGGGTTACGCGCTCTATGATGACAAACTTGCCATCAGTAGTACTAGCCTTGTATACAACTATAGTCGTTCGAAACAGTTCGGTCTGGCTTACGCTGGAGCCAGCATCGAGAGGGTAATCCGCAACATCGGCCAGGCGACAGTCAGCACCGAGTGCAAAGGTTCGATCCAGTTCCTGGAAGATTACCTTGGATGGGACGCTCAGGCTGTAGGTAGGGTCTACATACCGATGAACTATGGTAGATGGGGCTATCTGGAAGCAGGTTGGAGATGGATAGTGCTGGAGCGTAGCTATCCGGCGAACATAGACAAAACGAGTCTTGACGGAGTCACAGGAGCGGTAGGCCTCATCTTCTAGGTTTCATTCTGGCCTGGGATGAACGGGGAAATCCGCAGCAAGCTCTTATTCAACAAGGTTCGGCTGACTAATTGACAGGTTTTGGTAAAACAGGATTTGGATTGATTTGTCGAAGACTGGCGAGGATGGACTCTCGTCAGCCACCAAAAGATGGATGGATGAATTCAACGCGGTCGCCTTCATTTATGAATATGGTTTTGAATTCTCTTCTGTAGATGAAGCGACCGTTGATCTCCACAATGACCGCAGGATCATCTTCCTGAGTCAGGTCAAGGAGATCCTGAACGGTCATGAACCTGAGGTCATAATTTTCCTTCAACCCATTAAAAATAATATGCAATACAGTCACACAAAAACTCAGGATTAATCGAGGCGAGTCCAAAAGGATCGCTGCCCCTCCCTAAATTCACAGTTCAGGAGATAGGCTGGATTAACGCTTCCAGCCATCTCCTGCCTTTTTACGGTCACAATTGAACAACCGTTGGCGTTTTCGTCAACTCCCGCCTCAGACTATTCCTCTTGTTTCCTTTTCATGGCCACATATAGCCTCTCCGAAGTCACTGGCAATTCGTTTATTCTCATTCCGGTTGCGTCATAGACAGCATTGAGGATGGCCGGAATGGTCGGCATGATGGCGCCTTCGCCCACTTCTTTTGCCCCGTAAGGTCCGTTAGGTTCGTTGGACTCAACGATGATGGATTTGACATTTGGCATGTCGAGTGATGTTGGGATGCGATATTCTCCCAATGAAGGATTCATTATCCTGCCTCTTGAATCAAATTTAACCTCTTCAAACAGGCATTCGCCAAGGCCCATAGACAAAGATCCCTGCATTTGTCCTTCTACCAGTGTTTTATTAATGGCAAGGCCGCAATCATGAGCGTCTGTCATATTTTCGACCGTAATTACTCCTGTTTCAAGATCCACATCTACTTCAACGACTTGCGCCGAGCAACCATAAGCAGGTGAAGTGCCGACAGCTGCGCCTTTATAAGAACCACCAAGTCGAGGGGGTTTGTACTTTCCTGTTCCAACAATGGTCCCATATTTGAGATAGGTCATTCTGGCGGCTTCCCTGAAGGTCAGGTATTCGCCGGTAGGCAGATCAGTCCAGCCCCGATGCTCCTTAATATAAGCGGTCCTCATATTTTGGAAATTACCGGGCTGACCATCGAATTTAACCAGTCCTTCCGAGAAGGAAATGGATTCCGCCTGGATCTGCATCTCATCGGCCAGAAAATCTGCAATTTTGTTGCGAATCTGTTCGGCCGCTTCTTTGGTGGCATGGCCGGTCATGAGGGTCTGACGCGACGAATAGGCTCCAAGATCCACACTCAGGTCGGTGTCACCTGACATAACCCTCACATTACCAAGAGGTATGCCAAGCGTTTCAGCCGCTATCATCCCCATTGTTGTATCAGAGCCCTGACCAATCTCGGCAGATCCCGTTTGAACAGTGGCTGTTCCACCGTCTTCACTCAACTTGATGACCACGGTTGAATGGTAGGTGTCAGATCTGTATATGGGGTAACCGGCCCCGGAAACAAAAAAACCGCAGGCCATGCCGATTCCCTTACCCTTGGGAAGCTTGCCTTTTTTGTTTTTCCAGCCGGAGCGCTCTTCGACCGCTTCAATACACTCTTTCATGCCGAGGCTCGACATATCCAGTTCGTTGACCGTCATATCACCGGTCGTCATGATATTCCTGAGTCGGAAATCTATAGGGTCAATGCCCAATTCAGAAGCGGTCATGTCGATAAGTTGTTCGAAAGCGGCCCTGTGAGCCACTCCACCGTGACCACGCTGAGCTCCGCATGCCGGCTTGTTGGTATATGCCCTGTAGCCGTCATATTTCATTGCCTGGAGCTTGTAAGGTCCGCCAAGTAAAGATCCGGAATAGTACACGGTTGCTATACCAAAACTGCTGTAGGCTCCTCCATCCAGCACTGCCTTGTTCTTGAGCGCAACCATCGTCCCATCTTTCTTTACGCCAAGGGACATCTCAGCAAAAAATTGATGGCGCGCTCTGCTGTGAAGAAAAACCTGTTCTCTGGAGTAGGACATTTTCACAGGTCTGCCGGTAACACGGGACAAAAGAGAGCAACTCATTTCAAGGGGTGTGGCCTCGCATTTTGGACCAAACCCTCCGCCCACGAACGGTTTGACCACCCTGACGTTACCCACCGGTATCTGGAGAACCATGGCGACAGTTCTCATCACATAATGTGGGACCTGAGTCGATGTGTGAAGAGTAAGCCTTCCATCCAGATCATAGATGGCCACACATGAATGAGGCTCCAGAAATGCCGCGTCCTGCCTTTTGTTTGTGAATGTGTGGCTCATAACAAGGTCACATTCAGCCATAGCCGCCTCGGTGTCTCCAAATTCCTGATGAACTTCGGCGTTGAGGTTTCCTGGGAATTCGTCATGGATGAGCGGGGCTCCTTCTTCCATGGCCGCGAACATATCGAAAACGGCAGGCAGTTCCTCGTAATCCACCTTGATAAGACTCAGCGCTTCCTGGGCCGTAGCCTGATCAACAGCAGCCACAGCGGCCACCTCATCTCCTACGTATCGAACCTTGTCATGGGCAAATAGCGTTTCGTCATACCTGGCCGGGGATACGCCATACTTTATGAGACCGGCCTCTTTGGATGTTACAACTGCTTTGACTCCACTGAGTCTGGAAGCTTTGGATGTATCAATGTTAAGAATTCGGGCGTGAGCGAGAGGGCTCTGAAGGATAGAGGCATAAAGCATTCCCGAAAATCTGAGGTCATCGGCATATTTGGCCTTGCCGGTAGCTTTAAGCGGTCCGTCGAGTCTGGGGGCTCTGGTATTGAGGACTGTAAAATTGTTCATATCAGGATACCCCCTCTCTTTTGAGGTCTTGGGCAGCTGCCTGAATTGCTTCAACTATCTTTTGGTAACCCGTGCATCTGCAAAGATTTCCCGAGATGGCGGTCCGAATGTCGTTTTCGGATGGTCTGGGGTTTTCATCCAGAAATGCTTTGGCTGACAGAATCATTCCAGGCGTGCAATATCCGCATTGTATTGCCCCTTTGTCGACAAAAGCCTGCTGAATGGGATGAAGCTCTGCTCCGGAGGCCATTCCCTCTATTGTCAGAACCTCTTTCCCTGAAGCCTGAACAGCCAGGACAAGACACGAGTTTACGGCTTTTCCATCCATGATCACAGTGCAGGCGCCACAATCTCCCAGGCCACAGCCATGTTTGGTTCCCGTCAAGCCCAAATCCTCCCGGAGGAACTGTAACAGTGTCTGATTAGGCTCAACAGCCGCCTCAACCGATTCGCCGTTTATCGTTAATTTAATTATCTTCTTCATCGGGCTCTCCTGAATCATCCTTGGAAAAAAAGTGTTTACCATGCTTCATAAAGTTGAACTCGGCGATCAGACTATCTACAGCTTCACGGTTTCCACGCCAGGGCTTTCTGATAGGCCTGTTGAAGGGCGCGGTTTGTCAGTGACTCTATCATCATGCATCTGTATTCCATCGTTCCCCTGTGATCCGTGATCGGACTGCACATTCCGACTCCAATGGCTCCAGCCTCTAAAAAAAGCGAGTCTGATGGCATTTGTCCCCTGAGGAAGTCCTCAGCGGCAAAGGCTCTAACTGGAGTTGGCGCTACGGCCCCCAAAGCTATTTTTATGTCGGCGATGGGACCGTCCGGGGATTGTAATGTCATCAAACATGCTACATTGACCATGGAAATCTCAAGAGCCTTGCGCGCTCCAAGTTTAATATAAGCTCCTCCAGTCCATGGCGGAGGTGTTTCCATCTCAATGGAAACCAGCAACTCATTTTGTTCGAGCAGAGTTTGTCCTGGACCAACAAAAAAATCGTTGGCCGACACGTATCGTTCGTTGTTCAAACTTTTTAATTTCAGATTAGCCGATAAGACCATGCAAGCCGGCGAGAGGTCAGCTGCTGGTCTTGCGTTTACCAGGTTTCCTCCAATTGTAGCCCGATTTCGGATCATTGGGGCTCCGAGGCGGGAGCTGGCGATGCACAGAGGCATGAATCGATCGCCAATCAACTCACTGTGCGCAAGCGCGGCGGCAGTGACTGTAGAACCGATCGAAACGCCGTGATTCTCCCGTCGGATGATCGTTTTGAGGCCCGGAACTTTCTCCAGGGAAATCAGGTGAGAAGGCTTGTCAATGTTGAGCTTCATTCGCACGAGCAGATCGGTGCCACCTGCAAGAAGTCTGGCATTTCCGCCTAATTCCGAAAGTAAGCGCAAAACTTCTTCCAAAGTCATGGGCTCATGATACTCGAAGTTTGGCAGGAGCATTCCTTTACCCTCCTGAAAGTCATATTGGACCTCAAAAGCAGAGGCCGGAATGGATTAAACGTTGAAACTCAGGCGCCTTGTTGCAGTTGTCGCTGACGTCTTTGCGTTAATTGATCCGTATGTTTGAGCGCTATCCTGCTGGCCAGCTTCCGATAGACTGATCCCTCGCAAACGGCTCTGCATGACCTCAATACAGTCTGGTGAAAACACAGCCCCGGGCAGGCCTGAAGACCCGCCAGTGACCTGGTTTGTCTTTGTGGTTTAACGAGAAGTGACACCGGGATTTCTACATTTCCCCCACACCCATGTCTGAACAGGAACACCCCGGCATTGAAATCATCAACGTTGGCCTTGTACCTGACAAGCTTTAAATCGACGTCTGTTAATGCTTCATTTATCCCTATCCAAAGAGTTTTGCACCCGGCGCAGAATATTTTCTTGCATTTATCTGATTTTATATTGTTTATGGTTACTTGTGGTTTGGAGGGATATTTAATCTGAGGCTCGGCAATGATTCCATGCTGTGCGAGGCTGGATACCATTTCAGACAGGTTTTTCTTTGCCTGTTCCAGCCTAAGCTCATGATCGTCAACACGGCTGGTATAAGGCTGACATCTGAAATACAACCAGTTGGAATACCCCCCAAACGGAGTTCCATCGGTCGGTTTATTGCCGGCCATGACGCCTCGGGCTATCTGCACATCTACGGGAACGACAATGTGATAATCTCGTCCATCAGGGGCCACACCCACCCAGCCCTCATTTCCTGAATGAGTCGCTAGCGTAGCCCTGTAGATTGCATCCAAGTCTATCTTCATTGTATAATAATTCCGTACTCAGAACGCTGAATTATAAAATTAGCTTTACAAAAAAGGAATGTCAAGCCATAAGACATTTATAGTTTAAACCAATGAAATAGCTCAACCAAAAAGCAAGAAAGCAAACTTGTTCACAACACTGAACAAACCTTACCGTTGTAAAGAAATCTCCCCGCGAATGGAAAACACCATGAATGCAAAGCTAAAAGCGCCAGCGCTTTCCTATTCGGCTCCGATTGTCTCAAAAGCCATGCGTGTACTTAAGATGATAATCTCGGAGCAGACCAATCCAGGCATAAGCGAAATAGCTTCCAAACTGGAATTGGCCAAATCAACAACCCATGGAATATTAGCGGCTCTCGAGGAGACTGGGTGGGTTCTCAGAGATCCCATAACCCGAAAATATACTTGCGGTTATGCAGTCAGGAAGTTAGCGGAGAAAGCCTCGGTTCAGTTACCTCTTGTGGACATAGCGCGGCCCTATCTGGAAGAACTGGGACACAAGCTGGATGAGGATGTATTTCTTGGTATGTGTACCGGTTACAATCTTCTGATACTGGACCAGATTGAGACACGCAAGGAACTGAAAATAACCGCAAAGCCGGGCACAAGGATATCAATGTATGCAGGTGCTGCAGGAAAAATTTTCCTGGCTTTTCATGAAGATGAAAAGATTGACGAGATACTGGAAAAATTTCCGCTTCCAGCCTTTACAGCCAACTCAATAACTGATCCTGAGGCCTACAAAAATGAGTTAACAAAGGTCAGACAGGAGGGGGTCGCCCACGATGCGGGTGAGTATCTCAACAACGTGGGCTGTGTCGCTGCTCCAATATTTCATGGCAAAAAGACCAGAAGACGTATGGTAGCCGGTTTCTGGCTGGTTGGCCTTGACTGGCTTAACAATTCCGAAAAGGTGGAAGCTGGAAAAAAACTGGCAATTGAGACCAGTCAGGCCATATCACGCGCCATCAGCGGTTAGGATTGGCGCGCCCCGTTTAATGACAGGGGTTTTGGGCATTCTGACATAAAAACAAACGTAATGTTACTATCGGAGAAATTTACTCTCCAGAAAATCGCAGATCGGAACTGGATCGTTCAAATCGAAGAGAGGAACTCCTGGTGGAGGGTTATCCGGGTCACCGGCGATAGCCATAAGGTTGTCGTCCGATCCACATAGCATCTCCTGACGTTTCTCGCGGCGGTACACCTCTATCTTGGGGTGAATTTCCCTTTTGTAACCCTCGCTCAGTATTATATCGACATCCCTGATAAACTTATCCCTGATTTCAGACAGGGTATGATCATGATCGGAATCCAGGACCATTCCGATTTTTTCGGCAGACGAAATGATTGAAACAGATGCGCCAGCTTTCTTGTGACGCCATGAATCTTTTCCTTCGTGATCGATCTCAAAGCTGTGGGCGTCATGTTTTATGGTTCCGACCCTGAAACCACGGGACTTTAATTCAGCGACCAACTTTTCAAGCAAGGTAGTTTTGCCCGAATCTGATTTGCCTACTATGGAAACAATTGGGATCATCCGGTATCCTCCCTCAGAATGACTATTAAATTACAATAACTTTATTCCTGAACAAAACACTATACCAGGCAGTTGATAAATAGTCTGTCTGATGGTAATCGTGAAAAAGTTTTTTTACGGATTTGCGAACAGATTGTCAGACAGAAAAATGATGAAGAATATCGGGAGTGACTCATGTCCATAAGAGAGCAGGTATCCGAAACAGCCACAATGGCTCATGGAGCTGCGCCAGAGGCGGCTAGACTGACCATGGGCCAAAAAGAAAAAATATTGAATCTGGTGGCCGACAAAATCTGGGAAACTAGGTCTTTTTTACAGCAAGAGAACGCTCGAGATGTTGAAAAAGCGCGATCCCGGGGAATGTCATTGCCAATGATCGATAGACTCACTCTCTCAGACAATGTGTTGACACAGACGGTGGAAGGTCTTCGCGAGATAGCGTCTTTTCCTGACCCGGTTGGAGAAATCACGCGCATGTGGGTGAGACCTAACGGTATGCGGGTAGGAAAGATGCGTATCCCCCTCGGGGTCATAGGCATGATCTATGAATCCAGACCTAATGTCACAGCAGATGCCGCCGCTTTATGCCTTAAGGCGGGCAACGCCTGCATCCTTCGGGGAGGATCCGAGGCCTATGACTCGAATGTGGCCATAGCGGATATTTTCCGGTCTGTCCTCAAAGACAACGGAGTGAATCCAAATGTGGTCAATTTACTTCCCACTACAGAGCGAGAAGCCATTTTGCATCTGGTAAAGCTTGAGGACCTGATTGACCTCATCATCCCGAGAGGTGGCGAAGATCTGATCAGGTTCGTGTCCGAGAATTCCAGGGTTCCTGTTGTCAAGCATTACAAAGGCGTATGTCACATGTATGTTGACAAAGACGTCGAATTCTCCATGGCCGTCAAACTTGCCGTGAATGCCAAGGCTCAAAGACCAGGAGTCTGTAATTCCCTGGAAACACTACTGATCCACTCATCAATAGCTGACGAGTTCTTGCCACTGGTTGCCAGGGAACTTGTCGCTAGTGGCGTTACCCTGCGAGGTTGTGAAAGATCAAGAAAGCTGGTGGATTCCATCACTCCAGCTACTGAAGATGATTGGTACGCCGAGTATTCGGCCTTGATACTTTCTGTCAGGATAGTTGACAGCATTGATGAAGCCATCAGGCATATTGCCAAATACGGCTCATCGCATACTGAAGCCATTGTGACAAAGGATTATTCAGCGTCCCAAAAATTTCTACGGGAGGTCAATTCATCCACGGTAATTGTGAACGCATCTACCAGGATGAGCGACGGTTACGTGTTCGGTCTTGGGGCCGAAATTGGCATAAGCACCACCAAAATTCACTCTTACGGTCCTATGGGAGTTGAAGACCTGACTACTACAAAATATATAGTTCTCGGGGACGGACAAATCAGGGAATAGAGGTTTGTTGTGTCAGAAATCAGAAGCACAATTGAGATCATGATGGAAAGAACCCGCGGAATGGGATTGTCCGAGTCCGAGAAGGCGCAGATCCACAGGGATTCACTCCAGAAAAAAGCACGGGGATACGCCCTGAAAATTCACGATTACAGTGATACCGCCAATAAAATAATTGACGAACTTTATGCTGAATCTCCAGATGACCTCGAGGAGCTGAAGAAACTGGTCTGGAACCTGCTCGTGCAGAAAATTGAACATGGCCAGAATCTGACTCAATTCCTGGACTTGATTGAAAAACTGCCTTTTGCGCCTCCTCAAAAGACCGTGATTAGCAAGTTCAGGTCTGAGCTCAAAAATGCCCAGAAGGACAAGTCCAAAGACCGAAAGACTCTGATGGATCGCGAGCGGAAGAAACTGGCTGACTACGGGATATCAGGTTCCTCAGTCGTTCCCATAATTTCAAAGGACACCGAAAATAAAGGCGTCAATGAAGTCATAGACAACCTCAAGGCAGAGTTGACCATCTGAAAGCGCTTGAATAAGGTTTTAATCTTTGGGTGTCCCGGATTTCAGGGTGATGAGGGACGCCTCCCAAAGTCTGGCTACTTTCGGTCATGCCCGCAACTTACCTTGCGTTCGTCTTCAGGTTCAGGCCCCTGACTTCCCTGCCTGACTATTGATGGTGTCAAAAAGACCAGTAACTCGTCAGAGATAGTGGATTTTGATCGGTTACTGAAAAATGCCCCGATGATAGGTATCTTCATCAGGAACGGCCAGCCGTCCTTGCGGTTGCTCTCCGCATCCCTGATTATTCCACCGAGCACACAGGTTTCTCCGTCTCCAACCACCAGTGTAGTATGAGCTTCCCTCGTCAGATACAATTTCACAATTTCGCAAGTCCCGCAGGAAGTCCTGCCATCCACCTCATTATCAAATATGTCCACGTCCATTCGGATGCGATTGTTGAAGAGGACCTTGGGAGTAATTTCCAGCTTCAGATCAACTGGCACCAGTTCAGTATGAGTTCCCCAGTTGGGCGATGAAGTCTTTAAAGTCATCACAACCCCATTCTTGATGATTGCCCTTTCTCCGTCCATGACCTGAATTTCTGGACGCGCTACTATCTTTGCCTGGCCTGATGTCTCTCCCAACTGTAAACGCAAGTCCAACTCCGTGATGTAGTTGGGTTTGAGCAGTCCGAACTGAACCCCTAAGCCCATTAAGTTAGTCATGTTATTAACTAATGCGGGCAGGTTTACAGCAAAAGTAGAGGGGATGTCCACTCCTATGGTGCTTTGGCCCGTAGGACGATTGGAGGGTCCGTGAAACCCCGCCTCATAGCCCTCCTGGTTTCCTCCAAAACCCCAGTATGTGTTCGCTCCATCTTTTACCACGCCTACCTGATTGTTTCTGCCACCCCAAAGTATTCCCAGTCCCCGGCTCCAATTCTTGTGAGCGCGGACTATCCTGCTTTGAACAAGAACCTGCAGACTCGGCCTGTCAAGTGAGCGTATGACTTTTCTTATCTGCATGAGTCTGTTTTCGGTATCCTTGAGAAAAACAACCCTCTTTTTTTCATCAGCCCACACCATGCTGTGAGTCACGATCTTCGCCAACTTGGGGTCTTTGCGGTCCAGGTCTCTGAGCATTCTCCAGCTCTTTACATCAACACCCGTTTCAAACGGACGGCGAGGATATTCGGGCACAGGAACCAGGCGCAATTCATCGATACGATCAAAACCCCGGTCATCCAGAGGTTTGAGCGTTTTTGTCTTGTCCTTCCCGTCTCTGATTACAGAGCGGGGGCTCATGTTCTGCTCAATGAAGCTTGTCGAGATATGCTCCGTTCCTCCACCCGGCCCGCCTTGTCCGGTCCCGGGGCAATACAGATTAAACATACAATCGATCGTTTTTATTACGTCCTTTGGGTCTGCATATTTTAGAAAAACCTCCTCGTAATAAAAACACACATTCTCAGATTCAATGTCGATGCACTCAGCGCGACCGATTCTTCTGGAGCCAAAAGGTCGCTCAAGTTCCGCCACCAAATCCCTGTCCTCTATCTGACGACCGCTGACAGGCCTTATTCCTCCAGCTGGATTCTTCCAGTTTGATAGGTCTGCCTCTGGTCGCTGTTTTTGCCCATTATCCGTTAGCTCAATCGCCTGATGGCGCTGCTGTGACTGGCTGCGAATCTCGGTTCGAGCCACATCTTCATTTCTGGGTTGTGATTTCCTGGCGCTGTTGATTGTGGTTTTCTTTTTGGGCT
The DNA here is from genome assembly GCA_964542775.1 of uncultured Desulfomonile sp. Taxonomy (GTDB): domain Bacteria; phylum Desulfobacterota; class Desulfomonilia; order Desulfomonilales; family Desulfomonilaceae; genus CAITZA01. Next base: position 71,332 of record CAZIVV010000047.1, read on the forward strand.
CAGATGCACGGTTATCCAACACACTGGATTTTTGCTGATCAGGCTTCAATTCGCCCGGCAGGTTCCGGGAAGCCTCAAGAGTCAACGCAATGTGGCCTGAGGTCTGACTTACCTTCAAATCAGGAATCCGGGCTTTACCAAAATCAAGGGTTAGCCTAGTGATGTTAATATCTTCGGCTATTCGAACTCCCCTGAGCAGTCCTGACTGAAATTTAAAAAAATCAGTGACCCCACTAGCCAGCTTCGTCCCCCGCAACTCTATTTCAATTCGATTTGGCTTAGTCAGGTTTTTCGATGTAATTGAAACTGATGGGCCTTTCAACCCCAGGGTGACTGTCAATGGGTTCTTCGACAGCCCAACGGATGT